>DATHUJ010000084.1:0-3293 GCA_035462375.1 Jiangellales bacterium
CGAAGGCTGGGAGCGCCACGGGCTGGTGTACTTCGTACCGCAGCTGCACGACTTGGCCGGCCTTGACGTCCTCATCGTTGGGGGAGGCGACTCGGCGTTCGACTGGGCGGTCAGCCTCGAGCCGATCGCCAGGACGGTGACCCTGGTGCACCGCCGTGAGCGGTTCCGGGCCCACCGGGCAACCGTGGACCAGGTGCTGGCGTCGTCCGTGCGCTTGCTAACGCCGTACGAGGTCGCCAAGGTGTACGGCGACGAGCGGATCACAGGCGTCGAGGTCTTCGACAACCGGGACGGCAGCACCGGCGAGCAGCTCGACGTCCAGGTGATCGTCGCGGCCCTGGGGTTCACTGCGGACTTGGGCCCGTTCACCCGGTGGGGCCTGGCGCTCCGCAAGCGTCACATCCTGGTGGACACCGGGATGCACACGAGCATCCCGCGCGTGTTCGCCGCGGGCGACATCGTCGACTACGAAGGCAAGGTCAAGCTGATCGCGGTCGGTTTCGGGGAGGCCGCAACCGCAGTCAACAACGCGGCCGTGATCGTCGACCCGAGCGCACACGTCTTCCCCGGCCATTCCACCGACCCCGCACACACCCACAAGATCTCCCACGGTGGTTGAGGCGCAGGGCTCCGGCATTGTCCATGGGTCCGTTATGCGACAAGGCGGAGTGCCAGGGGCCCCCGGCGTAGTCGCCGGTTGCGGCGGTGTCCGGCGGGTGACACGCCGGTGAGGGTGTAAAGGGGCGAGCGCGACACCGCGTTGGTGATCATGGTGGTTCCAACACCGACCAGATCACCAAGGCGATCTTGCACTCCCCTTTCTCCCCTGTTTGGCGCCGGCCAACATGCGATAGGGAGGGTGCAAGGCCGAGCAGTCGACCGGCCGCCGGCCCTCGACTGACGAGACCGCCGCGGCGTGCCGTCAGGCTACCGGCGCGCGTCACTCCGCCGACTCGGACGCGCAGTGCCAGCTGTGTGCCCGCCCGGTCCGCCGTTTCAGGCACGTTTGGCAGGGCAACGAGGACACGTTCGCGGCCGCTCAGTCGAGACAGAACTCGTTGCCCTCGATGTCCTGCATCACGAGGCACGACTCGTCGACGCCATTGGCAGGCAGTAGTCGCACGCCGACCGCGCCAAGCGCGACCAGTCGTGCGCATTCGGCCTCGAGTGCGGCCAGGCGCTCTTCACCCACGAGCCCGCTGCCGACCCGCACGTCAAGATGCAGCCGGTTCTTGACGACCTTGCCTTCGGGAACGCGCTGGAAGAACAGTCGCGGGCCCACACAGGAGGGATGTCTCGCGGGTCCCATGATTTCAGAGAACTGCGCGGGTCATCACGTGCGCCTGGGTCCCACGAAGCTGGGATGGCGGCGAGGCGTCGACGGCGACAGGCTGTGGAGGGCAGCCTCTGGCGTCAGGAGCATTGAGATGGACCGGACTGCTCGAGGTCGTCGTCCTCCGCGTGAGTGACACGGCCCGATCTGAATGCCGAGGAGATGGCGCGATGGGTGAGGTGCACGTCAACATGAACATCACGCTCGACGGCGTGATCCAGGCTAACGGTGGCCCCACCGAGCAGGACGGCGACTTCCAGTACGCCGGCTGGGAGCGCCCGTTCTGGGATGCAGAGTCCGGCGAACAGATCAATGCGGACGTGCAGGCATCCGACGCGCTGCTGCTGGGTCGCACGACGTACGACATCTTCCGCGACTACTGGCCGGGCAAGACCGACGAGATCGGCCGGGCCTTCGACCGGGTCCCCAAGTACGTCGCGTCCCGCGGCACGCCAGCACTGTCCTGGGACGCCAGCACCCAGATAACCGACGTGGGCGCCGAGGTTCGTGACCTGCGTGAGCGGCATGAGCAGATCCACACGTGGGGCAGCGCGAACCTGCTGCAGACCCTGTTCCGCGAGGCCCTGGTCGACCGGGTGAACCTGTGGGTGTGTCCGGTCGTGATCGGGCAGGGCAAGAAGCTCTTTCCTGAAGGCACAGCCGCCACCCGCTTCGAGCAGGTTGAGCCGCCGAAGTTGTATCCCGCAGGGGTGATGCTGCTGCGCTACCGGTGCCTGGAGGGCCCGCCGGAGACGGTGACCGAGGCGGTCAACGCTGCGGACTGACTGTTTCCGGCTCGTGCTCAGCGGACGGGCAGGCGTCGTTGGCATCGCCCTTGGGTGCGTGACAGGCCCCTCCGCAGGCACTGCAGTCACGACGCGGAGCGCCGCATGGTCGACCTGTCTGCCGGGGTCAGGGCGGCCAAGTGCTGCTGCGTCCTTTCGCCGCGTCTCCCGCAGGGCTTTCGCAGGCCTTCTGGTGTGGGGACAGACGGTCAGCACGCCGTACCGCCGGGGCCTCGATCGCGTTGCTCGGTTCGGGCTTGGCGCTCATCGGGTGACGGCGTACCGCACGTGCGTGGCCCAGCGCGACTGGTACACCCCGAGCGGTTCGAGGTTGAGTTCGAGGCTGCCGTCGAAGAGCGGCTTGCCGGCGCCGAGGACCACCGGAGCGATGGAGAGGCTGAGCTCGTCGACCTCGCCGGCGGCAAGGGCCTGACGGATCACATCGGCCCCACCGCCGATGCTCACGGCCTTGTCGCCGGCCGCCTCCCGGGCCAGCCGCAGCGCCTCGCTGAGCTTGTCGACGAAGACAAAGCTCTCGTCGTGCGGGTCGGCGGTGCGGTGGGTGAGCACGACCAGTGTGCCCGGGAAGGGGTTCTGCCCGCCCCAGGCGCCCGCGGCGTCGTACATCCCGCGACCCACGATGCCGGAGCCGATCCGCTCGACCAGCCCGTCGTAGTAGGCCCTGTCATCCCCGGACATGGCGTCGAAGTCCTGCTCGCCGTCGTAGGTCCACGGCCCGCCGAAGACCCAGTAGTGCAACCGCTCGCCGCCGACGCCGAGGCCCTGGCCGGGCCGGTCGTCGGGACCGGTGACGAAGCCGTCCAGTGACATGGTGATGCTCGCGATGGTGGTCATGTCGGGTTCGACCTCCCGACCGCGCACAACTAACCGCTGCTCGCCAGAGGACGAGGCATGGTCAGGGAGAACCCGCACCCGGGCGGTAGTGCGCGGTTCTCCGCTCGAGCCGGGCTTGACGGAGAATTCGGGACGCACGTCTTTCCGCCGCGAGCGCGCTCTTGTTTGCGGGGCGGTGGCACGAACAACAGTGACGTTAGCGTCGGCGCGCTGGTAGAACGGAGCCAGGCACCCGAGACGAGGAACCGTGACATGCCAGGTCGAGTCAGGATCGGTAGCGTGGCGGACTTCGCCGACGGGAAGCTCCACGCCGTGGATGC
>DATHUJ010000085.1:0-1607 GCA_035462375.1 Jiangellales bacterium
CCGGCCGACCAGGAGTGCCGAACCCCCCGTCGTACGGCCTCCGGCCACGAAGGCCAGCCCGGCACGGCGGGCCATCCCCCGCCCGCTCCGACGCCAGAAGAGGAACCGCGGGGCCTCCTGCACGCACACCACGTCCGGGTCCAGGCCGAAGAGCAGTCGCGACACCGCCCGGCGGTCGTCCCGCAACGACCGGACGTTGTACGTGATCAGGCGCAGCGACCCCACGGCAGCGAGCCTACGGAGTCGGGATCGCCGCGCTATCAGCTCAGCCGGCGGCACCGAGCCGCTGACCCGGCTGCCTCCGGCCGACGCTCCGGGACAGGAGGACGGCGAGGGCAGCCAGTCCGAGCAGCACCGTCACGACGTACCGCACCCAGTCGTAATCCGCCTGGAGGAGATCGGCCGTCGCATTGAAGGACGCGTGCAGCACGCCCACGGTCAGCAAGCTGCGTCCGCTCCAGGCGTCCACACCGGCGATGAGGAACCGCAGGCCGACGCCGACCGCGACCAGAGCGGACAGTCCCAGGGCGACGTCGCCGGCGTCAGCGGCGCCGTCGAAGGCCAGCGGGAGGTGGATCCCGACGAAGACCGCTGCCGTCGCCAGGCTGCCACCGACCACTCCCCAGCGCGCCATCGAGCGTCGCTGGACGAAGCCCGTCAGGACCATCTCCTCCCAGATGTTGATGATGATCGCGCCGGTGACGAGCTGGACGGCGAAGCCGATGAGCAGTGAGCTCGTGAGCGGATGCGCGCCACCGGCCGCCGAAGCTGCCGTCCAGGCGAGCGCCGGCACGGCGAGCGCCGCGAAGAGTCCCCACCACAGCGGACGCGGCAGGCGCACCGCGTCGCGGAGCAGCGCACGAACCCCGGTCCCACCGGCTCGCCGAGCCGTGATCACCAGGGCAGGCAGCAGCATGCCCACGATCAGGGTCGCGAGGGCGAACGGTTCGCTGGGCAGGTCGAGGGCCACGCTTGCCCCCAGGAGGAGGCATCCCGTGGTGACCGCGATGGCCGCGAACACCAGCAACGGCTGCAGCGACGGGTCGTCGGCTACTGGGGTCCCTGCCCGCGCCCCGGAGGACGAGAGCATCTCTTCCCCACTGACATTGCTCATGATTCAGTTCTCCTCGGTCGGCTGGATGCTGGCGGTCAGGCCGGCGGTGTCCCGGGCAAGTGCGACCTGGGCGTGATCGGTGGCCTCGACGACGCACAGGCACCGTGCGTCTCCTGGCAGCGCCACGGAGCCGGCCCACCGGATCGCCACCCCGCTGCGGCCGAGCCTCGACACCGCGTGCCGCAACGCCGCCTGCATGCGGTCGAGATCGCCGGAAGCGCCCCTGGCCACCCGCAGCTCCACGAGGAACAGGGAGCGTCGGTCACCGTCCCGCTCCTCTCGTAGCCATTGGTCGGTCACTCATGCACCGTGCCTGCAGCTCCGGCACCTGACATCCGTAGTCCTCCGGACCCCGGTACGGGTCTTCCCGGCACCCGTACCGTCGAGGGCGTGGAGAGGTCCAGCGAGGCGCGGACGGCCGTCCGCCTGCCTGCGGAGCGCAGCTCGTTCGTCGGTCGACGGCACGAGCTGGCTGACGTACGGCGGCTGCTGT
>DATHUJ010000086.1:0-17687 GCA_035462375.1 Jiangellales bacterium
GGTGGAGCTGAGGGGATTCGAACCCCTGACCCCCTCGATGCGAACGAGGTGCGCTACCGGACTGCGCCACAGCCCCGAGACCGGCGGACAGGTTAGCACCCGGCCCACGGCCGGTCCGAACCGCGACGGTCAGTCGCCCACGGCACGGCGGTGGTCGTAGCCCTCATCGCTGTCGTCGGTGGTTGTGTCTGGTTCGTCCGTGGTATCCAGACCGGCCGAGGTGGCCGCGAGGACTGGCGGCAGCTCCGGGAAGCCGGCTGCCGGTGCGTCGTCCGCGCTCGCCCCGTCGGTCCGGATCTGCCGACCTGTGGGCGCATCGCCCTGGCCCACCCCACCGGACGTCCAGGCCTGGCAGGAGGACAGGTCGATCCGCCGGATCACCCTCGGCGCCTTGGGTGCGGTGACGTAGGTCGGGAGTGGCACCGGTACGGGGGCCCACGAGTCCGTGTCGTCGAGGTCGTCGGCGATGGGCCCATCTGCGACGGTGGCGCCGGGCGCTGCGGCGGTGGGAAGGCCCACCTCCCCTTCCCGTACGCCGGGGTGCTGGGCTCCCGCGATAGCGAGACGGGGGCCAGCCTGAGACAGCCGGTCGCTGCGATCGTCGGCGCCCATGGCCGTGGCCCGAGGGATCACCCTCCGAGGACGCGAGACCTGCGCCCCGGTGGCGTACCGGGCCTGCCGGATTCGGACGCGGGCGAGGGCTTGCGCTTCCCGCCGTACAGCCCGGCGGGCGACCACCCCGAAGCCCGCGAGCAAGGTGGCGGGGACGGCGAGTGCGAGGGTGGAAAGCACGCCGGCGACGACGGTCGTCGCGGTGGCCACGAGAACAGCAGCGAGGAGGGTGAACACCCGGCGGCGGCGCATGGCTGCGGCACGCGCGACCCGGCGAGGTGGGGGCGTGGGGACCCGGCGGGCCCCGGCCACGTGGTCGGGATCGGCCGGCCGCGGGCGGGGTGGGAGGTCGAGGGTCGGCGGGTGCGGGGCGTGCAGGACTTGCCGCCGGGCGCCATTGCCGAGGGCGTCGGGGTTCCGCCGCTCCAGGACGCGGATGCCGGCGAGGACGTCGGCGGCCCGGGCCCGCTCGGCCTCCTCGTTGCGCCGGACCCACCGCGGGACGAGGACGGCAGCCCAACCCGCGACGATCGCCGCGTAGATCAGGCCGCTCCACCCCACGGGCATCGACGGTAAGTGGCAAGGGCGCCCTGGGCGGGGACCCGCCTCGGTGTGTCGCCGGTGAAGCGCGTGACGGCGGTGACCTGAGTGGCGCCCAGCGGCCCAAGTCGCGGACCGCCGGTGACGGTGACGCGGCCCCTGTGCAGCCGTTCGTCATCCGTGCCGCGGCAACTGGGCACGTGCCGCGGTGCATTCACCTGGCTCAGCACCCACTTACGCGGCTGCCGTGATCGTTGGGGGGCAGCATCACGCCGAAGCGGTGGGGCGGCGGGTCTCCCGCCACCGCCGCAGCAGCCCGCCCGGCACCTCCTCCACCGTGACGGCGAAGGACAGGTGGTCGCGCCAGGCGCCGTCGATGTGCAGGAACAGCGACCGGGTGCCCTCCAGGCGAAGACCGAGCTTCTCGACGACCCGGATGCTGGCCCGGTTCTCGGGACGGATGTTGACCTCGATCCGGTGCAGCCCGGCGACGAAGAAGCAATGGTCCACGGCCATCGCCAGGGCGGCCGGGATGATCCCTCGCCCGGCCACCTCGCGGTCCACCCAGTAGCCGGCGCTCCCCGTCTGCGCGGACCCCCGGGTAACGCCGGCGACGGTGAGCTGCCCGACCAGCCGGGCGTCGTAGGTCACCGCCCACGGGAACGCCTCCCCGGACCGCGCCTGCGCGTTGAGCCGCCGGACCATCTGCCGGTAGGTCACGGGCCCGCCCGCGCGCTCGCTCGGTGGGGTGGGCTCCCACGGCTGCAGCCAGTCGGCGTTGCGGTCGCGCACCTCGCTCCAGGCCCGGGCGTCCCGATAGCGCAGCGGCCGCAGCCCGACCGGACCCTCGGCGAGGGACGCGGGCCAGGCGGGACCGGAGCGGGTGCTCAGTGGTCACCCCCGTGGACCTGGTCGACGGCGTGGGCCAGCACCGGCCTCAGCACCGCCAGCCCGTCGCGGACGCCCCCGGTCGAGCCGGGCAGGTTGACGACGAGGGTACGGCCGGCCAGGCCGGCCAGGCCGCGCGAGAGCGCCGCGGTCGGGACCCCCTGCGCCACCCCGTACGTACGGATGGCCTCGGCCAGCCCGGGCACGTCGCGGTCCAGCACCCGGCGGGTCATCTCTGGGGTCAGGTCCAGCGGGGTGAGCCCGGTGCCTCCGGTCGTGACCACCACGTCGTAGCCAGCCTCGACTGCCTCGCGCAGCGCCGCCTCGACCGGCTCGCCGTCGGGGACGACCACCGGCCCGTCGACCTCCGCCCCGAGTGCGTGCAGCCCCTCGACCAGGACCGGCCCGCCACGGTCCTCGTAGACCCCCGCCGCGGCCCGGTTGGACACGGTCACCACGAGGGCCCTCACCGCTCCTCCCGGTGCCAGTCCCCGGAGCGCCCGCCCGTCTTGGCCACCACCCGCACGTCGGTGATCACGGCGGTCCGGTCGACGGCCTTGACCATGTCGACCAGCGCCAGCCCGGCCGCCGCCACCGCCGTGAGAGCCTCCATCTCCACGCCCGTACGGTCGGCGGTGCGCGCCGTCGCGGTGATCTCGACGCCCGCGTCGAGCACCTCGAGGTCGACGGTGACCCCGTGCAGGGCCACAGGGTGGCACAGCGGCACCAGGTCCGGGGTTCGCTTGGCACCTTGGATGCCGGCGATCCGCGCGACGGCGAGCGCGTCGCCCTTGGGGACGCCGGGGCCGCGCAGCAGCGCCACCACGTCGGCGGACACCACCACGCGCCCGCGGGCGACCGCCGTCCGCACCGTGACGTCCTTGCCCGAGACGTCGACCATGCGGGCCGCCCCGGCCTCGTCGACGTGGGTCAGCCGCCGCTGCGCGAACTCGGGCACCGGGTTCAGCCCTTGCGCCGTTCGAGGAGGACGACGTCGACCAGCTGTCCCGCGGCGATGTCGGTGACGTGCTCGGGGACCACGACGAGTGCGTTGGCGTGGGCGAGGTCGCCGATCAGGTGCGAGGCCTGGCCGTCGAGCGGGGTCACGAGGTACGAGCCGTCGGGAGCCGGCTGTAGCCGCGCCCGGGCGAACTGACGCTTGCCCTCCGGTGAGCGCAGGGCCGTCTGCAGGATGGCCTTGACGCTCGGGCGGTGCAGCTTCGAGACACCGAGCATCCGCCGGATCGCGGGCCGCACGAACACCTCGAACGACACGAACGCGCTCACCGGGTTGCCCGGCAGGGTGAAGATCGGGGTGCCCTCGTCGCCGACCGTCCCGAAGCCCTGCGGCATGCCCGGCTGCATGGCCACCGCGTCGAAGCGGACCGTCCCCAGCTCCGAGAGGGCCTGCTTGACGACGTCGTAGGCACCCGCGCTCACCCCCCCGCTGGTGACGACCAGGTCGGCCCGGACCAGCTGGTCCTCGATCAGGTCCACCAGCCGCTGCCCGTCGTCGGGGACGATTCCCACGCGGTACGGGACGGCGCCGGCCTCCTTGGCGGCGGCCGTGAGCGTGTAGGAGTTCGAGTCGGTGATCTGGCCCCGGTCCAGCCGCAGGCCCGGGTCGACCAGCTCGCTGCCCGTCGAGAAGACGACGACCCGCGGGCGCGGCCGGACCCGTACCCGGTCCTTGCCGACGGCCGCCAGCAGGCCGATCTGGGCCGCCCCGAGGAACGTGCCCGTCCGCAGGACGACGTCGCCGGTACGGACGTCCTCGCCGAGCCGCCGGACGTAGTCGCCCGCCCGAGCGGCGCGCCGCAGCTGCACCCGGGCCACCCCACCGTCGGTCTGCTCGACCGGGACCACCGCGTCCGCCCCGGCCGGTAGCGGCGCGCCGGTCATGATCCGGGCGCACATGCCCTCGCCGATCGCCTGCAGCTCGGACTCGCCGGCGGCGATGTCGCCGACGACGGGGAGCTCGACGGGCTCCTCGGCGCTGGCTCCCGTCACGTCCTCGGCCCGTACGGCGTAGCCGTCCATGGCGGAGTTGTCGAAGAGCGGCAGCGGCCAGGGAGCGACCACCTCCTCGGCGAGGACGCAGCCGTGTGCGTCGAGCAGCTGCAGGTCGAGCGGGTTGAGCGGCCGGACCGCCGACAGGATGTCCGACAGGTGGTCCGCGACCCGCTTCACCGCCGGTCGCCGGTCCCGGGCCCGTCCTCGGCCGGCAGGGCGGCGACGTACTCACGCAACCAGACCCGGAACTCCGGCCCGAGGTCCTCGCGCTCGCTGGCCAGCTTCACCGTCGTCCGCAGGTAGTCGAGCCGGTCGCCGGTGTCGTAGCGGCGACCGTGGAACACGACGGCGTGCACGCCGCCGCCCTCGTCCACCGGCATGCCGGCCAGCGTCGTCAAGGCGTCGGTCAGCTGGATCTCGCCGCCCCTCCCCGGCTTGGTCTCGCGGAGCACGTCGAAGACGGCGCTGTGCAGGACGTACCGGCCGATGATCGCCAGGTTGCTCGGCGCGTCGGCCGCGTCGGGCTTCTCGACCAGGTCGGTGACGCGGACGACGTCCTCGGCGTCCGTGGGCTCGACCGCGGCGCAGCCGTAGAGGTGCACCTGCTGCGGGTCGACCTCGATGAGCGCGACCACGCTGCCGCCGAGCTCGGCCCGGACCTCCAGCATCTTCCGCAGCAACGGGTCGCGCGGGTCGATGAGGTCGTCGCCGAGCAGGACGGCGAAGGACTCCTCACCGACGTGCTGCGCCGCGCACAGCACCGCGTGCCCGAGCCCCATGGCGTCGCCCTGGCGGACGTAGTGGACCGTGGCCAGCTCGCTCGACTCCTGCACCTGGCCCAGCCGGCTCTCGTCTCCCTTGGCGCGCAGGGCGTCCTCGAGCTCGTAGGCACGGTCGAAGTGGTCCTCCAGCGGCCGCTTGTTCCGGCCCGTGATCATCAGCACGTCCTCGAGCCCGGCGGCGACCGCCTCCTCGACGACGTACTGGATTGCGGGCTTGTCGACGACCGGGAGCATCTCCTTGGGCGTGGCCTTGGTCGCCGGCAGGAAGCGGGTGCCGAGGCCGGCCGCCGGGATCACCGCCTTCGTCACGCGATGGTTCATGCGCGTCACCCTAGCGATCCGGGGCCGTAGCGTGAGCCCGTGACCCGCGCCCGGACCGACGACCTCGCCGACGCCAAGGCGGCGCTCCGCCGGCGGGTGCTCGACGCCCGCCGCCGGCTGCGGCCGGGCGACCTGGGATCCGCCGCCCGAGCGCTCCGCGACGTGCTGCTGGCGACGCCCGAGGTGAGCCGTGCCCGCGTCGTCGCCGCGTACGTGTCGGTAGGGCGGGAGCCGGGGACCGGGCCCCTCCTGGACGCCCTGCTCGAGCACGGGACCGAGGTGCTGCTCCCGGTCATGCTGCCCGACGGCGACCTCGACTGGGCGGTCCACGAGGGCGACGCCGCGCTCACGGAGGCCTCCCGCGGGCTGCTCGAGCCCACCGGCCCGCCCCTGGGCACCGGTGCGGTGGTCGGCGCGGCGGCCGTGCTCGTTCCCGGCCTGGCGGCCGACCGCCGCGGCGTCCGCCTGGGCCGGGGCGGCGGCTCGTACGACCGAGCGCTCGCTCGGCTGGGCGGGCGGGCGTTCACCTGCGTCCTGCTGCACGACGGCGAGGTGCTCGACCTACCGGTGCCGCGCGACCGGCACGACGTACCGGTCCACGCGGCCGCGACGCCGTCGGGGCTGGTGCGGCTGCGCTGAGCCGCGCCGTCACGAGGGCGGCGACCCGGAGGGGACGAGCACCATCCGGTCCACCGCCTCCTCCCGTACGGATCCGGCATCCCACCGCATCGGCAGCGTCGCGCCGGTCCGCCACAGCTCGGTCTGGTCACCGTAGTGGCGGTGGAACGGGTGCCCGCTGATGCCGGTGAGGTCGATCCAGCGGGAGGCGTCGAGGTCGCCCAGGTCGACCACCATGCGCATCGACGGCACCCAGTCGACCTCGTAGCCCGCGCCCGCGTCCCAGCCGTTGGCCCGGACGACCTCCTTGCCGCCGCCCACCTCGTACGGGCCGCGGTTGAACAACGCCTCGACCGGCCCGACGCCCGAGTCGCCGAAGGTGCCCTCCCGGAGCTCGAGCGCGTGCAGGCGGCCCCAGCTCCAGCCCGCCGGGTCCTTGCCGAGCCGGCGGGTGAGGTCGTCGCGGGCGTCCTCCATCGCGCGACGGAGGATCGTGTCGCGGGTCTCGCGCACGGTCTCCGTGGTGACGTCGTCCCAGAAGGGGTCGTCGAAGCGCTCCATCAGCCCGCGCACCACCTCGAACCACCGCCCGTCCCCGGACGGCCACAGCTCGTCGGGCAGCTCGTCGTGGAAGGTGAGCCGCAGCAGGTTCGACCAGACCGCGTTGAAGTAGGCGGCCGCCGCCGAGTCCGGCTCCTGGCGGTAGTCCCAGTCCCGCAGCAGGTCCTGCCCGTCCCGGTAGTAGTCGCCGAGGGCGGGCACCCGCAGCAGGTGGGGGACGAGGAACTCGGCGTTGCCGTTCCAGGTGTCCATCTGGATCGCGACCATCCCCTCCGCGTCGAGCGGCCCCGACTCCTCGATCAGGTCGCGGATGCGCTGTGCCCGGTAGCCGTACGCCTGGTCACTGCCGATGAAGAACGGGTACGCGGGCGGGGTGACCGCCTGGTTGGCGGTGACGACGACGCCCTCCTCGGGATCGTCCACGCTGGGCAGCGCCTCGAACGGCACGAAGCCGGCCCAGTCGTACTCGGACGTCCATCCGGGCACGGGCCAGCGACCGTCGCCGGAGGCCCGTACGGGGATCCTGCCGGGCGCCTGGTAGCCGATCCGGCCTTCGACGTCGGCGTACACCATGTTCTGCGACGGGACCTCGAACAGGGCCGCCGCCGCCCGGAAGCCCTCCCAGTCGGTGGCCTGGTTGAGCGCGAACAGGGCATCCGCGGTGGTGCCGGGCTCCAGCGCGGTCCAGCGCAAGGCCACCGCGTAGCCCTCCTCCGCCGGCTGGGGCGCCTCGTCCGGAACCGGGGCTGCGGAGGCGACGTCGCGCAGCTCGGCCGAGGCGTCGGAGAGCAGCGGTCCGTGCCGGGAGCTGCGCACCGTCGCGAGGACCGGCTCGCCGCCCGCCACCTCGATCCGCTCCGTCCGGCGCTCCAGCGGGACGCGTTCGCCGTCGACGAGCACCGAGTCGCCGCGGACCTCCTCCAGGTAGAGGTCGACCACGTCCGCGGCCAGGTTGGAGAACCCCCAGGCGATGCTCTGGTTGTGCCCGATGACCACCCCGGGGAGGCCGGCGAAGCTGAAGCCGGCGACGTCGAACGGGCACCGCGGCCCCACCTCGCGGCAGTGCAGGCCGCCCTGGTGCCAGACGGAGGGAGCCTCGGGGGCGAGGTGCGTGTCGTTGACCACCATCGGTGCGCCGCTCTCGGTGAGCGAGCCGTCGACCACCCAGGCGTTCGAACCCACGCCCGGGCCGCTGCCGAGCAGCTCGGGCACGGCGGCCACCCGCTCGCGGACCGCGGCGAGTGCGTCGAGCGCCCCGGACGGCAACTGCGCGGACGGCGGCTCGGGGTCCGGTCGGCGGCGAGGGGCGCC
This sequence comes from Jiangellales bacterium, assembly GCA_035462375.1. Taxonomy (GTDB): domain Bacteria; phylum Actinomycetota; class Actinomycetes; order Jiangellales; family Jiangellaceae; genus DASTQL01. Next base: position 7,647 of record DATHUJ010000086.1, read on the forward strand.
GGGTCCGGTCGGCTCGGCGTCGGCGGCGGCGCGCCCCTGGGCCGTCGGGCCCGCCAGGTCCTCGTCCGCCACGATCGGCGCGTGCCGGTCGTACGGGTAGTCCGGGTAGAGCTGCTCGACCCGCTCGGTCGGCAGCACCGCCGCGAGCAACGCACGGTCGATCTCGTCGATCATGTTGCTGCGGAGGTCCCAGGCCATCGCCTTGAGCCAGGCGAGGGAGTCCACGGCGGTCCAGTCCGCCGGAGCCGTGTCCCCTCCCTGGAGCCCGAGCAGCGTGTAGGCGAGCCCCAGCTCGCCGCCGGAGCGGTCGTGCAGCCAGTCGTTGACGCCCTGCGCGTACGACTGCAGGTAGCGGCGCGTGGCCGGGTCCAGCAGCGGCAGCTCCTGCTGAGCGACCCGTCGCCAGCCGAGGGTGCGCAGGAACGCGTCGGTCTCGACCTGGTCCTCGCCGAAGAGCTCGGACAGGCGACCGGCCGTGACGTGCCGCCGGAAGTCCATCTGCCAGAACCGGTCCTGGGCGTGCACGTAGCCCTGCGCCCGGAAGAGGTCCTCCGCCGTGTCGGCGTAGACGTGCGGGATGCCGTGCTCGTCGCGCAGCACCTCGACCTCGGCGCCGAGGCCGTCGAGGACCAGCTCGCCGGCGTAGTCGGGGAACGGCCGGCGCACCGACCACACCGTCAGCGCCGTCCCCGCCACCAGCGCCACCACCAGGACTCCGGCCACGACGGACAGGACGGTGACCAGGCGACGCACCCGCAGCAGAGTACGTGCCGCCCCGCCGCTGGACGGGGCGGGTCCGGGTGACGCATCATTGGCAGTCGAGGGCCTCGAGTGCTAACGGCCCCGTGTCCTGCCGGGAGGGCCTGTGCCGACCTACCAGTACGCCTGCACCGACTGCGGTGAGCAGCTCGAGGTCGTGCAGAAGTTCACCGACGACGCACTGACGACCTGCCCGGCCTGCGAGGGCCGGCTGCGCAAGGTGTACTCGGCGGTCGGGGTCGTCTTCAAGGGCTCGGGCTTCTACCGCACCGACAGCCGCGCCGACGGCAAGCCTGCCGCCGCCAAGGACGGTAAGGACACCGGCTCGAAGGACTCCACCTCCGACTCGCGCGACGGGGCCGCGGTGCCGGCCGGCGCCGGCACCTCGGCGTCGACCAGCGGCCCCGACAAGCCCAGCACCTCCGGGTCGTCCGGGTCGACGGCGAAGGCCGGCACCAGCGCCGCCTGAGAACGCCGACCGAGCCGACCGAGCCGACCGGCCGGGTCCGGAGACGCACTGGCGGCACCCCGGGCCCGCACCGCACCGCACCGCACCTGTGGACGACCGAGGACCGCGCGCGGCCGACCGTCCTACGCTCACCGGCATGACCGGCACCCCCTCTCCCGACCCGAGTCGCCGCTCCGGCCGTGCCGGCTGAGCGGCGGCCCGGTCGTCGCTACCTGACCGAGCTGGCCAGGGCGGCGGGCTGGCACCGGCGGCTGCTCGCGGGAGGTCTCGCTGCGGGATCGGTGGCCCTCGGGATGCAGGCGCTGCAGCCGGCTCCGCCTCCCACGCTCGACGTCCTCGCCGCGGCGACCGACCTGCGAGGCGGCGCGCGGCTCTCGCCCGACGACCTGCGCACCGTGGCGTTGCCGGCCGGGTCCGTGCCCGCGGGCGTGCTGCGACCGGGGGACGACGTCGAGGGCCGCGTCCTCACCGGCCCGGTCCGCGCGGGCGAGCCGGTGACCGACGTCCGGCTGGTGGGGCCGGCCCTCCTGGCGGGCTGGGGCAGGTCGCTGGTGGCGAGCCCGGTGCGCGTGGCGGATCACGGTTCCGTCGCGGTCGTCCGGCCCGGCGACCGGGTCGACCTCATCGCCACCGCGACCACCGGTGACACGCGGGTCCGGGTCGTCGCCGCCGCCGTCCCCGTGCTGGCCACGCCGCAGGACGCCGAGCAGACCACGCTCGCCGAGGGCGCCCTGCTGGTGGTCGCCTCCACGCGCAGCCAGGCCCGCGAGCTGGCCGCGGCCGCGGTGACCTCCCGGCTGTCCCTGGTGCTTCGGCCCCCACCCATGCCGTGACCGACGACATGTGGACGTCACAGGGCGCCGCTACCCTGCGGCTGGCTCTGGACCGGGGCTTCCCGGGCGACGAGGAGGGGTAGGCATGATCAAGGGCTTCCGCGACTTCATCACCCGTGGCAACGTCCTGGACCTCGCGGTCGCGGTCGTCATCGGCACCGCCTTCACCGCGGTCGTGACGTCCGTGGTCGAGAACCTCCTCAACCCGGTTATCGCCGCCGTCGGCAGCCCGGACACCGGCGGCCTGGCCACCCCGCTGCGCGACTTCCCCGAGGCCACGGTCAACTGGGGCGAGATCATCACCGCACTGATCAACTTCGTCCTCATCGCCGCAGTGGTCTACTTCGTCTTCGTCGCACCGACGAACAGGTTCCGCAGGCTGCGAGCCAGCGGCGACGAGGACCAGCCGGGGGCGCCGGCCGAGGACGTCCTGCTCCTGCAGGAGATCCGTGACCTGCTCCGAGCCCAGCAAGGACTGCCGCCGACCGGCCCCTCGGCGCGGACCGAGGCGCCCCGGGCCTGAGGCTCCGTGCGGAGCGTCGAGCCGAGCGCTGCACCGGAAGGCGCGCGCCGGGTCAGTCCCAGTGCGGTGGGCGCTCGTCGGCGAGTCGGCGGTCGTTGGACTCGTCGTCCTCGCCCCACCCGGTGGCGGTCTCGTCGGAGGTCGTGTCAGGCAGCACGACCAGGTCGTCCTCCCACTGGCCCGGGCTACTCACCGGGACCGCCCTAGTCGAGGTCGCCGGGCTCGAGCCGCTCGAGCCGGCGGGCCCGGACCAGGCTGTCGGTGTCGATCTCCGGGAAGCCGGCGTCGCGCCACAGCGCGGCGAAGATCCCGGTGACGTCGCGCTGGCTGATGATCCCGACCAGCTCTCCGTCGGCGACGACCGGCAGGTGACGGATCCAGTGCTGCGCCATGGTGCGCGCGGCGTCGCGGATGGGCGTGTCGGGGCCGACCGTGATGACGCCGGTCGTCATCACGTCGCCGACGACGGTCTTGGCCACGTCCTGGCCCGAGGCGACCACCTTCAGGACGTCTCGCTCGGTCACGATGCCGACGAGCTCGCCGCCCTCGACGATGACGATGGAGCCGGTCTGCTGGCGCCACATGATCTCCGCCGCCGCCTGCAGGGTCCCCGAGTGCGAGTCGGTGACGGTGGCTTTGGTCATGATCTCGGCGACGCGCACGGCTTCGGCTCCTCGGAAATCGCGGGTGCGCTCAGCGTATCCGCACCGGTGCCCCGTGTTGCACGACATCGACCGACCTGTGGACCCGGTCAGCCGTCCTCCACCGCGTGGTCCCCCTCGTCCGCCGGGCCGTCGGACGGAGGCTCCACGTCGACGCCGAGTGCCATGGGGGCGTCGGCTGGCCCGGCGCCGACCCGGCCGGCACCCGCAGGGCCGTCAGCGACGCTGCGGTCGTCGGCGGGACCGTCGCCGGGGCTGTCGCCGAGGCTCGGCCATCCCCCCGCCGCACGGCCGGCCCGGACGGCGTGACGGAGGAGCTGGTCCACCCGCGGAGCAGTGGCGTCCAGGCCGAGCTCGGCCGCGACGTCGACGACGGCCTCCCGCTCCGTACGGAGGCGGGCGTCGGACTCGACCCACCGGGCGAGGGCGACCAGCTCGACGAGGGAGTAGCCCCCGGCCGGACGACCGGGTCGCACCGGCGGGCGGGCATCTCGCGGTCGCGCCGGCCGGGAGACGCCGGCAGAGCGGGCCGCCTCGACCGCCTCGTCGGGCGGCCCGACCACGGCGTCGTTGGCCGCAGCGGTCACCGCCGCGTCGTAGGTGTCGGCCTCCTCGACGGCCCTCGTGTACGCAGCGAGCAGGCGCCGGGTCTCGCGGTCCGGGTCGGCCGCCCACGCCGCGGACCAGACCCGGTGCGTCCGCCACCCGCGCCTCTCGAGCTCCTCCGGGACGATCCGGTCGGACTCCCGGACGGACCCGGACGCCGCCCAGGCCGGCCCGTCGGTGTCGACCGCCAGGACGAGGCGCCCGGTCCGTCGGGGGTGGCACAGGGCAAGCCCGACCCGACGTGCCGACGACCCGAGGTGCGCGACCAACGGCACGCCGGCGTCCTGCAGCCGGATCCGGACAGCGTCCTCGAGCGGGTCGGCGACGTCGCTACCCGCACCCGCCCCGGCGGCGGCACCACTCCCGACGTACGCGAGGAGGTCGCGGAGCACCCGGGGCCCCTCGCTCGTCAGGCGGCGCTCGTTCAGGTCCTCAGCGCCGAAGGACGACACGATCGTGAAGCGGCTCCGCGTGCGGGCGAGCACGCCCGCCAGCCGCGTCTCCCCGCCGGAGTGCGCCAGCGGGCCGAAGCGGTAGAGCACCCGCCCGTCCACCGACCGCCCGTAGCCGAGGGTGAGCACCAGGGCGTCCCGGGTGCCCGTCGGGGCGTGCGCGAGATCCGTGACGAGGAAGCGCTCCTCACGGTCCTCGGCGAAGAAGCCGTCCAGCTCAGGCTCCCGGGCGAGCGCGGCCCGGACCGCGTCCTCCACCCGCCGCGCGTGGTGCGCGCCCAGCGTGACCACGGCCAGGCTCTCGTACGGGCGGGAGCGGGCGTGCTCGACCACGAGGTCGACCACCTGGCGGACCTCGGCGCCCGCACTCTCGACCGGGTCGCCGTCGTCCGGGGCAGTGCGCACCAGCACGTGGCGAACCGTCTCGGACTCCCCGGCCGGGAAGGCTGACGGCGTGGTGACCAACCGGGCGGCGTGCACCTGTCGGCTGGCGAAGCCGACGAGGCGCTCGTGCCGCGCCGTGTGGTGCCAGGTGATCTCCCGTACGGGCAGGTGCGGACCCAGCACCTCGAGCAGCGACTCCCTGGGGCGCGGCGCGGGGGCGTCGTCGTCGCCACCGGAACCGTCCTCGACGGCGACCGTGAAGGGCGCGGGGACCCACTGGTGCGCGCCACCGGCCAGCACCACGCGGGTGCCGCGCAGGAGCGCCGGTACCGACTCGGCCGGGGTCAGCGTCCCGGCGCCCAGCACCACGACGACGTCGAAGAGGCGGCGGGCCGGCAACACGTCGGCGACGGAGTACGGCGATACGACCCAGCAGGGCTTCAGTGCGAGCGCCACGTCGGGTGCGGCGCGGACGAGGTCGGCGATGCCGCGCGGCTGGGCCGGCACGGTGAGCTGTGCGGCGAGCAGGGCGGCCTGCCCCGGGTGCTCCTCGCGGGCCTCGCGCACCCCGGCCGCGTGCGCCCGTCGCACCGCAGCGGCGGCGGCGTCCAGGAGCCGGGAGTCCGCGTCGCGGTAGGCCGCGGCCTGGGCGTCCAGCTCATGCGGGTCGACCGACCCGTAGGCGTCGTCCTCGACCCGCCAGGCGTCGAGCAGCGAGACGTGCCAGACGTGGTCCAGGGTCGCGACCGCGGTGGGCGCGTCCGCGTTGCGGGCCCGCAGCTCCTCCACGAGCGGTGCCAGCCCCGCTGCCTCGAGGGCTTCCTGCAGCTCGTGCAGCCGGGGCAGCTTGAGCAGGGTCCCCTCGTCGTCGGCCAGCTCCGCCAGCCGCTGCCGGGCCGCGGTCCAGGAGAGCTCCGCGATCCCCCCCGTACGGGGGTTGGTCGAGGCGAGCGCGTCGAGGTCGGCGGCCACGGACGCAGTCGCGGCAAGCGCGTCGTCGTGGAACGCCCCGACCCGGGGCTGCCGGCCGTCGCGCGCCCGGTGGGCCCACTCCGCCCCGACGCCGTACGCCTGGAGCAGCCGGGCGTGCAGGTCGGCCCGCTCGGGTTGCGACGACGGGTCGCGGAGCAGCTCGGCCGCATCGCGTCGCAGCCGCCTCCGGGCCAACCAGCCCAGCGTCCCGTGGTGCTCGCGCCGCCACTGGCGGGCGGCCGTGGCCTCGACCAGCTGGGCGAGGGGTGCATCCCACACGGCGGTCCGGAAGGTGCCGAGCAGGTCGCCCGCACGTCCCACCAGCCGCACGGAGTCGAACGCCTCGGCCGGCGACGCCGGGCCCGGCAGGCCGACCTCGACGGCGGCGCGGGTCGCCGCGTCACGCAGGCGCTCCAGCTCCCGGTCGCGGAGCCGGACCACCCGGTCGCCGGCCGCACGGGCGTCCGCGGCATCCGCGGGGTCGGAGCCGAGCCAGGGCGACTCCTGCGGCCCCAGCGCGAGGCCGCCGAGGTCGGTGTACTCCCGCAGCGCCGCGCGGGCAGCGCTGCGGGACTCGCCGTGCAGGTGTGCCACGACGTCGCGGCCGAGTCGCACGTCGCTGCGGGCCTCCCGGGCCGTCCCGGCGACGACGGCCTGGGCGGCGTAGGCGCTGATCCCCCACGGCTCGCGCGGACGGTGCATGGTGTCGCGGTGCGACGCCAGGGCGTCGCGCCGGGCGGTGACGTCGCGGCCGAGGGACTCGAGGTCCTCGGCGCCGTCGTCGGTCCCGTCGTGGGGGGCGGCGTCGGTCAACCGCAGCGTCTCGGCGAGGTCCGCGGCGACCTCGCCGCGCGGCCGACCGTCCCGGGCGTCCAGCACGGCGGCGCCGATGCCGGTGAGGGTCAGCCGTCGGGTGACGCCCAGGGCGTCCTCCCGCTGGGCCGCCACGACGAGCACGCTCCGCCCCTGCCCCACGATGGTGGCGGCCAGGTTCACGACGGTCTGCGTCGTTCCCGTGCCCGGGCTCGCGAGCAGCACCGTGTCCCCGGCCGACGCCGCCCGGACCGCGGCCTCCTGGCCGGCGTCGGCATCGAGCACCAACAGCTCCTGGGCCCCCGCGGGGCCGGCTCGCGCCAGCTCGTCGGCGTCACGCCGCGCCCGATCGCGCAGGGCGGACAGCGCGAGCGGGTCCCCGGCCACCGCGGCGACGACGTCGTGCGCGACCAGCTGGCCTCCGGCCGTACGGAGGTCGTCGGTCAAGGCGGCGGCGGCGTTGCAGAAGGTGCCGAGGACGGCGCGGTGGGCCACGGAGAAGCCGTCGACGACGTGCGGCGGGGCGAACTCCCGCAGCTTCTCGACGACGACGGTGTAGCGCAGCTCCCCTGCGGCGTTCAGCAGGTCGTCGGGCTCGATCCGCAGGCCCAGCTGCTCGGCCATGGCGCGCAGCAAGACCGGGTTGACCTGGGGCTCCGGGGAGACGGTGACGAGGAGGTCACCGCCCCCGCCCACCTGCTCCACCCGGGCTGGTCGCATGAGCACCGGCGCGGTGGGGCGGCGTGCAGCGAAGGGGTCGGACCACGTCGCGATGCCGACCGCGAGGCGGCAGCAGTGCAGCCCCCGTTCCTCGAGGAGCTCGTCGGCCTTGGCCCGGATCGCTCGCGCGGAGCGAGTGGCCGAGCTGCGCAGGGGCTCGTGCGGGAAGAGCCGCGAGATCGGGGTCGGCTCGCCGTCCACCAGCCGCTTGCGTGCCTCGGCGTCAGCCGCCGCGAGGTCCAGCGTCCCGACCTTGAGGTCCCGGAAGTGCAGGAGCGTGCTCCGGCCGCCGACCGCGGCCAGCTGGTCGGCCCACTCCTCGGCGGCATCGGCCACGCGGTCGGCTCGGCTGGGCCCCACGTCGTCCACCGGGGCCGCGCTCACGGGGCTCGGGTGGGTGAGCAGGACGCGGTCACCCGGCGAGGGTAACCAGCGTTGCTCGGTCGGCAGAGCCGCCGCACCGTCAGAGCTCGAAGACCTCGAAGGCCACAGCCAGCGGCACCCCGGCCTGCTCCCCCGTCGCGGCGGCGAACTCGCGCAGGAAGGGCTCCGGGTCCGCCATCCGGTGGTCCCCGAGGCCGGAGAGGTAGGCCGCGTGGGCCCGGAGGGACCGGACGCCCTGCTCGAAGGTGTCCGTCACGTCGACGGCGTGCGTCGGCTGGGGCGAGGCCACCACCGCGACGTTCCGGACGCCCGACCAGGCCGCGTCCACGAGGTCGCGGAAGAGCCACCGGTTGGCCGCGTCCCGGACGGCGTCGATCGTCGCCTGCCCGACGACGCGGTGGTCGGCCATGTTGAGGGCGCCCGGCCCGTACGTCTCGCGGTGGTTCACGGTGACGACGAGGTCCGGCTGGTGCCTGCGGATCGTGCCGGCGATGTCTCGGCGCAGCGGGAGTCCGTACTCGACCAGGCCGTCCGGGTGGTCCAGCCATTCGATCGTGTCGACACCCACCAGGCGGCAGCTCTCACGCTGCTCGCGCTCCCGGACCACCGTGGCCTCGGCCGGGTCCATGCCGTCGATGCCAGCCTCGCCTCGGGTGGCCAGCAGGTACGCGACGTGCTTGCCGTCCGCGGTCCAGCGGGCGACCGCGGCTGCACCTCCGTACTCCATGTCGTCGGGGTGGGCGACGACCACCAGGGCGCGCTGCCAATCGCCGGGGAACTCGCTCAAGCTCATGCGCCCGTCCTACCAGCCCGGCCCGCCCCCGGTGATCGCCCGGCGCCCGCGACACGCCCGGACAGGCGTCGCCGGCCGCTGCGTGTCTAGACAGCCGTCGGCGCGTGGTGCGGGGTTCAGGCGGGCCGGCTCTCGGACGGGCGGGTCGCCCCCGAGGACAGCCCGACCGCCAGGTGCGACTCGAGGCCGGTGACGCCACGGACCTCGCGAGCGGCGTTCTCGAGGGTGCGGGCGTCCTCCGGGGACGGGACCTCGCCGTGGAGCTTGACGGTCGTGCCCTCCACGGTGACCAGGACCCGCGGCACGTCCAGGCGCTTCTCCAGCGGCCCGAGCTGCGAGCGCACCCGGTCCGCCAGCGTCACCTCGTCCATGTCGCCGGCGGCGCCGAGGTGACCCGCCCGCCCGCGGACCTGCCCGGCGGTTCGCCGGAGCTCGGCCTGAGCCCGGCCGCTCGCCTCGCGCACCTTGTGCTGCGCCTCGGGGTTGCTGTCGAGGTAGCGCTTCGCGGCGTAGACGAGCCCGCCGATGGCGGCCAGCTTGACGAGCTTGCTCATGGTGCATCCCTTCCGTCGGAGCCGGCCCTGGGCTTACCCGCTTCCGCTGCGGTCACGCCTCACGAGTCGGGGCTCGTGAGCCAGGGCTGCCGCAGGTCGACGTACGTCACGTCGCCCAGCAAGGACATCGACTCGGCCATCTGCTCGTCCAGCTCGGGCGCCTCGGCGGCCTCACCCTTGCGGGCCTCCTCCTCCGAGGTGAAGTACACGACCTGGGTGAAGCGGCCGTCCGGAGACAGCGCGATCAGGCCGCCGACGATGTCCGGCCGCGCCCTTGCGACCGCCTCGTCCGCGTCCCGCATCAGCTGGAGCGCCCGGTCCGGGTCGCTGATCCGCCCCTCGAGGACCTGGACGAAGCCGGCGTCGTCCGACGGCTCGGCCGGCCAGATCTCGACCCGTTCGCAGTCCCGCACGGTCGGCTCCCCGTCGAGGTGGCCGACCATCTCCCGCCACCAGGCGTCCTGCTCCGGGCGCTCGCTGTTGGCCCGCGCCGCCTCGGCCGACTCGAACCGGGCGACCGCGACGAAGTCGCCGTCGTCGGCCACTCCCGCCGTTGTCCCGAGCCAGCCGATCGCCCCCTCCCTCAGCTGCTCCTGCCAGCGGTCCATCGCCGCCCGCATGCTTCCGGCATCCGCTGCCTTCCCCCGGATCACCTGCGCGAACATCATGGTCTCCTCTCCGGTCCCGAGGTGCTGGTCGTCCCCGTGCGTGACGCTAGGCCGCCCAGGAGGCCACGTCGATGGGCAACTTGCTCCCGTACGGATGGGAGCCGGGCACCGGCGTCCTGCGCCTCGCTCGCGTGGACCTAGACTCGGTGAGTCCGCAGGCGGCCCCAGTGCGAGGTCGGCGCCACCGCCGGCGGCCCCCGCCCTCGTAGCTCAGGGGATAGAGCAACGGTTTCCTAAACCGTGTGTCGGAGGTTCGAATCCTCTCGGGGGCACGCGCAGCAGGGGTGAGAGTCGTTAATCGAACTGACCTCGAGCTGACCAGCCCGGCTGGGGGCTGGCTCGAGTTGGCACGTGTCGACGGCCAGCCGCCCGTCAGCGCAGTGATGGGCCGACCATGGGAATCACGCGCCTGCGCTTGGCGGCGCCAGCGACACGCGCGCCCGGCGGCA
>DATHUJ010000087.1:0-43573 GCA_035462375.1 Jiangellales bacterium
CGGCAGAAGCGGGCGCGCCGGCTCTCACGCTGGGGGTGGCTGTGCTCGGGACGCGTGTCCGGAAGTCGAAGCAGTTCCGCTAGTCGCCCAGCCGCTGGCGTGCGAGGAACTTGGGCACCACCATCCGCCAGGCGTCCGTGACCAACTCGGTCATGTACCCGTGATCGAGCCGCGCGAGGTGACAGCACACCCAGTTGAACCGCAGGTCGGACTCGCCGGGGAGGAAGAACAGGTCTGGTTCGCTGGCGACGAGCGCGGCGCGCTCCGCTCTTGGATACCCGAAGCCCATCGTGGTCTCATCGCGGGAGAACGCGACGTAGACGATCGCGCCCACACGGAACTTCACGCGGTCATGGATCAGGTGCTCGCCGCTTCGCGGCAGAGTCCGCGCAAGCGCCCGAACGTCAGCGACCGTGACCATGCGTTGACCGTAGCGCCGGGGAGGGACAACCAGGCGCCATACTTTCCGCGCAGCGCAACCCGACGCTCCACTGCGCACGTCAACGCGGCATGAGCGCGTGTTCGAGAACGGGCTGGTCCACGCGTCCGTTACGGCGATGTGGGGACCTCGGTCGTTGACGGTCAGATCCCTGCTGGCTGGGTGTGGTGAGCATGTCTGTCCCGGCCGCCCCGGGCGACGGGTAGAACATGCTAAAGACTGGCCGGTGGAGCTCTATTCGTCGATCTTGAAGCTGGCCCCGTTCATGCTCCTGAAACTGCTCGCGAAGGGTGCCTTCGCGCCGCCGCAGCGGGCCAGGCCGGGCCGAGCGGCGATGGCCGGTGACGTGACGCTGGTGGTCGTCGTCGTGGCCGGCGCGTTCGTCGCGGCGCTCGTCCTGGGCGACGTGCTGTCCCCGACCGCGGCCACCCGCTGGGCGGTCGTGCTTGCCGGCTGCTAGGCCCTACTGCTGCTGGGTGCGCACATGCTCCGTCAGATCGGCTTGCTGCACAAAGCCCGTCCCCACACGAAGGGGCTCGCGACCCCCGGGGGGACGAGGTCCGGTTCTGGAGGGAAGCACTCATGAGCCTTTACTCGTCGTTCCTCACGCTGGGTCCGTTCATCCCGCTGGCCGTCACTGCGGGGGCCTTCGGGCCGTGGGGGCGAGATGACGACGAGCACTGGAGCTACGCCTTCCTGTGGGACGTGGCGATGGTCCTCAGCGTGATTACCGGGGGGATCGTGTCCCTCCTGGTGCTGGGCGAAGTGGTGGGCAAGAGCACGGCGACACGCTGGATCGTCATCGCGGGCTGCTTGAGCCTGGCGCTCCTGGCCGTGCACATGCTCGGAGCGATCTACTCTCTCCACCGCTCACACCGACGCGATCTGGCCGTAAAGAAGACCCCAGCCAGCCAATGAGCACCCCGGCGGCCGCGGGCGGGCCGGTACGCGGCCCCCGGTCGCAGCGCCGCTGACCGGGTCGGTACCCGGCCAAGCGCCGCAGGACTCTCGGCGGTCCGCGGTGCTCGGGCTGGGTCGACCCCACCCGGGCGTGCTCTCCGCCGTCAGCTCGGCCGGGGGTCCGAGGAGCCCCTCCCCTCCGCGGCGCGGGAACGCCACCAGGACCTGTCCAGGTCGACGCCTCTGTGCGTCTCCCGGGGCCGGCGGTGGCGGTCACGCCGCCGTCGCCGGCCTCGCTCGTCGGCTCCGTGATCGGTGTCCTTAGCACTTCTGGAGCCGTAGTGACGCACGTCGGGGACGGCAGTCGTTCCAACGCCCGCTCATCGGCAGGTCAGCATGGTCAGGTGCCGGAGGCCATGTGGGCGGCGAGGATGTAGTTGGGGTAGCGGTCGAGGTTCTTGCGGGCCCGGTCGTAGCGCATGGTGGTGCGGGGGGTCGGCGTGGCGGGCGGCGGTCTGCACGTCGCGAAGGTCGACGCCGGCGTCGAGCATGGTGGTGACGAAGGTGTGCCGCAGCATGTGCGGATGCATCCCCGGGGTAGCCGCACCCCGGCCTGGTCGGCGAGGTGGCGCAGCCGGCGGGTGGCGGCGTGGCGGTCCATCTGTGCGCCGCGCCGGTTGCGGAGCAGCGGCCCGTCGATTCGCCCGTCGAGGGCGCGGTCGATCGCGCGTCCGATCGCGGGTGGCAGCGGGACCAGGACGATCTTGGTGCCCTTGCCGACTATCCGGATCACCCGGTGGCCGGGCTCTTCGCCGACGTCGGTGATGTCGGTGGCGCAGGCCTCGAAGATCCGCAACCCGAGCAGCCCGAGCATGGCGACCAGGGCGAAGTCGTTGACGTTGGCCGACTCGCGGGCCGCGCTCAGCAGCGCCTCGAACTGCAGGTGCGTCAGCCCGAGGGTGGGTGAGTCCGGCGGGACGGTGGGCCGGCGCAGCCACCGGGCCGGGGAGTGCTCCAGCAGCCCGTCGATGACGCAGGTGCGGTAGAACCCGCACACCACCGAGGTCCGCCGGGACACCGTGGACGGCTTGAAGCGGCGGACCTCCTGGCACCAGCGCACGTACAGCTCCAGGTGCGCCCGTTGCGCGGCCAGCGGGTCCAGGTCCCGTTCGGCGCACCACTTCAGGAACACCCCCAGGTCCGACGCGGTGTGGTCGCTGGATAGCCCCCGGTACCGGGGGCTAGGTAGGCGGCCGCAGCCACCTGTAGACGTTCAGCGGAGGACGACTCGCCGGTCGCCACCGGCAGCAGAAGGGAAGCCATGCACCGCAGCGTCCCGCGCTCTGCGTCCACGTCGCACTCAACCCAGCGACAACGGCCGACCCTGCAATCACCCTCCGCGGCATGTGCGGTCATCCAGGACGGTAAGTATCTCGTCTGTGCTCGATGCGGAGGACCACGACTTCGCGCTGGACCTCGTTGATTCGGTACAGGACGCGGTAGGTGCCGCGGCGCGCTGAGTGGATGCCGGCGAGGTCCCCGCGCAGCTGCTTACCGACCCGATTCGGGTTGTCGACCAGGGCTCCGGTGAGGAACGCGGTGATCGCCGCCGCTATGCCCTCGGGCAGTCCGGACTGGACGGCTCGGATGGCGGGTGGGGTCAGGACCAGTTCGTATGGGACTTCGCTCACGAGCGCAGGGCGCGAACGGCATCGACTCCGCGAACGACGTCACCGGCGGTATATGCCGCATCGGCCTCGCGGATGTCGGCGAGTGCCTGGGGGTCGCTGAGGACTGCCAGGGTCTCCTCGAGCTCGGCCAGGTCTTCGGGGCTGAGGATGACGGCGACCGGCCGTCCGTTGCGGGTGACCGTGACGCGCTCGTGCTCGTGCTCGACGCGGTCGATGACGTCGCTGAAGTGGTTGCGGACGTCGCGGAGAGGTTCAACGGTCATGTACACAATTGTGGCGCCCGGAGGGCGCTCTCGCAAGCGGTAACCAGCAGATGCGCATCGGCAGCTGCATTCTTTCCTCAACGAGGCTCCGGGCAAGCGTAGCCGCCCTCCACGCGGCAGATGCGGCGGATGTGTTGAGTTTCTGGGGCTAGGACCGTTCGGCCCAGGGGTCGGTGATCTCACGGAGCTGGGTGAGGGTTTGGCGTAGTCCCCGCATCCGGCGCGCGCCGAGGTGCGCGGTCCAGTCCGCCTCGACGGCGGCTACCTCGTCGGCGGCGAGCCGCACCGCGTTCTGGCCCTTGTCGGTGATGGTCACCAGGCGGGCGCGCCCGTCGTCGGGGTCAGGGACTCGCCTGACCAGTCCGGAGCGCTCGAGTTGATCGACGATGAATCCTGCGGTCGCCTTGGTGACCTGCGCCTGGGTGGCGAGGTCGGAGAGCCGGGTACCCGAGGGCCCGATCCGGGCGAAGATCCGTCCTTGCGCGGCGGTGACCTCGTAGCCTGCCTCGCGCACGCGGGCCAGCACTCGTGCTTCCATCGCCCGGTAGGGGTAGAAGAGCAGCAGTCCGGTGTTCTGGTCGTCGTCACTCATGTGGCTCCTTGACCCCATCTTGGCAGTCTGCTGTGACGATCCCACGGAGTCTGGAGGATGCCGTGGACGTCGACGAGGTGTGGCGGCATACCCATGAGCAGCGGCGTGCGCTGGCGGCGTTGCTCGCCGACCTGTCCGGTGAGGAGTGGGCGGTCTCGTCGCTGTGCGAGGGGTGGACGGTGCGCGACGTCGCGGCCCACGTCATGCGCAGCGTCACGGTGACTCCGCGGGAGATGGCGGTGGCGCTGCTGCGGTCCCGCGGCCGGTTCAACGCGCTGGTGGCCGAGGACGCCCGCCAGGCTGCGGGGCGTCCGGTCGTTGAGCTGGTGGCGGAGTTCGAGCGCCATGACGGTTCACGCCGCCACCCGTTCGGCACGTCGGTGGTGGACCCGCTGCTGGACGTGCTGGTCCACAGCCAGGACATCGCCGTACCGCTCGGCCGGCCACATCCCATGCCGATCGTGCCGGCACGGGTGGCCGCCCGTCGTGCCCGCCGGCTCGGCTTCCTGTTCAAGGACGCGCCACGACGACGCCAGCTCGAGATCCGGGCCACCGACACCGACTTCGCCACCGGCACGGGATCACTGGTCGAGGGCCCCATCCGCGCAGTGCTGCTGCTGCTGACCGGGCGTACGCCCGCCGCTGTTGCCGGCGGCCTGACCGGGCCCGGCGTGGAACGCCTCAACTGAGGAACTGCAGCCCGAGCACCACCGCGGGGACCCCCGCCTGGGCGATCGCGCTTCGCCACAGCCGGGGCTCAGAAGCGACCAGCACCAGGCCGAGGGCGACGTGCGCGCCGACCAGGAAGAGCACCAGGGCGCTTCCCTCCTCGAGGTAGCCCTGGTGGAACAGGGCCAGCCCGAGTCCGATGCCTGTCGCGAATGCCAGGTTGTAGGCGCCGACGTTGACGGCCCACATCCGGACGGCGTCGTAGGTCCCGGGCTCGATCACGAAGATCGAGTAGAAGCGTGGGTTGCGGGACTGGGTGATCTCGAGCAGGCCGATGACTGCCAAGGCCACCGCGAAGAGACCGGCAAGCACCTGGACGACTCCACTCATGGACGGCTCCCGGTAGTTTGAGTCTCGTACTATATTGGTACGAGACTCAAACTTTTGTCAAGGAGAGAAGGACAGCCAAAGCCAAAGCAGGCCAGTTGCCGCAACCCCAGATCCACCAGCAGTCCCTCGACGCGGACTGCTCACCATCGGCCGCTCAGCGTCGGGCCGAACTCCCGAAAGTCCGGCCGGTCGGATCGTCTGTCCAGTGGCTTAGCCCGGATCCACCGCTGAAGTGCCTGTCTGACGGCGTGCCGTGAACGGGCAGATGCCCTCTGAGCAGGGACGATGTGTCTTGCGACGGACAACATCAACCCGCGCGGAGAGGGCATCTGACGGGTGCGAGCATCTCATGACCTGAGCCGGGTCCTGGTGACCTTCGATGAGTCGAATCTGGTGCCGAACGCCGGGCTGCGGCCGCCGGCGGCGCTGGCCCAACGCATCGATCTGGCCGGGCTGGTGGACGCCCGGCTGCGGTTGGCCCGGCACGGCGCGAACAGCGGCACGAAGGCGTTGACGGCGATCGGGGCGATGCTGGCCGGTGGGGACAGCATCGACGACGTGGCGGTGCTGCGCGCCGGCGCCTGCGATGAGCTGTTCGACGCCACCCGGGCCCCGTCCACGGTCGGGACGTGGCTGCGGGCGCACCAGTGGTCCAACGTCCGGCAGCTCGATGCGGTCAGCCGTGGGCTGCTGGCCCGGGTTGTGGGCGGCCGGCGCCGGCCCGAAGGTGGGCCAGATCACGGAACCGGGCAAGGCTGACTGCTGAGATCGGCCCAGGCGCCGGCAGGCGACGCCCCCGGGGACCTGGCATGGGCCTACCGGGGCCTGCTCACGGCGAAGGAGTTCCGTGACGCCGGGGACGACGTGGTCGTCGTGTACGACGGGTCCGGCGTCGACACTCTTTCCGCGGCTGCCGACCCGGGTCACCAGCTCCACCGCCTGGTCGAGAGCCTTCGGGACATCACCTTGGGTGCCTGCGGGTTCTGCGCGAAAGCACACGGAGTGCTCGACACCGTCCAGGCCGAAGGCTGGACGGTCCTGGACCAGTACAAGGACCACGCCAGCATCCGCCAGCTGGTCGGCGACGATCGGACCATCCTGCTTCTGATCCCCGAGTCCTGCGCCGCTGCCGGTCGGCCTGCTGGCCACCAGCGGCGGCGCCAGGCTGCGGGCCGACGGCCGAAGCCGTTCCAACCTGGTCCCGCTCGGCGGCCTGCTGGCCGGCCACGCTTGAGCAGAGATGGATCAGGTCGTCATCCCTGCAGCGGGGGGTCCGCCCGACCCGTCGGTGATTCGTCGGTGGCCGCGTGGACCCTGTGACCGACGACCCGCCCATCGCGTGCTCAAGGAGACGATCAGTCGTCGAGCACAGCCAGGTCGAGCCGGCTCAGGCGTTCGGGGTCGGACAGCACGTCGATGGCGACCACCTTCCCGTCCGTGACGGTGAAGGCCATGACGAACTGCGGCTGTCCGTGTGGGGCGACGACCACTCCGGCGGCGCCGTTGACCAGCACCGGTCGGACGAACGGGGAGAGCCGGCTGGAGGTGAACGCCTGCCGGGCCACGGCCTGAGCGCCGTGGAGGATCATCGTCATGCGAGGGCGCGCGAGCCCCCCGTCCGAGCGCAGCACGACGTCGGGGTCGAGCACGGCGACGAGTGCGTCGAAGTCGCCGTCGCGCGAGGCCGCGAAGAACGCGTCGACGACGTCGCGTTGGCGAGTCCGATCGGGGTCGGGAGCCGGGGCCTGCCCCCGTACCCGGCGGCGCGCACGGCTGGCGAGCTGCCGCGCAGCGGCCGGGGACCGGTCGACCATCGGGGCGATCTCGTCGAACGGCACGGCGAACATGTCGTGCAGCACGAACGCCAGCCGCTCGGCCGGCGTCAGCGTCTCCAGCACCACCATCAGCGCCAGCCCGACCGAGTCGGCCAGCAGCACTTCGTGCTCGGGGTCGACTCCGTCCGGGTGACCGATGATCGGGTCGGGCACGTGTGGGTCGAGCGGCTCCTCGCGTCGCTGCCCGCGCGAGCGCAGCATGTTCAGGCATACGCGCGCCACGACTGTGGTCAGCCACCCACCGAGGTTCTCCACGCTGCTGGTCTCGGCTCGGACGACTCGGAGCCAGGCGTCCTGGACGGCGTCATCGGCCTCACCCGTCGATCCGAGCATCCGGTAGGCCACCGCTCGCAGACGCGGCCGATGTTCCTCGAACCGCTCCTCCAGCCATGCGCGCTCGTCCACGTTCGTCACGTCCCCATCCCGCGGTGTGTCACTGGAGTAGACCCACGAAGCCCCGCTGATGTGACCGGGAGCAGGGGCTTGCGGAACGGACGGATCGGACGGATCGGAGCTGCCATGACGTCACCCATCCTGCTCACCGGGGGAACGGGCACGCTGGGGCGCCTCGTCGTCCCGCGCCTGCTGGAGGCCGGCCACGACGTGCGGGTGCTGAGCCGCAACCGCCACGAGTCCGGGAGGGCCGCCGAGTTCGTCACCGGCGACCTGGCGACCGGCGAGGGCGTCGACGCCGCGATAGCCGGTGTCGAGACGATCGTGCACTGCGCGGGTAGCGCCAGGGGCGACGAGGTCAAGGCCCGGCACCTGGTACGGGCGGCGGCGCGGTCAGGTGCCCGGCACCTGGTCTTCATCTCGGTCGTCGGCGCCGACCGGGTCCCCGTGTCCACGGGCGTCGACCGTGCCATGTTCGGCTACTTCGCGTCCAAGCGCGCCGCGGAGGTCGTCGTGGCCGATTCGGGCCTGCCGTGGACCACCATGCGTGCCACCCAGTTCCACGACTTGGTGCTCAGGACGGTCCAGGGCATGGCGAGGATGCCGGTGATCCCGGTGCCGTCCGGCTCCCGGTTCCAGCCGGTTGACGCCGGCGAGGTGGCGACCCGGCTCGTCGAGCTCTCCCTGGGCGAGCCGTCCGGGCTCGTCCCCGACCTCGCCGGGCCACGCGTGTACGAGATGACCGAGCTCGTACGCAGCTACCTCAGGGCCCGGCACCGGACGCGGCTGCTCGTACCGGTCAGACTCCCCGGCACGGCGGCCCGCGCGATCCGCGCCGGCGCCAACCTCGCCCCCGGACGGGCCGCCGGCCGCCGCACCTGGGAGGACTTCCTCGCAGACCGGGTGGGTCAAGGCCGGATGACGATCGGGGCGACACGATGATGTCGAGCGGCGTTGGCAGTCATATCGTCGACGAGGAAGGAGGGTGGTCGCCATGGCGTCCCCCGCGGAGGAGCATCGCGCCGTCGCCGGAATCTTCACCGAGCGGGTCCGCGGCGTCCCGGCCGAGGCCTGGGACAACGCGTCACCCTGCGAGGGTTGGCGGGCCAGGGATGTGGTTCGGCACCTCGTCGAGTGGTTCCCGGCGTTCCTGGCCCATGGGGCCGGCGTCACCCTTCCCCGTGGTCCCTCGGTCGACGACGACCCGGTGGCCGCGTGGCTCGTGCACAGCGACGGCGTGCAGGCCCTGCTGGACGACCCGGCCACGCCCACCCGGGTGCTCAAGGACCGTCACGCCGGCGACCTGCCGCTCCACCGAGCGGTCGACGCGTTCTACACCGGCGACGTCTTCCTCCATACGTGGGACCTCGCCCGTGCCACCGGCCAGGACGAGCGCCTGGACCCGGGCCGCTGCACCCGCATGCTCGAGCAGATGCTGCCGATGGACGACGCGCTGCGGGCCAGCGGCCACTACGGGCCGCGAGTCGAGGTGCCCGACGACGCCGACACCCAGACCCGACTGCTGGCCTTCATCGGGCGCACGCCCTAGTCGCACGGGCGGGTGCACATCACCACGCTCCAGTCGGCATGGGAGGTTGGCAGCAGGCACCCTGGAGACCGACGTCGTGGCGGAGGGCTGACCGTGCGGATCGCGCTGTTCGTCACCTGCCTCGGTGACACACTGTTCCCCGAGGTCGGACGTGCCACGGTGACCGTGCTCGAGCGGCTCGGCCACGAGGTGGCCTTCCCCCCAGGGCAGACCTGCTGCGGGCAGATGCACGTCAACACCGGCTACCCGCGTGAGGCCGTGCCACTGGTGCGTCGCTTCATCGACCAGTTCACCCCGTACGACGTGGTGGTCGCGCCGTCGGGGTCGTGCGTGGGATCGGTGCGCCACCAGCACGCCGCGGTGGCCGAGGGCGCCGGTGACCCGGCGCTCGCGGACGCGGCGCGCGACGTGGCGGCGCGTACCTACGAGCTGTCCGAGCTGCTCGTCGACGTCCTCGGTGTGGAGGACGTCGGGGCCTACTACCCGCACCGGGTGACCTACCACCCGACCTGCCACTCGCTGCGGATGCTGCGCGTGGGAGACCGGCCACTGCGCCTCCTGCGCCACGTCCGCGGCCTCGATCTCGCCGAACTCCCGGAGGCGGAGACCTGCTGCGGCTTCGGCGGCACCTTCGCGCTGAAGAACCGGGACGTGTCCACGGCGATGCTCGCGGACAAGATGCGCCACGTGCTGGCCACCGGGGCCGAGGTGTGCACGGCCGGGGACTCCTCCTGCCTGATGCACATCGGGGGTGGATTGTCGCGGTTGCAGGCTGGGGTGCGCGCCGTGCACCTCGCCGAGGTGCTCGCCTCCACCGAGTCCTCGCCGGCGGAAGTGGTCCCGTGACTTTCCTGGGCATGCCCGTGCACGCACCACGCGGCGAGGGTCACCTGCGCGGGGGTCGCGGATTCCCGGCCGCCGCGCGTGCCGCGCTCGCCGACACCCAGCTCCGCGCCAACCTGGGCCGGGCCACCGCCACGATCAGGGAGAAGCGACGCGCAGTCGTCGAGGAGGTCCCGGACTGGGAGGAGCTGCGCGATGCCGGCGCGGGCATCAAGGCCGATGCCATGGCGCACCTACCCGAGCTGCTCGAGCAGCTGGAAGCGGCCGTCACCGCCCGCGGAGGGATCGTCCACTGGGCGCGTGACGCGGCGGAGGCCAACCGCATCGTGCTCGAGCTCGCGCTCGCCACCGGGGCGGGCGAGGTGCTCAAGGTGAAGTCCATGGCCACGCAGGAGATCGGACTCAACGAGGCCCTCGCCGCCGGGGGGGTCACCGCGGTGGAGACGGACCTCGCCGAGCTGATCGTGCAGCTGGGGCACGACGCCCCCTCGCACATCCTGGTCCCGGCCATCCACCGCAACCGGGCCGAGATCCGCGAGATCTTCCTGCGCGAGATGCCCGGGATCGACCCGGCGCTGAGCGACGACCCCCGCGCGCTCGCGATGGCGGCACGGCGCTACCTCCGACACAAGTTCCTCGCCGCGCGGGTCGCCGTGTCGGGAGCCAACTTCGCCGTCGCCGACACCGGCACGCTGGTGGTGGTCGAGTCCGAGGGCAACGGCCGGATGTGCCTGACCCTTCCCGAGACGCTGATCACCGTGATGGGGATCGAGAAGGTCGTCCCCACCTGGCGCGACCTCGAGGTGTTCCTCCAGCTGCTGCCGCGCTCCTCGACGGGGGAGCGGATGAACCCGTACACGTCGATGTGGACCGGCGTGACTCCCGGTGACGGACCCCAGAAGTTCCACCTGGTGCTGCTGGACAACGCCCGGACGGCCGCGCTGGCCGACGAGGTCGGGCGTGACGCACTGCACTGCATCCGCTGCTCGGCCTGCCTGAACGTCTGCCCGGTCTACGAGCGCACCGGCGGACACGCCTACGGCTCCGTCTACCCCGGCCCCATCGGCGCCGTCCTCACGCCGCTGCTCACCGGCATGGGGGACCACTCCGACCCCAACGCCTCCCTGCCGTACGCCTCCAGCCTCTGCGGGGCGTGCTTCGACGCGTGCCCAGTGAAGATCGACATCCCCTCGATCCTCGTCCACCTGCGGGCCCTGGCCGTCGACGCCGACCGCACCGCCCGCCGGGTACCGGGTGCGGAGGCGGTGGCCATGGCCGCGGCCGGCTGGGTCATGGCGGACGAACGGCGTTTCGCCGCCGCGCAGGCCGGCGGTCGAGCCGGCCGCGTGCTCGGCCGGCGCACGGGCCGGATCAGCACCCTCCCACCTCCACTGTCCGCGTGGACGGCGAGCCGCGACCTGCCCCGGCCCCCGGCGGAGACCTTCCGCGCCTGGTGGCGACGGACCCGGGAACCTCGTACGGAGGCGTCGACGTGACCGCTCGCGACGAGGTCCTGGGGCGGGTGCGGGCGGCGCTCGCCCACCAGACCCCGGCACCCCCGGTCCCCCGGGCCTACCGGACCACCGGCGAGCTGCCGCCCGGGCACGAGGCCCTCGTCGACCGGCTGCGCGACTACCGGGCCCTGGTCCGGCGCGGTCACCGCGGGGACACCGTCCCCGGCCTGCTCGCCGCCGCCGTGGCCGAGCGGGGTGCGCGGCGCCTCGTCGTCCCACCGGGCCTGACATCGGACTGGGTGGCCGTCCTCGGCGACTCCGTCGTCGTCGACGACGGCACCCTCACGCCGGACCAGCTCGACGGCGTGGACGGCGTCGTCACCGGCTGCGCCGTGGCGATCGCCGAGACCGGGACCCTGGTCCTCGACGCCTCCGCCGGGCAGGGACGGCGCGTCCTCACCCTCGTGCCGGACTACCACCTCTGCGTGGTCCTCCCGGATGACGTGGTCGCCACCGTGCCCGAGGCCGTGGCCCGGCTGGACCCCCGACGGCCCCTGACCTGGATCAGCGGGCCCAGCGCCACCAGCGACATCGAGCTCGACCGCGTCGAGGGCGTGCACGGTCCGCGCACCCTGGAGGTCGTGCTCGCCGCCCCCGGCTGAGATCAGGCCGGACCGGTTGAGGTCGACGTAGCGGCGGCGCGCAGCCGGGTCAGGCCCTTCTCGAAGTCCCGACCGACCAGCTTCTCCATGTCGAAGAGGAACCCGAAGACCCGCATCAGCAGCGGGCGCGGCCCGGTCATCGACCAGAGCGCACGCGTACGGTCGCCCTCCGGCGTGAACGTGAACGTCGTGGTGTTGCTCGACCGGAAGGGCTTGACGAAGTCCAGGGCGATGGCCACGTGACTCGGCGCGGCCGCCTCGACGATCTCCATCCGTCCCCGACCCGCCTTGCGGTTCCCGGACCACTCGTAGACGGCGCCGATCCCGGAGTCCGCCCCCGAGTACGAGCGCGACATGGCGGGGTCGACGTCCTCCCAAGGGGACCAGCGTCGCCATTCGTGGAAGTCCGCCACCAGGTCGAAGACCCGCTGCGGCGGCGCCGGGATCACTGCAGAACGCTCCACCGTGTAGGTCGCGTCAGGCATGGACCGAAGGCTACGCCGACCCGGTCGCCGGAGCGGGAGCAGGCAGGGCCGACCCGTCACCGACCTGGCCGGGCGTCACGACCGCGAACTGGCCGTCGGACTGCAGGATGACGGCCTCGGCCTGGGCCAGGGAGCCCAGCCCGTGCTCGCGCGCGGCGCCGGCCAGGTCGGTCTCGGTGAGTCGGTGGCGGCGGAGGGCGCCGTGGACCACCTCGCCCCGGTGGTAGAGCAGCGTCGCGGGGACGTCGACCAGGCGACCGAACCGGGGGGAGTGCGCCCGCCCGAAGGCGAACGCCCACTGCAGCCCGACCAGCAGGGCGAAGGTGAAGACCACCTCGACCAGTCCGACCTCCTTCGCGGTGAGCACCCGGCCGAAGGCGGACCCGAGCGTCACAGTGAGCACGAAGTCGAACGGGGTCATCTTCGCCAGGTTCCGCGGACCGGTGGTGCGCAGCAGGAGCACGAGCCAGACGTAGCCCAGCGTCGCGATCAGGAGGATCCGCCCCACCTCCGGCCAGCCGCCGAAGAGGAAGGTGGGCTCGTCCATGGTGGCCTCCGGGGCGGGCGTGGGGGCATGGTCGATCGCTACCTACCCCCGAGCCGCCGAGGGCACCCGTCCTTGACGCCGGCGGACCTGGGGCGGATGGTGCAGAAGGGATCAACGGTCGGGGGGACCACATGACGCAGCCGTTCGACGAGGTCCGGAGTTCGCAGGAGCAGCAGATCGCCTCGGCGGCGCGCCGGTTCGAGGAGACCCGGGACGAGCGCGAGGCCGTCCTCGCCACCCGGGCGGAGTCCGGCGTCGAGGTGCACGACTCCATGGACCAGCTCCAGGCCCGCGCCGAGAGGCTGGTCGAGATGGGCGAGACGCCGCTCGAGGCGGTCGTCAGCATCGCCCTCTCCGACATCCCCGACCGCAAGGCTGCGCTGGAGCGGATCATCGGGGAGACCAACGACCTCCAGTCGTGGAGCTTCCTCCCCCGCGGCGCCAGGGCCGCGGCCAGCGTGGCGCGCATCTCGACGCTGGACCGGGGCAGGGTGCTTCCCCTCGGCACGGGGTTCCTGGTCTCCAGCCGCCTGCTCATGACCAACAACCACGTCCTCCGCGACGTCGAGTCCGCAGCGAACGCGGTCGTGGAGTTCGCCGCCGAGGTGGACATCGAGAACGCCCCGCTGGTCCCGGTCCGCTACCGGCTGGACCCGCAGACGTTCTTCGTCACCGACCCCCACCTCGACGTCACCGTGGTGCTCGTCCAGCCGGACGCCGAGGGCCGCACGCCCGGCGAGCGGTTCGGCTGGAACCAGCTGATCCGACAGCAGGGCAAGATCGTCACAGGGGAGCCCGTGAACATCGTCGGCCACCCGATGGGGCGGCTGAAGGAGATCTCGATCCGCAACAACACCCTCGACCTACAGCTCGAGGACTTCCTGCACTACGCCACCGACACCGAACCGGGCAACTCCGGGTCGCCGGTCTTCAACGACCAGTGGGAGGTCGTCGCCCTGCACCACTCCGGGGTGCCCAAGACCGACGAGCAGGGCAACTACCTGCGCAAGGACGGCCAGGTCTGGCGGCACGGCGACGGTGACGACGCGATCTGCTGGATCGGCAACGAGGGCGCCCGAGTGAGCAGGATCCTCACCTTCCTCGCCGGTCTGGACCTCGACGCCGACCGCGGCCGGATCCTCGACGAGCTCGGCCCCACCGCCGAGGTGACCGCATCCTCTACCGCGACGCCGGTCGCAGCGGCTGCCCCGGTGCCGGCGCAGCGCACCACGGAGGCCCGCCCCACCCCCGTACGGAAGGGCGTCGCCGGGTCCGGCGGCGAGCCGCACCTGGTCTTTCTGCACGGGCGCAGCCAGCAGCGCCGCGACCCCGACCGGCTGCGGCACGCGTGGACGGCCGGCCTCAACGCGGGCCTGACCCGCGCGGGGTTGCCGGCCGTGGACCCCCGGACGGTCTGGTTCCCCTACTACGGCGACCGGCTGGTCGAGGTCCTCGGGACCCGGGAGTCCCTGGCCGCCGGCCTGGAGGCGACGGCGTTCGACACCGCCGAGGCGGTGGCCCCGCCACCCGACGACCCGGCCCGCGCGCTCTACGAGGAGCTGCTCGCCGACGCCGCCGGGCGGGCGGGGATGCCGCCGGAGCTGGCAGCCGAGGAAGGGCCGACCGCCACGGAGGGGATCTCCGACCTCGGCGCGGGGCTGGTCGGGAGGCTGCAGCGGCAGCTCGGCTGGCTCGCGGCGCGCAGCGGCCTCGACGACCTGACGATCGCGCTGCTCTTCCGCGACGTCGCGGCCTACCTCGGACGCCGACCGGTCCGACAGAGTGTCCTCGCCGCCGTGGCGGAGTCCGTACCCGACAGCGGCCCGATCGCGCTGGTCAGCCACAGTCTCGGCACGGTCGTGGCGATGGATCTCATCGCCTCGCTGGACCGCCTGGACGTCACGCTGCTGGTGACCGCGGGCAGCCCCCTGGGCATGGACGCCGTCCACGGCAAGCTGCTCGACGGGCAGCTGGGCCGCCCGGCCCGCGTCCGTCGCTGGGTCAACGCCTGGTGCGCGGCCGACCCGGTCGCCATCGGCTGCCCGCTGCGCCCGGTCTGGGGCGACGGGGTGACCGACCTGGTCACCGACAACGCCAAGGCCCGCGCTCACGACATCGCCGAGTACCTCGGCGACGCGCGCGTCGCCGCCCAGGTCGGGCGCGCCCGCGCCGTGGCCGCTGTTCGACCTGATCGCTCCGGGCGGTCACTTCCCGCGTGAGATCGCCGCGCGTCGGCGCGAGACCCGGGCAAGGACCGTGGCACCTGCGCCCAGACCGACGAGGACGACCAGGGCGAGCGCGACGGCGCCGGGGGCCAGGCCGGACACCGCTCGCGCCAGCGTCCCCTGAACCTGAAGTGCCGCATCGACGACGGGGTCCTCCGCCGATCCGCCGGCGAAGACGCGGAGCTCGTACCAGCCGTAGTACGCCACGTAGAGACCCGCCACCACGAGCAGCCCGCCGCTGACCCGCGACACGTACGGCAGGAGCAGCCGGACCCGCGTCACCAGCCCGGCCTGTGCCAGCGCGACGGACACGGCCAGCGTCCCCACGACCAGTCCCATGCCGAGCGCGTACGCGACGAAGGCGGCCAGCCCGGCACCTGCTCCGCCGGCGGTGACCGCGCTCGTGGTGACCGCAAGGAAGGGTGCGACGGTGCAGGACAGGCTCGCCACCGCGTAGGCGACCCCGTAGCCCACCATCGACCAGGCCGAGCGTGAGGGTGCCGCCCGTAACCGCGGGGTGCCGAGGAGCAGCTCCCGGCCGCTGAGCAGCCAGGCGCCGAGCAGGACCAGGGCGATCCCGATGACGACCGTCGCCCAGGGCAGGAAGCGCTCAACCGACAGGGCGAGCGGGACCACGGCCAGCCCGAAGCCGCCGAAGACCACGACGAAGCCGGCCGTCATCGCCGCGGTCATGGTCGCGGCCCGGCCCACGGCCGCCGCCCGACCGCTCTCGCCGCCCTGGCCACCCGCTCGGGCGACGACCAGAGTCAGGTAGGCCGGCAGCAGGGCGAAGCCGCACGGGTTCAGTGCGGCGACCATCCCCGCGGCGAGGGCCAGGGACAGCGTGGGACCGTCGAGCATCAGCTCTCCGCCAGGGCGTCCATCTCGGCCCGCAGCTCGGCTTCCGACAGCGGTCCCGTGACGACGCGGAGGTCGCCGGAGTCGTCCAGGACGCCGATGTCGTACTGCTGCGTCACACCGAAACGGGCGTAGATGCTGCCTTCCGTGTCGGCGAGGTGGGTCACGCCACCCACCCCGCCCCGCTGCACGAAGTCCTGCATGGCCCGGAGGTCGCCGGACAGGCCACCGATCCCGAGCACCTCGACCCGGCCGGCGTACTCCTCGGCCAGGGACGCGACGACCGGTGCCTCCCGCTGGCAGACCGGGCACCAGGGGGCCCAGAACCACAGCAGCGTGTCCGTGTCCGCAAGGCTGGCCCCCTCGAAGGTCTCTCCCTCGAGGGTCTGGGCCGTGAAGTCGAGGATCTCGGGCACCTCGACCGCCGGCTCCGCCCCCACCTCCGGCTCCGCGGGGGAGGCCGTCTCGTCCGGTACAGACGGGGCGGCCTCGACCGTCGGCGTGGCCGCGGGCTCGTCGCTACCGGCGGTGGGAGCAGCGTCGCCGCAGGCGGTCAGGGTCAGTACCCCGACGACCAGGAGCAGAAGGGTCGCGTGGCGGCCGTGCGGCATGGATCGGCTCCGTAGTGTCGTAGAGGTCACCCCATCCTGACCGACCCGGATCCCCCGCGCCCACGCTCATCGCATTACGGATCCCTGACGGGGCCGACGGGCCACAGGCAGGCGCACCTCGAAGCGGCAGCCGCCCGGCACGTTGGCCACGCCGACCCTCCCACCGTGGGCCTCGACCAGGCCCTGCACGATGGCGAGCCCGAGACCGGCTCCGGCCCGGCCGGGCGTGCGCGCGTCCGAGCCCCTCCACCCGGGCTCGAAGAGCTTCCCGAGGTCACCGTCCGGGATGCCGCCGCAGTGGTCCTGCACGGTGAGCACGGCCGAGTCCCGCTCCTGCCGAGCCGCCAGGACGACCGTGCCGTCGGGTGGGGTGTGGCGGACGGCGTTGACGACCAGGTTGGTCAGGGCCCGGGACACCTGACCGGCGTCGACCTCGACGGTGACGAGCCCGTCCGCAGACCCCCGCAGGTGCACGCCGGCGTCGTCGGCCACCGGTTTCACCGACGCGATCGCGTCGGAGACGAGGTCCGCGACGTCGACCTGGTCGCGGGCGAGGTGCAGGGCTCCCGCCTGGATCCTCGACAGCATGAGGAGGTCGTCGACCATCGCGGACATGCGGTCCGCCTCGACCCGGATCCGGGCGTGGTAGCGCCCTGGTTCGTCGACGACCCCGTCCTCGAGCGACTCCGCCATGGCCCGGATGCCGGCGAGCGGGCTGCGGAGGTCGTGCGACACCCAGGCCACCATCTCGCGGCGGCTCGCCTCCACCTCGCGGTCACGGACGCGGGCCGCGGCCTCGTCGGCCGCCCGTCGGTCGAGCGCCTGCACCCGGCGGGCCAGCACGACGCCGAAGCCGAACGCCACCGGCGTGGTCGCCGCGAGCACGAGCAGCACGGCGGTGAGGTCGTGCGAGGACAGGAACATCGCCCGGGCGCTCACGAGGATCCCGACGGCAACGGAGGCCACGACGACCAGCGGCGTGACGACGGAGGCCGCCCGGATCGAGCGCCGGGCCGTGACCACCACGAGCAGCGCCCCGGCCGCACCCACGACCGCGGCGGTCCCGGCCGCGAGCGCGACCGTCTGGAGCTCCGGGCTCACGGCAGACCACCCGACCCGTCGTCGCCGTCCCAGCGGTAGCCCACACCCCACACGGTGACCAGGCTGCGTGGTTTCGCGGGATCCCGCTCGACTTTCTCCCGGAGCCGCCGGACGTGCACCGTGACGGTCGACTGGTCGCCGAAATCCCAGCCCCAGACGGTCCGCATCAACTCGTCGCGGGTGAAGGCCCTGCCCGGGTTCTCGAGGAAGTGGCAGAGCAGGTCGAACTCCCGCACGGTGAGGGACACCTCCCGGCCGGCCAGCACGGTGCGTCGCGCGGACCGGTCGACCGTCAGCCGACCGTCGGTGAGCAGGTCCGGTGGTGTCCCCGGCACCGGGAGGGCCCGGTCGCGGTGAGCCCTGCGCAGCACCGACTGGATCCGCAGCACCAGCTCGCGAGGGCTGAAGGGCTTCGTGACGTAGTCGTCGGCCCCGACCTCGAGGCCGAGGACTCGGTCGTCCTCGTCGCCACGGGCGCTGAGCATGACGACCGGTAGGTCGCCGTGCTCGGCCCGCAGCCGGCGACAGACCTCGAGCCCGTCCAGGCCGGGCAGCATGATGTCGAGGAGCACCAGGTCCGGGCGATCGGTGCGGGCTGCGACGAGGGCTACGGCACCGTCGCCTGCCTCGGCCACGTCGAGCCCGGCCCGCCCCAAGTAGTCGACGACGACCTCGCGGACGGTGGCGTCGTCGTCGACGACGAGGACACGCGTCACGCTCGTAGCGTAGGAGGCGGCTACGGCGACACCGCCACGCCGAGGATGTCGGCACCGAGGACCTTGGGCGTGCCGTCCTCGTAGAAGGCGTCGAGCTCACCCGGCTCGAAGCCGGCCACGACGAGCAGGTCAACCACGGGCCGGGTCAGGTGGCACCCGCCCGCGATGCGCTTCTGGATCGGTTCGAGCCGCCGCTGCCACCGGCGGACCGACGCGTCCGGGGCGAGTCCGTGCTCGACGAAGCTCAGCCTGCCCCCCGGCTTGAGCACGCGACGGATCTCGAGCAGCGCCTCGTCGACCCTCGGTACCGTGCACAGCGTCCAGGTGGAGACCGCGGAGTCGAAGGTGTCGTCCGGGAAGGGCAACGACTGGGCGTCCCGACCGGAGCGTCGCACGGGCACGGCCGCCGCGGCTCGCCTCCCCTCGGCGATGGCCCAGGCCACGTCGGACGGCTCCACGGCGTCGACCTGGGTGACGCTTGCCGGATAGAAGGGCAGGTTGAGCCCGGAACCGAAGCCGACCTCGAGGACCCGGCCCTCGGCACCAGCGCACACGCGTCGGCGCAGCGGGTGGAGGGACGCCGCCGCGCACGCGGAGTCGACGATCCGCGGCAGCACCCGCTCGGAGTAGAAGCCCATCAGCACGAGTCTCTCCCGACTCTGTCGTTCACCAGACGGTGGGCGTCGGCGAGCCTTCGCCCACGACATGGGCCTGTCCACACTCGTCCCGCTCGACAGGATTGGGGACCCCTCGAGCCGGGAAACGTTCGCACCGGCGGGTTTGGACCGCACGGAGGAGGGCGCCCATGTACAGACACGGTCTGAGCCTCGCCGGGCCCCCATGACCGGCTCCGCCGAAGGCATCCTCGACCTGCCGGCCTCGCCGCGCAGCGTCCCAGTGGCGCGTCGGCTCGCCCGGCGGACGGCAGGGGCGGCTGGCCTCCCCGAAGACAAGTCCGACGTGCTGCAGCTGCTGGTCTCCGAGCTGGTGACCAATGCCGTCGTGCACGCGCGTACGGAGATCCGCCTCCATGTCATGGTCACGGCGGAGCAGATCCGGATCGAGGTCTGCGACCAGGCAGGGCTGCAGCCGAGGCTTCGGACCCACTCGGTGTCGGCCACGACGGGACGGGGCCTGCGTATGCTCAAGGTCCTCGCCTCGTCCTGGGGGGTCGACGAGCTGGAGGGCGGAGGGAAGATGGTCTGGGCCACCCTCCCCGTCGACGGCCTGCCCTCGGACCAGACGCTGGCCGAGCGCTACGACGACCTGGCAGGGCTCCTCGGCGGTCTCGGTCCTCGGGAGGAAGGACGGTCGGCGTGAGCACTGACCCGGACCGGCGGGTCTCGCCGCCGGGCCGCTACGCGCCCGAGGACGACAGCGACCTCGTCAGCATCCGCCTGGTGGGCGTGCCGGTCGCTCTCTGGTGCCGGGCGACCGAGCTGCACGACGGGTTGTTGCGCGAGTTCTCACTACTGAGCTACGGGCTCGAGGAGGGGGCCACCAAGCCGGACGAGCTCCCCGTCCGCCTCATCCAGCTGATCCGGGCCCTGCGGGCCCGGTACGGCGGCAACCGCGAACGTGACGACACCGCGCGCCAGGGCGCGCTCGCGCGCGGGGAACTGACCGTCGACCTCGCGTACGAGGTACCGGCCAGCATCGCGGAGGCCGTGCAAGAGCTCGGTTCGCTCATGGAGGAGGCCGACGACTACTGCCGGTCGGACTCCTACCTGCTCACCCTGGCGCCCGACGACGCCGTGATTGCCTTCCGGCGATGGTACCTCGAAGAGTTCGCCCGGCAGGCGGAGGGATTTCCGCCCCGCCCCTGGAGCGGCCCGCTGGAGTGATCAGGGGTCGCCGACCGCCGCGTCCCGCCGGGGGGTGGAGACCGATCTCGCGCGGTTGGACGCGATGGTCTCCGAGACAAAGGCCGACGGTACCTGCGCAAGCTGCGATCCCCGAGCTGATCCCGGGTCGCTACCCCGGAGGCTCCGGCGTCGGGGACTCCGGGGCCACGTCCTGGTCGGGCACCTCGCGCAGCTCGTCCTCGGCCACGTCGCTGCGCATCGGCTCATCGCCGTCCGGGACCGGCTGAATGTCGCTCATCGGATTCCTCCTGATGGTCCACCTGGTATCACCTTCCCCGTTCGACGTCGGGTTGTCCGGCTCGGAAGGAAGCGGCACCCCCTGTGCTCCTGGACGCGTGAAACTGGACCAGCGCCGGTCCGCCCGCTCCCGGTTGGACGAGGCGGACCGGCGACGGGGTCAGCGGCGGCGCTCGCCCCGGTCGGGCACGTCGGTGTCGATGCGCTCCTTGCGGACGTCACCCGCGACCTTCTCCTGGTCGGTCACGGTCTCCTTGTCCAGGCGGACTCGCTCGACGGGAACCGCCTCGGTGTCGACCACGGGGCGCTCCTCGTGGAGAACGACCTCGTGCTCCTCCTCGGAGATGGCGGGCCCACTGGTCGCCGAACCACGGTTCGCGTCCGTGATCGGCTCCCTCTCGACCCGTACCTCTTCGCGGGTGACCGGGACGTCCACCTGCTCCTGCTCAGTCACCACGTACTTGCGGAGCCGGGCCCTGCCGGCCTCACGGTTCTCTGTCCCGACCCGCAGGTGCTCCTCCGACCGAGTCATGGCCTCGTCTGTGGTCGGACCTGACGTGTCTCGTCCCACGGTGCCCCGACGCGGCTCCCCACCGGTGCCGCGTCCGGTGGCTCTGCCGCCGAGTCCGTAATGGCGGTAGAGCATCTCCTCCTCCTCTTCGGAGAGGTGCTCGTCGGCGTCGACGCGCGGTGCATCCTTGACCTGACCCTTCGAGTAGCTCACCTCGACCCGGTCACCGGTGATCCGGGCGTCGGCCAGAGGGACGAAGGACTCCGACGTGCCGAAGAGGCCGGTGTTGACCGACACCCATTCCGGCTGGCCAGTGGCGTCGTCCAGGTACACCTGGCCCACCTTGCCGATCTTCTCGCCATCGCTCCCGTAGACGGTCGCGCCGACGATGTCGCGGACGTTCTCTGTCGTGATCACGAAGGACCCTCCTGGTTCCGGTGGTGCGGACGCAGCCGGGTGCCCGACCTCGACACCCCCAAACCTGCAACCCACCGTCGGCCGGGCGTAGGCCCCCGTCGGACGGGGTAGCGGGACAGCCAGTTCCAGCAGTTGCTTCACGGCGAGGAGGGCCCATGGCGTGGGACGACGGTACGGGGCAGGCGGACCGCGGTGTCCCGGCACGGGAGCTGTCCGACGACGACAACCCGCGCCGGCTCCGAGACGGTACGGCGGATGACCTGGACGAGGGCGCCGGCCGTGACGACGGGCGCGAGGACGTCGTCACGCGTGACCCGGGCGCGGACCTGGACGGCCTGGGGATGCCTGACATCGCCGAGGACCAGGTGCCGCACCCGGCCGGTCAGCAGTCACAGGAGTCACAGACCGAGCCGATCCGAGAAAGTGCGCCCGTCGAGGCTCCGGCGGGTTCGCTGGAGTGGGGAACCACGGCGTGGGAGCAAGCTGAGGGCGAGCCACTGGATGGGCGGCTCGCGCGGGAGGAGCCGGACACCCTTGCCGATCCGGCGCTCGCGGACGCCGCTACGCCGTCGGTGGGGGCCGGCGGCCAGCTGGTCCAGCCCGACGAGGGTGCCCGACCGGACAGGGAGCAGGAAGCGGTCGCTGAGGCGGTCGGGGAGCTGCCCGACGAGCGGCTCGCCGCCGAGGAGTCGGCCGTGAGGGTCGAGCCCGACCGGTGACGTCCCCGTGAGCGGCACCGTGGCAAACCTGGTCATGGTGGCCGGTGGTCTGGTCGTCCTGGTCGTCCTGGTCGACATGCTGCTGACGGTGCTCCACCCGGACGTGGAGGGGCCGCTCGCCTGGTTCGTGCAGCGCGCCATCTGGAAGGCGAGCTTGCTCGGAGCCCGGGCCGTCGGGCCGTACCGGCGGGCCGTTCTCTCGCTGGCGGGACCGCTGCTCGTGGTGGCCACGTTCATGACGTGGGCCGTCGTCTTCGTCCTCGGGCTGTCCCTGGTGGTGTGGCCCAACCTCGAGGACTACCGCTCGGAGCCCGAGCTGTCACACTCACGACCGCTGGGCTTCATCGACGCGTTCTACTATTCCGGCGTCACGGTGAGCGTCCTGGGCTACGGCGACATCACGCCGACTACCGGACCTCTCAAGGTACTGGCCGTGGCCGCGTCCGGGCTCGGCTTCGCGGTCCTGACCGGTCTCGTCACCTACCTCGTCCAGGTCATCCAAGGCATCGATGAGCGGCAGCGTCTTGCGCTGACAGTGCAGGACGAAGCCGCGGGAGACCGCGGCGCAACGATGCTGGTCCGGGCGGCGCAGGTGGAGGGTGTGGCGGCCGCCCGGACCCGGTGCGACGCCTGGGCCGCCCTCGCCAGGGCTGCCGAGGACAAGCTGCACCGGCTGCCCCTGCTCGCCTTCGTCTACCGGTCGAGCGATCTCGAGCACGAACCCGAGCCGGCCCTGCGAGGCGCGTCCGAGGCGGCCGTGGCAGCGCTCCTGCTGGCGCGGCGGCCGGGCTGGGAGGGCCTGGGGCCGGCCGCCGACAACCTGGCGTCGGCCGTGGCCAGGCTGCAGTCCACCATCGCGGCGCAGTACTTCGGCAAGGGCTTCGCGCGGGAGCTCGACCGCCGTGGTCCCGAGCAGCAGGACCACGACCGACTGCGCGACATCGCCGTGCTGCTGCCCGGAGACGGCCGGTCCGGGGCCCTGGGCGAGGGCGACCCGGCCTTGGGGATGGTGGCACGCTCCCGCAGCTTCCTCGCCGCCGTCGCGGACATGCTCGGCGTCAGCTCGGCCGACGAGGTGCACGCGGGCGCCCTCCGCAGCTGACGGCGGCGCCAGGTCGTACCCGGACCGGCGATCTCCACGATCAGAAGACCGCCGGGTCGAGTGGGTAGGTGGCCTCCTCGTCCGGGTCCGGAGGTGGCTCGGGGGCGGGTCCGGCCGGCGAGCCAGGTCCTCGGCCAGCAGCGCCGCCTCGTCGACCCGGCCGGGCGGGCCGCCCAGCCAACGCGGCGCGACCGGTGGTGAACCTCGTCAACGACCCAGATAGACCGGCGGTTCGCGTTTGTCCCGGTCAGGTCGGGTACGAGAGGGGCTCGAACCCGCACCTCACAGGAGGACAGCATGACGACCGAGGAGACCTACCCCCGACCTCCGGGTGACCCCGCTGCCCCCACGAGCACGGGGACGACGCCTACGGGGGCCCCCACGGGTGGCTCGGGAGCCGACTCTTCCACGAAGGAGGAGGCCAAGCAGCGTACCGGCGCCGTCGCCGGTACCGCCAAGGACGAGGCCGCGAACGTGGTCGAGGAGGGCAGGCGGCAGGCCGGCGAGCTCTACGACCAGTTCCGCGGCCAGGTGGACGAGCAGGTCCACGCCCAGCGCGACCGCGTCGGGGACTCGATGCGCACGATCGGCCAGGACCTGTCCAGGATGAGCCGAGGCGAGCAGACCGAGGGTCAGGCACAGCAGCTCGTCGAGGAGCTCGGCCAGCGTGCCCAGCAGGTCGGCGACTGGATCAGCCAGCGCAGCGGGACCGAGCTCGCCGAGGAGCTCCGGTCCTTCGCCCGCCGCAAGCCGGGCACGTTCCTCCTCGGCTCGCTCGCGCTCGGCGTCCTGGCCGGCCGACTCACCCGCGGCGCGAAGGCAGCCGCCTCCGGCGGCTCGGGGAACGGGAGCACCGGCCACAGCGCCGCCGCCACGAGGACGGCGGCCGGCTCCGATCCGTGGACCAGCCCGACGGGAGCGGCGGGCACCACCCGGGTGACCGGCACAGCCGCGCCCACCAGCATGGGTCCCCGACCTGCGCTCGCCGGCGAGTCGACGGTGGACCCGGGCGACCCGCTGGAGCCGTCGCGCGCCGGGCGGGGGGGACAGCGGCCGTGAGCGACCACTACGAGACCCGTACGGGTGGGGCCACGCCGGTCGGCCCGCCCCCCCCAGGCACGGCGGGCCACCCGCCCGATGTCGAGGACCGCTCCGTCGGCTCCCTGGTGGGTGAGGTGGCCAGGGATCTGTCCACCCTGGTCCGTCAGGAGATCGAGCTCGCCAAGGTGGAGACCAAGGAGGAGGCCAAGAAGGGCGGGAAAGCCGCCGGCATGCTCGGCGGTGCCGGCATAGCCGCTCACCTCCTGCTCGTGTTCGTCTCCGTCGCCGCCATGTGGGGCCTGTCCGAGCTGATGCACCTCGGCTGGGCCGCCCTGATCGTGGCCGCCGTCTGGGGCGTCGTCGCCGCCGTGCTCGGCGCCCTCGGGCGTAAGCAGCTGCGGGAGCTCGAGCCCGTACCCACGCAGACCGTCGAAACCGTCAAGGAGGATGTGCAATGGGCCAGGAACCGGACCAGCTGAGGGCCGACATCGAGCGGACCCGGGAGGAGCTCGACCGTGACGTCGACGCCCTGACCGAGAAGGTCAGCCCAGGTCGGATCGTGGATCGCAGGGTCCAGCGCACCAAGGGCACGGTCCGGTCCTGGAAGGACCGGGTCATGGGCTCGGCGGGTGGTGCTGCCGGGAGCGTGGGCGACACGGCCAGCAGCACCGCCGAAGGAGCGAGCAACGCCGTGCAGTCGGCGGCGGGCACCGTGCAGGAACGGACCCAGGGCAACCCGCTCGCGGCCGGCGTCATCGCCTTCGGCGTCGGCTGGCTCGCGTCCAGCCTGATCCCAGCCTCACGGATCGAGGAGCAGGCAGGCGGCAAGGTCCGCGACTTCGCGTCCGAGCACGGCGACACCGTGGCGCAGCCGGTCAAGCAGGCCGCGTCCGACGTCGCCGAGCAGATGAAGGAGCCCGCCCGGGAGGCCGCGCAGTCGGTCCAGGAGACCGCTCGCGAGGGCGCGCACCACGTCACCGACGAGGGCAGGTCGCAAGCGCAGGACGCGCGTCAGGTGCACTCCTCGGGCTGACATCCGCACGACCCACGGCCGACCCGGCGCGTCGTCGAGGGTCGGTGACCGGAGCCGACGCCCGCTCCGGTCACCGACCCTTCGACTGCGCCCCTGTTCTGTCCCGACACGCGGCCACGTAAGGCCCGAGCCCTCTCCTGACTCGCAGCCGCGTGAGGCCGGGCCGGGCTGTCACGGGCGGACGCCGCGGGCGGTCTCGGGGAGCAGCCCCTCCTCCGCCCCCAGCCGCCACTCCAGCAGCAGGGCGGTCGCATCGTCGGTGAGCTTCCCCCGCTGGTGCGCGACGATGTCGTGCCGCAGACGACGCAACGTCTCCGGCGCCGGGAGCCCGGCGGCCGCACCACGCTCGACGAACTCGGCCAGGCGCCGCAGCCCGAAGAAGGTCCCGTCCGGCTGGCGAGCCTCGGGCAGCCCGTCGGTGTAGACCAGCACCCGGTCGCCGGGCTCCAATCCCTCGTGACCGACCACCACCCGCCCGTCACCGAAGGGCACCCCCACGGGGACGGCCGGTTCGACGTCGAGCGCCTTGACCAGCTTGCCCCGACGCAGGAGCAGGGGCGGGGGGTGCCCCGCGCTGACCCAGCGGAGCTCCCCGGTCTCGCAGTCCAGCTCGGCGAGCAGCCCGGTGGCGAACCGCTCACCGTCGAACCGGCCGAGCACCGCCGCGTCGACCGCCCGGTACGTGTCCCGCAGATCGGCCAACGTCCGCCGAGCCCGCCGATAGGCCGCCAGCGCCACCGCCGCCACGCCGGCCGAGTCGAGGCCGTGCCCCATGGCGTCGAAGACCACGAAGTGCGCCGTCGAGCCGTTGACGGCGTAGTCGAAGCAATCCCCGCCGTTGTCGTAGCTGGGCTCCAGCATCGCGGACACGACCACGTCCGAGGTCGCGAAGGTCGTCGGTGGCAGCAGGTTCCACTGCAGCTCGGACGCCACGGTCATCGGCCTGGTCCGGCGCACGTACTCGAACACGTCGCCGTAGGCCCCCTTGGAGATCATCATCTGGGCCACCAGGTGGGCGAAGCGCTCGGCCAGGAGCACCGTGCCCGGCGGCACACCCCCGCCGGGTGACGGCACGAGCATCTCCAGCACGCCGATCTTGTCCGTCCCGTCGATCAGCGGGACCCACACCCGCCGGTGCCCGTCGCCGGGGGCGTCGGTGGCCAGGACCGTCGCCGACGTGAAAGCCCGCCCGGCCACCGTGGACTCGACCCCCAACGGGGCCCGGTCGGCGGCGTGGACACTCGGCACCGGCCGCAGGAACTCCTGCTCGTAGTCGAGGAGGTAGAGGACCAGCTCCTTCCACCCGACCACCGCCGCCTCTTCCGCGGTGATCGCCGCCACCTCGGAGGCGGGGCAGAGGTGGGTCCGTCGGAGGAACTCGCCGAACAGCCGAGCGGCGGCGACGTCGACCTCGGTGGCGCCGCCGGCCACCCGGTGGACCGTCACCGGGACACCCACGCACACCGCTCGGACCGGACATCACCCACGCCGCCAGAGTAGGCGACGGGTCACGCGCTCCTGTCGTCCGTGACCCGGCAGGGCGGCAGGGGCCGGACCGCTGGCCCCTCCAGCACCTCGCCGTCGATCCCGAAGCGGGACCCGTGGCAGGGGCAGTCCCAGCTGGTCTCCCCCGGGTTCCAGCGCACGTTGCAGCGCAGATGGGTGCAGACGGCACTCACCGCGTGCAGGACGCCGGCGCGGTCACGGTAGGCGGCCACGTCCGCGCCGTCGACCCGGACCACGCGCGCCTCACCGGCCGCCAGTTCCTGCGGTCGCCCGGCTCGCCTCCGCCCGAGCCGGTCCACGGTCCACGTGGCGCCGACCTTGGCGTTCAGCATCACACCCTTGGGCACCGACCCGGGCAGGCCGATCCGGCGCGCGTCGAAGCTCTCGGCCCATCGGGAGCCCGAGCCGGAGAGGAGCTCGGTCAGGATCACGGCCGCCGCCGTGCCGTTGGTGAATCCCCACTTCCCGTACGCAGTCGCGGTCCACAGGTGCTGCGCCCCGGGCGTGAGTCGACCGACGTAGGGCATGTGGTCGAGCGACGACGGGTCCTGCGTGGACCAGCGGTAGAGCACGTCGGTCGCGCCCAGCTGCAAGCGGGCCCATTCGGCCAGCCGGTCCCACCGCTGGTCGGTGTCGTCGGCCCGCCCCACGGGATGCCCCTCCCCGGTGACCACGACCGCGCGCCGCCCGTCCAGGACGGCCTCGCGGGTCGACCGGGTCGGGCTCCCGACGTCGTACGAGCTGGGGGCGGGAGCCCCGCCGGGCAGCGCCAGGGCCACGGCGTAGGAGCGCTGCGGCTCGAGCCTGGCGAAGTGCAGGCTGCGGTCGAGGACCGGGACGTGGGTCGCAAGGACGACGTCGCGGGCCTGGAAGCTCCCCTCGGTCGTCGTCACGGTGACCGGGTCCTCCCCGCGGGCATCCACGACGCGGACGCCGGGCGTGATCCGGACGCCGAGGTCGACGCAGGCGCGGGCCAGGCCGAGCAGGTAGCGCCCCGGGTGCAGCTCCAGCTGATCGGCCAGCCGGACCACCTCCCGTACGGGGAAGGGCAGGTCCCCGGGGGAGGCGACCGTCACCGGGAGCCCGAACGACCTGGCCAGCTCACCCTCGCGCCGCAGGCGAGCGGCGTCGCGATCGGTCCGCGCGTAGAGGTCGTGCACCGTGGTCCGGGCGTCGCAGTCGATCCGGAGCTCGTCGACGAGCCCACGGACCTCGGCCAGGGCGGCCAGGTTGGCCTCGGCGTAGACCATCGCTGCGGACCTGCCCCGCGCCCGGGTGATCGCCGAGAGGACCAGGCCATGGCCCACCGTGACCTTGACCGTGGAGTGGGTGCTGACGTTGTGCCCCAGACGGCCGTCGTCGACGACCACCACCTGGCGCCCGGCGCGAGCGAGGAGCAGGGCCGTGGTGAGCCCCGTGACCCCGGCCCCCACCACGGCCACGTCCACCGGGCCACCGGGAGCGGGAGACGTCGGCAGCTCGTCCCACTCGGGCACGAGCGTCCAGGGGCTGGTGTTCCGGCCGTCGCTCACGTGGGCTCCTCGTCGCTGGAGTGGACTATGCCGCACGGGTACCCGACCGTCGTCGGCCGAACCACGGCAAAGGCCAGGAGCCGAAGTTAGTCCCGCGCCGCCCCGGGTAACTCCCGGCGGGCACCGGTGGCCGCAGGGGGTCGCCGGTGCCCGACCCGACCGCCGTCGACACCACCAGCGAGGTACCCGTGTCCACTGACGCCATCGTGCTGCTCAAGGACGACCACCGGGAGATCCGGAAGCTCTTCCGCCGGTTCGGCGCCGCCGGGGAGCGGGCCCACAAGACCAAGGGTGAGCTCATGGACCAGATCCTCGAGGCTCTCACGGTCCACACCTACATCGAGAACGAGGTGATGTACCCGGAGACCCGGCGGCTGGCGCCGCACCTCGAGGAGGACGTGCTGGAGTCCTACGAGGAGCACCACGTGGCCGATCTGCTGTGCATGGAGCTGGCCACGATGTCACCCGAGGATGAGCGCTTCACGGCGAAGGCCACGGTGCTGATCGAGAACGTCGAGCACCACATGGAGGAGGAGGAGCAGGACTGGTTCCCCCGGGTCCGCGAGGCGCTGGGGCGCAAGCAGCTGCAGGAGCTTGGCGCGCGGATGATCGAGCTGAAGGAGCACGCGCCACGGCGACCCGAGCAGCCCGGAGCGCTCAAGAAGGCGGTGGACGCGGTCCTGGACTGACTGACGCCCCCCGGGCCGGGAGCGCGGACATGACCCTCGAGCGGGCCTGGTCCGAGCTGACCGCGGTCGTCGCCGAGGTCGCCGACGCGCTCGAGGCGGAGCTGCACCGCCGAGCCGGCCTGCTCGGGTCCGAGTACGCGGTGCTGGCCGCCGCGGACGCCCGACCCGACCGCCGGGCCAGCATGACCGAGCTGGGCGATGCCGCCCGGCTCAGCCCCTCCGGTGTGACCAGGGTCGTCGGTCGGCTCGGCGACCTGGGGCTGCTCGAGCGGCACCGCGACACGACCTGCGACGGCCGGCTCCTGTGGGTCCGGCTGACGCCCGCAGGACGGGAGCGGCTGGCCGTGGCCACTCGGGCAAGGGCGGCGCTGCTGCAGCGTGAGCTCACGCCACGGCTGTCGCACCTGCGAGGTTCCCTCGGCACGGAGGGTGACCGGCAGACCACTTGACCGGTGAAGTGTTTGATCCAGCGGACAGCGGGCACCTGCGGCCTGGTCGCTTGAGCAGACAGGCACCGTGAGCTCCCGGAAACCGCAGGAGGTCTGTGTGCTGGTCCTCGGCATCAACGCGCTCTTCCACGACCCGTCGGCCGCCCTGGTCGTCGACGGCCGCACCGTCGCCGCCGCCGAGGAGGAGCGGTTC
This sequence comes from Jiangellales bacterium, assembly GCA_035462375.1. Classification (GTDB taxonomy): domain Bacteria; phylum Actinomycetota; class Actinomycetes; order Jiangellales; family Jiangellaceae; genus DASTQL01. The sequence goes on from DATHUJ010000087.1 coordinate 29,518, forward strand.
TCGCGACGCAAGCACGGAAAGCGCCCGGTCCCGTTCTCCGCCTGGGAGCTGCCGGAGCAGGCCGCCGCCTGGTGCCTGGCCGAGGCGGGGGTGGAGCCCTCGGACCTCGACGCCGTCGCCTACTCCTTCGACCCCGCCCTGGCCCGACCGGCCGACGAGATGGGCCTGCACGACCCGTGGGACCACCTTCGGCAGACCTACGCGTGGGCGGCCCCCCAGTTCCTGGCGACCGCCCTGCCGGGACTGGACCCGGCGGCGGTCCGCTTCGTGCGGCACCACGTCGCGCACGCCGCCTCGGCCGGTCTGGCTGCGCCGGAGCACACGTCCAGCGTCCTGGTCCTCGACGGGCGTGGCGAGGCCACGAGCCACCTGGCGGGGCGCTACGTCGACGGCCGGCTCGAGGTGCTGGCCGGCCAGGCGCTCCCCCACTCCCTCGGGCTCCTGTACGAGGACGTGACCCAGCACCTCGGCTTCCTGCGCAGCTCCGACGAGTACAAGGTCATGGCGATGGCGTCGTACGGCCGCCCGCGGTACCTCGACGAGCTGCGGGAGGCCGTGCGGACCACGGGTGACGGAGGCTTCCGCACCGACCCCGTGGACTGGGGGCGGCTGGCCAAGCCCCTGGCGCCCGGGGAGCGGTGGGACGCCGACCACGCCGACCTCGCCGCCAGCGTCCAGGTGCGGCTCGAGGAGGTGCTGCTCGAGCTGGCCGGCTGGCTGTACGAGCAGACCGGGGACCGGACCCTCACGCTCGCCGGCGGCGTGGCCCTGAACTGCGTCGCCAACACCCGGATCTTCGCCGAGAGCCCCTTCGAGCAGGTCTGGGTCCAGCCCGCTGCCGGCGACGCCGGCACCGCGCTCGGCGCGGCCCTGCACGTGGCCCGGACGGAGGGCGAGGACCCTGAGCCGATGCCCGGCGCCGACCTGGGCCGCGGCTGGAGCGACGAGCGCATCGAGGCGGAGCTGCGCCGCGCCCGGGTGCCGTACGACCGGCCTGCCGACATCGCCGCGGAGGTCGCCGACTGCCTGGCGCGCAACGGCGTCGTGGCCTGGTTCCAGGGCCGCAGCGAGTACGGCCCTCGGGCGCTCGGCCACCGGTCGCTGCTGGCCCACCCGGGCCACGAGCAGAACCTCGAGCGCCTCAACGACGTCAAGGGGCGGGAGCAGTTCCGGCCGGTCGCTCCCATGGTGCTCGCCGACCGGGCGGGTGGCATCTTCGGCCGGGGCCCCGTTCCCTCCCCGTACATGCTGTTCGTCCACGACGTCGCTCCTGGCTGGAGGGAACGGATCCCCGCGGTCGTCCACGTGGACGGCACGGCCCGGATCCAGACAGTCGACCCCGGTCAGGAACCGCTGCTCGCCCGCATGCTCGAGCGCTTCGAGGGGCTCACCGGGCTGCCGGTGGTCGTCAACACCAGCCTCAACACCGCGGGACGACCGATGGTCGACTCGCCGGTCGACGCCCTCGAGTGCTTCGGCTCGGCACCGGTCGACCTTCTCGCGATCGGGCCCTTCGCGGTCCGGCGCTGCCCGGGAGGCCACGCGTGACCAACACCGCCGTGGTCGTCCCGACCGTGGGCCGGCCCAGCCTGCAGGGCCTGCTGACAGCGCTCGCCAGGGGCCGCGGGCCACGTCCGACCGAGGTCGTGGTGGTGGACGACCGGCCCGGCGCGTCCGCCCCCCTGGTCGCCCTTCCGCCCGGGCTCCCTCCCGTACGGGTGCTCCGCTCCGGCGGGCGCGGGCCGGCGGCCGCCCGCAACCTCGGCTGGCGAAGCGTCCGGACGGAGTGGGTCGCCTTCCTCGACGATGACGTCCTGCCCGACTCGGACTGGTTCGAGCGGCTGGCGGCCGACCTCGACGGGCTGCCGGTCGACGTCGCGGGCAGCCAGGGCCGGCTGACCGTCCCATTACCCACGGACCGACGGCCGACGGACTGGGAACGGTCGACGGCGGGCCTGGAGGGCGCGGCCTGGATCACCGCCGACATGGCTTACCGGCGGGAGGCGCTGGCGGTGGTCGGCGGCTTCGACGAGCGGTTCCCGCGCGCCTTCCGGGAGGACGCCGACCTCGCGGTCCGGGTCAAGGCGACGGGCGCCCGCCTGGTCCGTGGCGATCGACACGTGCTGCACCCCGTGCGCCCGGCCGGCCCGTGGGCCAGCGTGCGGGCCCAGGCCGGCAACGCGGACGACGTGCTCATGCGGCGGCTGCACGGCCCGGCGTGGCGGGCCCGCGCACAGGCCCCGGCGGGCAGGCGCAACCGCCACCTCGCAGTCACCGCCTGCGCCGCGCTGGTCCCCCTGCTGGCCACCACCGGTCACCGCCGGCTCGCGGCCGGAACAGCAGCGGCCTGGGCGGTCGGGACCGCCGAGCTCGCCTGGGCACGCATCGCGCCGGGCCCGCGCAGCCGGGACGAGGTCGCTCGGATGCTCGCCACCAGCGCGGTGCTCCCGGCGGCCGCCACCTGGCACACCCTGCGCGGGCTGGTAAGGCACCGGCGGGCGGCTGCCTGGTGCGGCGTCCCGGAGGCCGTGCTGCTCGACCGGGACGGGACCCTGGTCCACGACGTCCCGTACAACGGCGAACCTGACCGGGTCAGTCCGGTCGAGGGGGCCCGCGAGGCCCTCGACCGGCTCCGCGCGGCGGGGGTCCGGCTCGGGGTGGTCACCAACCAGTCGGGTGTGGCCCACGGACTGCTCACGCGGGAGCAGGTCGACGCGGTCAACGCGCGGGTGGCGCAGCTCCTCGGTCCCTTCGACACCTGGCAGGTCTGCCCGCACGGGCCCGATCGGGACTGCGCGTGCCGCAAGCCGGCGCCAGGCATGGTCCAGGCCGCCTGCGCCGACCTGGGCGTGCCACCGGAGCGCTGCGCCCTCGTGGGCGACATCGGCGCCGACGTCGAGGCCGCGCTCGCGGCCGGCGCGACGCCCGTGCTGGTACCGACGCGCGTGACCAGGCCGCACGAGGTCGCAGCCGCTCCGCACCGGGCGGCCGACCTGGCGGCTGCCGTGGACCTGCTGCTGGCCGGTGTCCGATGACCCGCCGCGTGCTCTGCGTCCGGCTGGACAGCCTCGGTGACGTGCTCGTCACGGGGCCTGCGGTCCGCGCGGTGGCGGCGGGCGCCGACCACGTCGCGATGCTCGTCGGACCGCTGGGTGCCGAGGCCGCGCGGCTGCTGCCCGGCGTCGACGAGGTGCACGTCTGGCCCTGCCCGTGGGTGCTGGCCGAGCCGCCCCCGACCACCCGCGGGGACGTCGAGGCCGCGGTCGACCTGGTCGCGTCCACGGCAGCCGACGATGCGCTCGTCTTCACGTCGTTCCACCAGTCGCCGCTGCCCGCTGCGTTGGTGCTCCGGATGGCCGGCGTCCCCCACGTCGGGGCCATCAGCGTGGACTACCCAGGCTCCCTGCTGGACGTCCGACACCGGGTCGACGAGGACCTGCCCGAGCCGGAGCGGGCACTGTCGCTCGCCACGGCCTGCGGCTACCCCACCCCCGACGACGGCCGCCTGGCCGTTCGGAGGCCGCTGCCCGACGTCCGGCACCTCACCGGGTCCACCCCGTACGTGGTCCTGCACCCGGGAGCTTCGGTCCCGGCGCGGCGGTGGCCCGGCGAGCGCTTCGCGGCGACCACCCGGAGACTCGCCTCCCGCGGGGTCCGGGTCGTCGTCACCGGGAGCCCCGAGGAGCGCGAGCTGACCGCACTCGTCGCCGGCGCCGACGGCCTCGACCTCGGCGGCCGGACGAGTCTCGCGGAGACGGCGGCGGTCATCGCCGGCGCGCGGGCCGTGGTCGTCGGCAACACCGGCCCCGCCCACCTGGCCGCCGCGGTGGGAACGCCCGTGGTCTCTCTCTTCGCCCCCACAGTGCCGGCCGATCGCTGGGCGCCCTACGGGGTCCCGCGCGTGCTGCTGGGCGACCAGCACGCCGCCTGCCGGGGCAGCCGGGCCCGGACCTGCCCGGTGCCGGGTCACCCGTGCCTGTCCTCGGTGAACCCGGAGGACGTCGTCGTCGCGCTGGGCCGGTTGCTGGAGGTGGCCGCGTGAGGATCCTCTTCTGGCACGTCCACGGCTCCTACGCGACGGCCTTCGTCCAGGGGCACCACGATTACGTGGTCCCGGTCACGCCCGAGCGCGGGCCGGACGGGCTCGGCCGGGCCAGGACCTGGGACTGGCCCCCCTCGGTACGGGAGGTGCCCCCCGAGCGGTTGCGCGACGAGGACATCGACGTCGTCGTGGTGCAGCGGCCGCACGAGCTCGCCCTGGTCCGGCGCTGGACCGGACGGGAGCCCGGCCGCGACCTGCCCGCGGTCTACCTCGAGCACAACACACCCCGGGGTGACGTCCCCTCGACCCGACACCCGCTCGCCGACCGGACCGACGTCCCGATCGTCCACGTCACGCACTTCAACGCCCTCTTCTGGGACAACGGACGTGCTCCCGTACGGGTGGTGGAGCACGGCGTCGTCGACCCGGGCGAGCTCTGGACCGGCGAGCTGGAGCGGGCGGCCGTCGTCGTGAACGAGCCGGTACGGCGGGGACGGGTCGTCGGCGCCGACCTGCTGGCCGGCCTGAGCGCCGCCGCGCCGCTCGACGTCTACGGCATGGGGCTCACCGGCCTGCACGAGCGGTGGGGCTGCGTCCCGATGTCGGTCTCGCTGCACGAAGACCTGCCGCAGCACCGACTGCACGCCGAGCTCGCCCGCCGCCGCGTCTACGTGCACCCGGTCCGGTGGACGTCGCTCGGGCTGTCCCTGCTCGAGGCGATGCACCTCGGCATGCCGGTGGCCGCCCTGGGCACGACCGAGGTGGTCGACGCGGTACCGCCGGAGGCCGGGTGCGTCACCACCGACCCCGCACGGCTGGGGCGTGCCGTCCAGGACCTCGTCCGCGACCACGACGCGGCCCGGGTCGCCGGCAAGGCGGCCCGGGCGGCCGCGCTCGACAGGTACTCGCTGGACCGGTTCCTCGCGGGCTGGGACGGCCTACTCCAGGAGGTGATCCGATGAAGGTCTCGGTGGTCTCGGAGCACGCGAGCCCGCTGGCCGCGATCGGGGGTGTCGACGCCGGGGGGCAGAACGTCCACGTCGCGCAGCTGGCCGGCGCCCTCGCCCGACGTGGCCACGACGTGACCGTCTACACCCGGCGGGACGACCCACGCCTGCCCGGCCTCGTGGAGACCGCGGCCGGCTACGCGGTGCGCCACGTGCGTGCCGGACCTGCGGCCGCGGTGCCGAAGGACGAGCTGCTGCCGTACATGGCGGAGTTCGCGACCGAGCTGGCAGCCGACTGGTCGGTCCGGCACCCCGACGTCGCCCACGCGCACTTCTGGATGAGCGGCACCGCCTCGGTGGCCGCCGGCGCGGCCACCGGGATCCCCGTCGTGCAGACCTACCACGCCCTCGGCACCGTCAAGCGCCGGCACCAGGGCCGCGTGGACACCAGCCCGCCGGAGCGGATCGCGATCGAGCGCCGGGTCGGCCGGTCCGTCGCCCGGGTGGTCGCAACCTGCTCGGACGAGGTGCGGGAGCTGGCCCGGATGTCCGTCCCCCGGCACCGGGTCACGGTCGTGCCCTGCGGCGTGGACGTCCGGCAGTTCACCCCGGGCCCGGGCGGGCGCGTGCCCGGCGGCCCGCGCCGGCTGCTCGTGGTCGGCCGGTTGGTGGAGCGCAAGGGCGTCGCCGACGTCATCCGGGCGATGCCGCGCCTGCCCGGCGTGGAGCTGGTAGTGGCAGGCGGACCACCCGCCGACGGCCTGCCGGTCGATCCGGAGGCCGTCCGCCTGCAGCGCACCGCCGAGGAGTGCGGTGTGGCCGACCGGGTCCGGCTGCTCGGGCAGGTCGGCCGGGCCGCGATGCCCGCGCTGATGCGATCAGCCGACGTCGTCGTGGCCGTGCCCTGGTACGAGCCGTTCGGCATCGTGCCGCTCGAGGCCATGGCCTGCGGACGACCGGTCGTCGCCTCCGCGGTCGGCGGGCTCACCGACACGGTCGTCGACGGGGTCACGGGCCTGCTGGTCCCGCCACAGGACCCGAGAACACTGACGGCGGTGCTGCGCGACCTGCTCGACTCGCCCGGGCTACGGGCGCGGCTGGGCCGGGCCGGGCTGGCGCGGGCCCGCACGCACTACACCTGGGAGCAGGTCGCCGCCCGGACCGAGGCGGTCTACGAGGAGGTCCGCCGCGAGGCTGCGGACCGCATGCTGGGGGCTCCGGCATGACCACGACCCCCCGGGGTGACGAGCACGTCGCCGCCCTCGCCGACGCACTCGGCTCCTTCGCCGCCTGCGCCAGTACGGCGGACCGCTGGGGCACCGCACTGCGCCCGCTCCTCGAGGGCGGCGCGCGGCTGCTGGCCGCCGGCAACGGCGGCAGCGCGGCCCAGGCCCAGCACCTGACGGCCGAGCTGGTGGGCCGCTACCGCGAGGACCGGCCGCCGTTCTCCGGCATCTGCCTGACTGCCGAGACCTCCGCCCTGACGGCGATCGTCAACGACTACCCACCCGACGAGCTCTACGCGCGCCAGGTCGAGGCGCACGGCCGGCCGGGGGACGTCCTCGTCCTCATGTCCACCAGTGGCCGGAGCCCGAACGTGGTCGCCGCCGCCCGGCGCGGTCGCTCCCTGGGGCTGCGGGTGTGGGCGTTGACCGGACCTTCGCCCAACCCCCTCGCCGCGGCCGCGGACGAGGCGTTGTGCGTCGAGTCCCCCTGGACCGCGACGGTCCAGGAGCTGCACCTGGTGGCGCTCCACATGCTGTGCGCGGCGTTCGACCATGCGCTGGCCGCCGCGGACCGGCGACGTGTCCGGGAGCCCGCGTGACGGCCCGCCCGCTCGTCGTCGTCGTCGGCGACGTCCTGCTCGACGTGGACACCGTCGGCTCGGTCGACCGGCTCTGCCCGGACGCCCCGGCCCCCGTCGTCGAGGTCGCCTCGGAGCGGCGCCGGGCCGGCGGGGCCGGGCTCGCCGCAGCCTTCGCCGCCGAGGACGGGTGCGAGGTCGTGCTCGTCTGCCCGCTCGCCGACGACCCGGCCGCGGCCGAGGTGGCCGCCCTGCTCCGGCCCGGCGTGACCGTCCTGCCGTTGCCCGCCCGCGGGTCGACACCCGTCAAGCACCGGGTGATGGCCGGCGACCGGGGCCTGGTCCGCATCGACTCCGGCGCCGGGGCCGTTCCCGACGGCGGGGTCCCACCTCCGGTGCGGGCGCTGCTGATGCGCGCGGACGCCGTCCTGGTCTCGGACTACGGGCGCGGCACGACGGCGGACCCGGCGGTCCGGGAGCTGCTCGCCGAGGCTGCGACCCGGCGGGCGGTCGTCTGGGACCCGCATCCTCGCGGGGCTCCCCCCGTCGCAGGCACCCGGCTGGCGACCCCGAACGCGGCAGAGGCCGCAGCGACCAGCGAGCTGCCGGGCACGGGCTTGACAGCAGTGGGCGCCCAGGCGGACGAGCTCTTCCGCCGGTGGTCCGTCGGTGCCGTCGCGGTCACCCTCGGCGCACGGGGGGCCCTGCTCTCGCACGGGGACGGCGTGCCCACCCTCGTCCCCGCCCGGCCCGTGCACGGTCTCGATCCCTGCGGCGCGGGCGACCGCTTCGCCTCCCGGGCCGCCGTACGGCTGGCCGAGGGGGCGGTGGTGTCGGAGGCCGTGGAGGCGGCCGTGGAGGCGGCGACGCACTTCGTCGCTTCCGGTGGGCCGTCGGCCGTCGGCGAGGGCGCCGCGGATGCGACGCTCGATCAGGTCCGCGCCCGTGGGGGCACCGTCGTCGCGACCGGCGGCTGCTTCGACCTGCTGCACGCCGGGCACGTGGCGACGCTCCAGGCCGCCCGACGGCTCGGCGACTGCCTGGTGGTCTGCCTCAACTCCGATGCGTCCGTCCGACGGCTCAAGGGGGCCCCCCGCCCGCTCGTGCCGGTGTCGGACCGCACCCGCGTGCTCGAGGCACTCGCGTGCGTCGACACGGTCGTCGTCTTCGACGAGGACACCCCCGAGGAGGCCCTGCGCCGGATCCGGCCCGACGTCTGGGTCAAGGGCGGCGACTACGCCGGAGCCCGCCTGCCGGAGCAGGTCGTCCTCGCCGAGTGGGGCGGCCAGGCGGTCGCCCTCCCCTACCTGGACGGCCGCTCCAGCACGCGCCTGGCCCGGGCCGCCGCTCACCTACCCGACCGACCGAGGAGAACCCGATGAACGACCTCCCCGACCGCGTTCTCGTCACCGGAGGAGCATCCGGCCTGGGCCGCGCCGTCGTCGAGGCACTGCGAGCGCGAGGATCGACCGCGGTCTGCCTCGACCGCGCCGTGCCCGAGGACGGCGGGGACCACGAGGTCGTCGACCTCGTGGACTCCCGGGCCGCCGAGGCCTCGGTACGGCGGGCGGCCGAGCGGCTGGGCGGGCTGGACGCCGTCGTCACCGCGGCGGGCACCGACCGCTGTGGCCGCCTCGCGGACGTGCCAGGGGAGGACTGGGACCGCGTGGTCCTGGTCAACCTGCTGGGCACGGCCGCGGTGGTACGGGCAGCCATGCCGCACCTCGAACGCTCCCACGGACGCGTCGTCACCGTGGCCTCGACACTCGGCGTCCGGGCGCTCAGCGACGCCACCGCCTACTGCGCGTCGAAGTTCGGCGTCGTCGGCTTCACCCGCGCGCTGGTCGCCGAGACCCAGGGTCGTGTCGGCGTGACGCTCCTGCTGCCCGGCGGGATGCAGACGGCTTTCTTCGACGGGCGGGACGAGCAGTACAAGCCCGGTCCCGACGCCAAGCTCAACCGGCCGGAGGACGTCGCCGAGACCGTGGTCTTCGCCCTCTCGCAGCCACCGGGGTGCGAGCTGCGGGAGGTCCTGGTGGCACCGTCGGTCGAGGGGTCGTGGCCCTGAGCCGCCCGACGGTCCTGGTCCTGCGCGCCCTCGGGCTGGGCGACCTGCTGACGGCGGTCCCGGCGCTGCGGGGGGTGCGTCGGGCGCTGCCGCGGCACCGGGTGGTGCTGGCCACACCGGCCCCGCTGGCTCCGCTGGCCCTCCTGAGCGGCGCGGTCGACGAGGTGCTGGACGCGCGCGGGCTCGAGCCGCTCGACGGCCGGTGCCCTCCCCCGGCCGTCGCGGTCGACCTCCACGGCCGCGGGCCGCAGAGCCACCGGGTCCTGCAGTGGACCCGGCCGGGCCGACTCGTCGCCTTCGGCTGCCCCGAGGCCGGCGTGGCCGGTCCGCAGTGGCGGGACGGGGAGCACGAGGTCGCCCGCTGGTGCCGCCTCGTGCGCGACGCCCTGGGCGGGTGCCCCGATGCCCGCGATCTGCAGCTGCCCGCACCCGGACGTCCTGCCCCGGTGGAGCGTGCGGTGGTGGTGCACCCGGGCGCGGCGTACCCCAGCCGGCGCTGGCCGCCCGAGCGCTTCGCTGCCGTGGCGCGGGCGCTGGCCGCGGACGGGGAGCGAGTGGTCGTGAGCGGCACCGCTGCGGAGCGTCCGCTGGCCGATGTGGTCGCCCGGCTCGCGGGACTGCCGCCGGCAGCTGTCCTGGCGGGGCGGACCGCCGTCGAGGAGATGGCCGCCTTGGTGGCGCGGGCCCGGCTCGTCGTCTGCGGGGACACCGGCACTGCCCACCTGGCGTCGGCCTTCGGCACGCCGTCGGTCGTGCTCTACGGTCCGGTGTCGCCGGCTGTGTGGGGCCCGCCCGCCCGTCCGCAGCACCTCATCGTCGAGGTGGGCGCCGGGCACGGCGACCCGTGGGGCGACCGGCCCGACCCAGCCCTGCTCCGGATCTCCGTCCTCCGTGTCCTGGCCGCGGCGAGGACCCTCCTGGACCGGCCGGCGGCCGGGCTCAGCGGCTCTCGGTCGTCGCGATCCCGTCGATGATGTAGCGCTGCGGAGGCGGTCGAGCTCCCCGGCTGCGGCTCAGTCGCGCTCGCGCTCGCGGGATCCGCCGCCCCGCGCCTCGGCGACCGAGGCCAGCCGGAAGAGGCTCTCCTCGTTGCGCCGGGCGAGCAGCCAGTGGTTGACCCGGTTGTCCACCACGAGTCCCGGCCCGGCCGAGGGTGTCTCGGCGATGGTCACGAGGGTCCCGCCCTCCCGTGGCTCGAGGGTGATCTCGACCAGGGCCTCACCCAGCGGCCAGCCCCGGGCGCGGAGCCGGAGGCGGTTCTCGGGCTCACTGACCAGCACCTCGGTCCGGTCGTCGATGAGCGCCGGCCAGAGGCCGACGGAGTGGTGGATGCTGGCGCCGGCGGCCGGCCAGCCGCCCTCGACGGCGCGAAGCCGCGACGCCCCGACGACCCAGGTGGGATAGAGCCAGCCGTCTGCCAGGACGGCCCACACGTCGTCCGGATCGGCGTGCACGAGCCTGCTCACGGTTGCCATGTCGCGCTGAATACCCGCCGGACGTCCCAGCACTCCTGCGACGCCGCCGCGGGCGCGCGGTCCGGCGACGGCCGCGAGGTCCGCCCGGGGGCGGTCCAGGTTGCCGCGGGTCGGCGGCTGCGGGCGCTTCGTCAGGCCCGTGATCCGGAGCAGCGGCCCGACCATGGCGTCGTAGACGGGCGGGAGACCGCGGAAGCCGAGGGACATCATGCGAGTTGCCGGACCGACGGAGCGATCCCGACGAGGCCGGTCCAGGCTGGCCACGATCGCACGGGCCACCCGCTCCGGCTGCACCACGGGGGGTGGCGGCCACGGGGTCCGGCCGGTCACGTTGGCCGCCTGCTCGTAGATGGGCGTGTTGACGCTGCCCGGCGTGACCGTGCAGACGTGGACGTCCGGCTGGTCACGCTGCTCGAGGCTGAGCACCCGGACCAGCCCCTCGGCGGCCCACTTGGCCGTGACGTAGGCCCCCATCGAGGGCGTCGCGATCCGGCCGAGCACCGACCCGACCACCACCAGGACCCCGTGGCCCTGCTTCCGCATCACCGGCAGCACAGTCTTGGCCGTGTGCAGCACACCGAGGATCGAGGTGTCCACGACGTGCCGGAACGTCTCCACCGGAAGCTCCAGCACCGACCCGTACGCCATGACCGACGCCGCGTGGACCCAGCCGTCGACCCGGCCGTGCCGCGACAACGTCCGCTCCAGCAGGGCGGCCACCGCCGCCAGGTCCGTGACGTCGGTCGGGACGGCGAGGACCTCGGCACCGAGGTCGGAGCACTCCTGGGCCGCGGCGGTCAGGGCCGCCCCTCCCCGGGACGCCAGGACGAGGTGGTCGCCGCGGGCCGCCAGCTCCCGGGCCGTGGCCTTCCCGATACCGCTCGACGCTCCCGTCACGACGACGACCCGGCCGCCGCCGGGCGTCGGCCTCACGGTTGGAGTACCACCTTGACGCAGTCGTCGTCCTTGGCCTGGAACATGGCGTAGGCCTCGGGCGCCCGCTCCAGCGGCAAGACGTGAGTGGCCAGGGACTCGGTGCCCAGCGGGTCGGCGTCGTCCAGGACGAGGGGAAGGAGGTCGTCGACCCAGCGGCGGACGTGCGCCTGTCCCATCCGCAGGGTGATCCCGCGGTCGAACATCTCCATCATCGGCATCGGGTCGATCTCCCCGCCGTACACGCCCACGACCGAGACCGTCCCGCCGCGGCGGACCGCCTTGACGGCCGTGTGCAGAGCGTCCAGGCGGTCGACCGCGAAACGGTCCGTCAACGACCGGGCGAGCGCTCCCGGCAGGAGGCCCACTGCCGCCTGGGCGGCCTTGGCACCGGGTGCACCGTGCGCCTCCATCCCGACGGCGTCGACGACCGAGTCCGGGCCGCGCCCGGACGTCAGCTCCAGGAGGGCCTGCGCGACGTCGTCGACCGCGTTCAGGTCGAGCACCTCCGCACCGTGGGCCGCCGCCATCGCCAGCCGGGCCGGCTCGCTGTCGACGCCGATCACCCGCGCCGCCCCGCGGTGCAGGGCCACCCGGACGGTCATCTGCCCGATGGGACCCAGCCCGAGCACGGCGAGCGTGCCGCCCGGTGGGAGGTCGGCGTACTCCACGGCCTGCCAGGACGTGGGCAGGACGTCGGAGAGGAAGAGGAAGCGCAGGTCGCTGGGGCCCTCGGGGACCGTGATCGGGCCGAAGTGCGCCTGGGGGACCCGGAGCAGCTCCGCCTGACCGCCGGGCACCGAGCCGTACAGCGACGTGTAGCCGAACAACGCCGCCCCCTTGCCCTCCTTGCGCACCTGCGTGGTCTCGCACTGCGCGTAGAGGCCACGGGTGCACATGTAGCAGGACCCGCACGAGATGTTGAACGGCACGACGACGCGGTCGCCGGGCCGCAGGTCGGGGACGTCGGCACCGACCTCCTCCACGACGCCCATCGGTTCGTGACCGAGGACGTCTCCGCGGGTCAGGAACGGAGCCAGCACCTCGTACAGGTGCAGGTCGGACCCGCAGACCGCCGTCGAGGTGACCCGGACGACCGCGTCCGTGCTCTGCTCGATCCTCGGGTCGGGGACGTCCTCGACTCGGACGTCCCGCTTCCCCTGCCAGGTCAGTGCCCTCATCCGATCCTCCGGAGGTCAGGAACGGGTCGAGGCCAGCAGGAAGACCCCGAGCATGAGAGCGATCCCGACCACGAAGAATCCCACGACGAAGACGGCGAGCCTGGGCACCCCCGGGGCGCGCTGGTCGCTGTCGGCGACGGCGTGGTCCGGCTCGCGGTCCGGACGTTCGTCCGGAAGTGGTGTGGACATGACCCCCCGGGTACCCATCCTGCGCCGGGCCATGCCCTCCGGCCTACGCGTCGAGGGTGCCGCGGGCGGACCGTGGCGTCAGTCTGCGCCAGAGGTCGAACCGGAGACGGGTGTGGTCGAGGGTGTGCGGCAGCGGCCGGCCCGCCTCCGGCAGCCGACCCGCCGCGAGGCCCACGTCGTGTCGCTCCAGGAGCGCGGCCAGCACCGCACTGGTCGTCATGAGGACGAGGTCCTTGCCCGGACAGCGCGCCGGGCCGCCGCTGAAGGGCACGAGCGACCACTCGTCGCGGGCCCGGCCGTCCAGCCACACCTCGGGCTCGAACCGGTCCGCGTACGGGAGCGTGTCGGAGTCACGGTGGAAGGAGCTGCTGTGGATGACGACCGTGGCGCCTCGTGGCACGGCGCAGCCCGCCACGGTGGTGTCTGCGGTGGTCTCGCGCAGGATGGCCAGCGTCGTCGGCCACAGGCGCACCGACTCCAGCACGCACGCCCGCAGGAAGGGCAGCAGCGGCGTGGGGTCCTCCGCCGACGACCGGGCCTCCTCGTGGACCCGCTCGCGCGCCCTCTCGTACGTCGCCAGGACGGCCAGGGCACGGATGGAGACGATGGCCGCGGCGTCATAGGCGAAGAGCCAGTGCGGCACCTGCCCCTGCGGGTCGGTGTCCTCGCCCGCCGGGACCTCCGGCAGGACGGAGGCGAGGCTGCCGGGCTGGCGGCGGTCGAGGTGGACGCGCAGCCGCTGGTCGAAACGCTCTCGGAGGCCGCCGCGACGGGGACGCAGGAAGGCCCAGTTGGCGTCGCCCCGCAGGGTGTCGAGCAGCTCGGTGACCTCCGTGTCGCCGCGGGCGTCGTCACCCAGGACCACGCGGCGCACGACCCGCCACCACATCGCGTGCCAGTCGTCCCACCCGAAACCGCCCGCGAACCGGGACGTCGACACCAGGGCACCGACCTCGTCCCGGGCGACGCGGACGACGTGCTCGCCGAGGTGGTGGACGGGGCGGTCGACGTCCAGCACGGCCTCGTTGAAGCGCCGCCGGTCCTGTCGGACCGGCCCCCGGGAGATCAGCACGCCGTGAGGCTGGAAGTGCCCCAGGGCCGCGGCTTTCTCACTGCTGGCCGGTGTGAACGGCTCTGGTGCCCCCTCCAGCACCTCACGGACCTGGGACGCGGTCAGCAGCAGGAGCACGGGGCGCCCGGGCACGGCCAGTAGGAGCGGTCCCCCGGAGTAGGACGCGCGCAGGTGCCGGACCAGGTCCGCGGCGCGGCGGTCCGCGTCCAGGCGGTCCAGCAGACCCAGCACCTTGGGTCGGCGCAGGATCGGCCCCTGCCCGACGGCGGGGGCCAGGATGGTGCCGAGGACCCTGGCGGTGTCCGGCACGGACGCGCGGGGCGGGGAGGGCGGCGCCATGCCTCC
>DATHUJ010000088.1:0-12265 GCA_035462375.1 Jiangellales bacterium
CGGGGAGATGAAGTTGACCCAGGCGGCGAGCTCGGCGGCGACGGCGGGGTCGTAGTAGTGGTCCATGAGCAGCTCGGCGTTCTTCTTGTGCTGCGCCAGGACCGGGATGAGCAGGTTGTCCGACCACAGCGTGCAGCCCGCCTCGGGGATGACGAACCGGAGGTCGGGGTTGTCCAGCTGCAGCTGGATCACGTCGCCGGACCAGGCCACGCACGCGGCGATGTCCCCGCTCGCGAGCCCCTCGCTGTACTCGTTGCCGGTGAACTGCCGGATCTGCCCGGCGTCGACGGCCTTCTGCAACCGGTCGATGCCGGCCTGGAAGTCGTCGTCGCTGAAGTCACCGGAGATGTCGACGCCCTGCTCGATCATGATCAGGCCCACGGTGTCGCGCCACTCGACCAGCGCGGTGACGCGACCGCGGAGCTCTTCCCGGCTCAGCAGCTCCTCCATGGTGCGGATCTCACCGGTCAGCGCCTCGTTGTAGGCGATGCCGGCGAAGCCGGACTGCCACGGCACGGAGAACGAGCGGTCCTCGTCCCAGGACGGCGACCGAAGGGCCTCGATCAGGTTGGCCCGCACGTCCGGGATGTTCTCCTCGTCGAGCTCCTGGACGAACTCCTGGCGGATCAACCGCGCGGCCATCCAGTCGGTGAGGCAGATCAGGTCGCGGCCGGTGTCCTGGCCGGCGCGCAGCTGCGGCGAGATCCGGGCGTAGAAGGAGTCGTTGTCGTTGATGTCCTCGGTGTAGCTGACCGCGATCCCGGTCTCCTCGGTGAACTGGTCGAGGGTCGGCCGGAGGTTGGCGTCCTCGTCGTCGACGTCGATGTAGAGCTGCCAGTTGGAGAAGTTGAGGGTCATGTCCTCGTCGGACCGATCCTCCACCTCGCCGTTGTCGCCGCTCGTGGCGCCGCCCGGGTCGCTGCCGCAGGCGGAAAGGAGGCCGCCGCCGACGAGCGCGGCGCCGCCGAGTCCGGTGCTGCGCAGGAAGCGGCGGCGGCTGAGCCCAGCCTGGAGGAGCGCGCGGGCGGCGGGGGAGAGGTCTGCTGGTCGGGTGGGGCGGGTCATGGTTGCGGTTCCTCCGGTTTGTGGCCGTCGCGTCCGGCGAGCGTCAACGGTCGCCGAAGATGGTCCGGTGCCAGTCCTTGCGAGCGCTCCCCGTCGCGTCGTACATGACGTGCTTGACGTTCGTGTACTCCTCGAACGAGTAGGTGCTCATGTCCTTGCCGAAGCCGGAGCGCTTGTAGCCACCGTGCGGCATCTCGCTGATGATCGGGATGTGGTCGTTGACCCACACGCAGCCGGCCTCGATCTCTCGGGTGAACCGTAGCGAACGGTGGACATCGGTCGTCCACACGGATGCCGCCAGGCCGTAGTCGCTGTCGTTGGCCAACCGCAGCGCGTCGTCGTCGGAGTCGAAGGGCAGCACGACCAGGACCGGCCCGAAGACCTCCTCGCGCACGATCTCGCTCTCCTGCGCCGCGTCCACCACGAGGGTCGGCTCGAAGTAGGAGCCCCGCTCCAGGTCACCGCCGGGCACCCGGCCCCCCTGCACCACCGTGGCGTACGACCGGGCCCGCTCGACGAAGCCGGCGACCCGCTCCTGCTGGCGTCGGGACACGAGCGGTCCCTGGTCGGTGGAGGGATCGGTGGTGGGCCCGAGTCGCACGCCGGCCATGACGTCGGCCACGCCGTCGACGAACTCCCGGTACACCGAGCGGTGCACGTAGGCCCGGGTGGCCGCGGTGCAGTCCTGCCCCGAGTTGATGAGGGAACCCGCGACGGCACCGTGGACCGCGGCCTCCAGGTCGGCGTCGTCGAGCACGACGAACGGTGCCTTGCCGCCGAGCTCGAGGTGGACCCGCGTCGCCTTGCGGGCGGCGAGCTCCATCACCCGGCGGCCGACGGCGGTGGAGCCGGTGAAGGACGCCATGTCCACGTCGGGGTGTGAGACCAGCGCTTCGCCGGCCACCGACCCCGTCCCCGTCACGACGTTGACCACGCCGTCGGGCAGTCCTGCCTCCGTGGCTGCCTGGGCGAACATCAGCGAGGTGAGCGGGGTGATCTCGGCCGGCTTGAGCACGATCGTGTTGCCGGCGGCCACGGCCGGGAGGATCTTCCAGGCCGCCATCTGCAGCGGGTAGTTCCAGGGCGAGACCGAGCCGACGACACCGACCGGCTCCCGCCGGACCATGGACAGGTGGTCGGCGGAGTACTCCCCCGCGGCCTTGCCGTCGAGGTCGCGGGCCGCACCGGCGAAGAATGCGGTGTTGTCGACCGTCCCCGGGACGTCGAACTCCGTCGACAGCTTGATCGGCTTGCCGGCCTGGCGGGTCTCCGTCCAGGCCAGCGCCTCGGAACGCTCGTCGAGCAGGAGCGCCCACCGGTGCATGAGCGTGCTGCGCTCGCCGGGGGTCGCCCTGCTCCAGCCGGGGAAGGCCCCGCGGGCGGCGGCCACCGCCGAGTCGACGTCGGCGGCGCCCGCGAGGCTGACCTCCGCGACCGTCTCGCCGGTCGACGGGTCGTGGACCGTGGCGGTCTCCCCCGACGTGGCGCCGACCAGCCGTCCCCCGACGACGTGGGACCCGTCCGGGGTGAAGTCGATGGCTCCCATGGCGGAGGGATCCTCACAGATCCGGGCGTAGATGACAAGGGAATCCGTGGCCAGGATCACGTCTCACGACGAAATCGCTACTGAACTGTGACCGACCGAATGTCGTCCCGCCAGCGATGTCGACAACGGAATCGGTGACCGCCGCAGATCCTGACGACGGATTCGCTTGCGTTCGGCCAATCCCCACGCCAGGATGCAGGCCATGGCGACCCGTGAGAGCCGGCTGGCCGCACACCTGCTCGACGACACGTCGAAGGCCATCATCGAGCAGCTGCAGCAGGACGGCCGACGCCCGTACGCCACGATCGGCAAGGCCGTCGGCCTCTCCGAGGCGGCGGTCCGCCAGCGCGTGCAGCGCCTCGTCGACGCGGGCGTCATGCAGATCGTCGCCGTCACCGACCCGATGCAGCTGGGCTTCGAGCGCCAGGCGATGATCGGGATCAAGGTCGAGGGCGACCTCGAGGCCGTGTCGGACAAGCTGGCGGCGATGCCCGAGGTCGACTACATCGTCATCACCGCCGGGTCGCACGACATCCTCGTCGAGGTTGTCTGCACCGACGACGACCACCTGCTCGAAGTGCTCAACCGCAGGGTCCGTGCCATCCCGGGCGTCCGCGACACCGAGGCCTTCGTCTACCTGAAGCTCCGCAAGCAGATCTACTCCTGGGGAACCCGATGACCTCGACGCCGCAGTACGTCTCCGAGCCGTACGACGACGCCCTGGCCGACAGGGCCCGTGACCACCTGTGGATGCACTTCACCCGCCACTCGACGTACGAAGGCGGCGGGCACGTGCCGGTCATCGTGCGGGGCGAGGGTGCCTACATCTGGGACGACCGGGGTCAGCGCTACCTCGACGGCCTGGCCGGCCTCTTCGTGGTCCAGGTCGGGCACGGACGCAGCGAGCTGGCCGAGGCGGCCGCCAAGCAGGCCGCGGAGCTGGCCTTCTTCCCGTTGTGGTCCTACGCTCACCCCGCCGCGATCGAGCTGGCCGAGCGGCTGGCCTCCTACGCCCCCGGAGACCTCGGCCGGGTCTTCTTCACCACCGGTGGCGGTGAGGCGGTCGAGAGCGCCTGGAAGCTCGCCAAGCAGTACTTCAAGCTCACCGGCAAGCCCACCAAGCACAAGGTCATCAGCCGGGCCGTGGCCTACCACGGCACCCCGCAGGGCGCCCTGTCCATCACCGGTATCCCGGCCGCCAAGGAGATGTTCGAGCCACTCGTGCCGAGCACCTTCCGGGTGCCCAACACCAACTTCTACCGCGCCCCGGAGCACGGCGACGACCTGGAGGCGTTCGGCCGGTGGGCGGCCGATCGGATCGAGGAGGCCATCCTCTTCGAGGGCCCGGACACGGTCGCCGCCGTCTTCCTCGAGCCGGTGCAGAACTCCGGAGGGTGCTTCCCGCCCCCACCCGGGTACTTCGCCCGGGTACGCGAGATCTGCGACAGGTATGACGTGCTCCTCGTCTCGGACGAGGTCATCTGCGCGTTCGGCCGGATCGGCGACATGTTCGCCTGCACCCGGCTGGGCTACACGCCGGACATCATCACCTGCGCCAAGGGGATGACGTCCGGCTACTCCCCCATCGGTGCGATGATCGCTTCCGACCGACTGTTCGAGCCGTTCCGGCACGGCGACGCCGCCTTCCTGCACGGCTACACCTTCGGCGGCCACCCGGTCTCCTCCGCCGTCGCCCTGGCGAACCTCGACATCATCGAGCGCGAGGGCCTCAACGAGCACGTCCGGGCCAACGAGGGAGCCTTCCGCGCGACGCTGGAGAAGCTGCTCGACCTGCCGATCGTGGGCGACGTCCGCGGCGAGGGGTACTTCTACGGCATCGAGATGGTCAAGGACACGGCGACCAAGGAGACCTTCGACGAGGCCGAGTCCGAGCGCCTGCTGCGCGGCTTCCTGTCCAAGGCCCTGTTCGACGCCGGGCTGTACTGCCGCGCCGACGACCGCGGCGACCCGGTCATCCAGCTCTCTCCGCCGCTGATCATCGGCCAGCCGGAGTTCGACGAGATCGAGCAGATCCTGCGTGGCGTGCTCACCGAGGCGTGGACTCGGCTCTGAGACCGTCCGGGGGGTGGGGAAGGACGGTGGCGGCCGGGCCTGAGCGCCCGGCCGCCACCCCTCCCGGCGCGGGCCGCCCGTACCGCTCGCTGTCCTACTGGCACGACTCGTTGCCCGCGGACGACTCGCTGGTACCCCGACCGGCCCTACCGGGGGACGTCGACGCCGACGTGGCCGTGGTGGGCGCCGGCTTCACCGGGCTCTGGACGGCTTACTACCTCCTCGCCGCCGACCCGACGCTGCGGGTCGTCGTGCTGGAGCGCGAGGTCGCGGGCTTCGGCGCGTCCGGCCGCAACGGCGGCTGGTGCTCCGCGCAGTTCCCCGCGTCCTGGGAGGCCGTGGCCCGCGCGTCCTCGCGCGACGACGCGGTCCGGCTGCAGCGCGCCATGGACGCCACCGTCGACGAGGTCGGCCGGGTCGCCGTGGCCGAGGGCATCGACGCCCACTGGGCGAAGGGTGGCACCGTCTCCCTCGCCAGGACGGCGCTGCAGCTGGAACGGGCAGCGACCGCCGTCGAGCGGGCCCGCTCCTGGGGCTTCGGCGCGGCCGACCTCCGTCTGCTCGATGCGGGGGAGGCCCGGACCTTGGCGGGCGCTACACACGTGCTCGGCGGGACCTACACGCCCCACTGCGCCACCGTGCACCCCGCTCGGCTGGTGCGAGGGCTCGCCCGGGCCGTCGAGCGCCGCGGGGCGGTGCTCCACGAGGCGACTCCCGTACTGCGCCTCGAGCAGGGCCGCGCCGTCACCCCGTACGGGATCGTTCGGGCCGAGCACGTGGTGCGGGCGACCGAGGGCTATACGCCGGGGCTGCCCGGCCACCGGCGAACGGTCGTGCCGGTCTACTCCCTCATGGTGGCGACCGAGCCCCTCCCGGAGTCCGCGTGGGCGCGGATCCGACTCGCCGGGCGGCCCACCTTCACGGACCTGCGGCACATGGTCGTCTACGGGCAGCGGACCGCCGACGGGCGGATCGCCTTCGGTGGCCGCGGTGCCCCCTACCACCACGGGTCGCGGGTGCGTGCCGCCTTCGACCTGGACGACGGCGTGTTCGCGTGGCTACGGGCCACGCTGGCCGACGCCTTTCCGGAGGTGCGTACGGTGCGGTTCACCCACGCCTGGGGCGGACCGCTCGGGATCGCCCGCGACTGGTGGGCCTCCGTCGGCCTGGACCGGCAGAGCGGCACGGCCTGGGCCGGTGGTTACGTCGGCGACGGCGTCGGGACGTCCAACCTCGCCGGGCGCACGCTGGCCGACCTGCTGCTGGGTCGCGACACCGACCTCACGACGCTTCCCTGGGTCGGTCACCGGTCGCGACCGTGGGAGCCGGAACCGCTGCGATGGCTCGGCGTCAACGCCGGCCTGCGCGCGATGGGCTGGGCCGACCCGGAGGAGCGGGCGACCGGGCGCGAGTCCCTCGTCGCCCGCGCCTTCTCCCGGCTGATCCACGGCTGACCCGACCGGTCCGGTCCCGGAAGAGCCTCCGGCCCGACCGCCGAGGGACCTCCGGCCCTGAGGGACCGGACCGCCGGATGCCACGCTCCAGGTACGTGATGAGGAGGGCTAGACGAGATGACCGGCAAGCGACCGATCGGCGCGGTCGACACCATCTGGCTGAACATGGACCGCCCCGACAACCTCATGGTCATCGACGCCGTGATGTGGTTCGACGAGCCGGTCGACTGGGAGCGCCTGGAACAGGTGCTCCTGACCCGCCTCGTCCAGCGCTACCCCGTCTTCAGCCAACGCCCGGCGGGCGGACTGCCTCCGCTGACCCAGCCGCACTGGGAGGACGACGAGGAGTTCTCGCTCGACCACCACCTGTGCCGGGTCACTCTGCCGCCGCCCGGCGACGAGGCCGCGCTGCAGGCCTACGTCGAGTCCCAGGCCCACCGGCCGCTGGACCGGTCGCGCCCGCTGTGGGAGTTCCACCTGATCGACGGCTTCGGCGCCGGGGCCGCGGTGCTCTGCCGCTTCCACCACGCCCTGGCCGACGGGATCGCGCTCGCCCAGGTGCTGCTGTCCCTCACCGACCCGACTCCCACCTCCGACCTGGAGGTGGCGGTCGAGGAGGACGCCCCTGCTCCCGCCGCCCGCGGGGTGCTCGCTGCCGCCTCTCGCGTGACCGGGAGCGCCACCTCGGCCGTCCGGGGTTCGCTGCACCTGCTGGCGGACCTCCCGCACCTCGTCGACCCGCGCCGGTTCGCCGACGCCCTGACGCTGGCGCAGCAGACGGGGCACGTCATGGACAAGCTCCTGCTGGGCTCCCTGCCCGCCACCCCGCTGACCGGCGTGCCCGGGATCGAGAAGCGCACGGTCTGGTCCGCACCGCACGACCTCGGGGCCGTGAAGGGGATCGGGCGCCTCTCCGGCGCCACCGTGAACGACGTCCTGATCGCCGCGCTCTCGAGCTCCTTGAGCTCCTACGTCCTCGACCGCGGGGGCGAGCCCGCCGACCTGACCACGATGGTGCCGGTCAACCTCCGCCCGCTGGACCGCCCGCTCCCGCGAGAGCTGGGCAACCGGTTCGCCCTCGTCCTGCTCCCGCTGCCCACCGGGGCCTACGCACCCCTGCTCCGCCTGGCCGAGGCGAAGCGTCGCATGGACGCCATCAAGACCTCCCCTGAGGCGATACTGACCTTCGGCCTGATCACCGCGATCGGACGCACCAACCCGGAGATCGAGCGAGTGCTGGTGGACTTCTTCTCGGGCAAGGCGTTCGGCGTCACGACGAACGTCATGGGTCCCCGCGAGGTCCGCTACGTAGCAGGCAGCCGGCTGGCCGGGGTCCTGGGGTGGGTCCCCGGCTCCGGGCACCAGACGGTGGGGGTGTCGATCTTCACCTACGACGGGACCGTACGCGTCGGCTTCAAGGTCGACGCGGGGGTCGTGACCCACCCCGAGGCCTTGGTCCACGGCGTCGACGAGGCCCTGGACGAGCTGCAGCGCATGGCATCGGCGGTGTGAGGACGGAGGAGAGATGCCTACGGACTCCGCACGGCAGACCGTCGAGGTCGCGGCCCCGCTGCGCCGCGTCCTCGCCACCATCCGCGACGTCGGTGCCCAGCCGGAGTGGGTGCCCGAGGTGCTCACGGCCGAGGTGCTCGAGGAGTACGAGGACGGTACGCCCGCCACGGCCAGGTTCTCGGCGTCGGCGCCCGTGGGCACCGACGAGTACACGCTCGCCTACCAGCACCGGTCGGACGGGATGGACTGGTCGCTGGTCGAGGGCCGGCTGCAGACGGGACAGGATGCGGGCTACGACCTGCGCCCGCTGGGGCGGAACCGCACGGAGGTCACCCTCGAGCTCACCATCAGCCACCACCTGCCGCTGCCCGGCTTCGTCCGCCGCCGGGTGGTGAACGGCCTGGTCAGCAACAACCTCACCGGGTTGAAGTCGCACCTGGAGTCCTGATCCCCGCCGGCCTACGGCCGCAGGTAAGGGCGGAGGGCCTCGAGCACCGAGGGGTCGTCGATGGTGCTCGGGACCGCCGGGTGGTGTCCGTCGGCGATCTCTCGCATGGTGCGGCGCAGGATCTTGCCCGACCGTGTCTTGGGCAGGGCCGGCACCACGTCGACCCTGCGCAGGGCGGCCACCGCTCCCACCTGGTCCCGCACCGCCTGGACGAGCTCGCGCGCCACCCGGTCAGGTGGGTCGGCGACCCCGGCCTTGAGCACCACGAAACCCCGCGGGACCTGCCCCTTGAGGTCGTCGTGCACCCCCACGACGGCGCACTCGGCCACGGCGGGATGTGCGGCCAGCGCGGCCTCCATCGTCCCGGTCGACAGCCGGTGGCCCGCGACGTTGATGACGTCGTCGGTCCGTCCCATGACGAACAGGTAGCCGTCCTCGTCGACGTGGCCGCCGTCGCCGGTGAGGTAGTAGCCGGGGTAGGCGGACAGGTACGACGCGACGTAGCGGTCGTCGTCGCCCCAGAGGGTCGGCAGGGTGCCGGGCGGCAGCGGTAGCCGTAGGCAGATGGCGCCGTCCACCCCGGCGGGCGCCTGCTGCCCGTCGACGTCCAGCACCTGCACGTCGTAGCCGGGCACCGGCACCGACGGCGATCCCGGCTTGAGCGGCAGCGCCGCCAGGCCGCGCAGGTTTGCACAGATCGGCCAGCCGGTCTCCGTCTGCCACCAGTTGTCGACCACCGGGACACCCACCTTGTCCGTCGCCCAGCCGTAGGTGTCGGGGTCCAGCCGCTCGCCGGCGAGGAAGAGACACTCCAACGACGACACGTCGTACCGGGCCAGCAGCTCGGCCTCCGGGTCCTCCTTCTTGACCGCCCGGAACGCGGTGGGTGCGGTGAACAGTGCCTTGACGCCGTAGTCGGAGATCACGCGCCAGAAGGCGCCGGCATCCGGTGTGCCCACGGGCTTCCCCTCGTACAGCACCGTCGTGGCGCCCGTGATCAGCGGCGCGTAGACAATGTAGGAGTGCCCGACCACCCAACCGACGTCGGAGGCGGCCCACCACACGTCCCCCGGTCCGATGCCGTAGACGTGCTCCATCGACCAGCGCATCGCGACGGCGTGGCCTCCGTTGTCCCGGACGATCCCCTTGGGGCGTCCCGTGGTGCCGGAGGTGTAGAGAACGTACAGCGGGTCCGTCGCTGCGACGGGGACGGCGTCCACGGGCTCGGCACCGGCCATCGCCTCGGCCCAGTCCACGTCCCGCTCCTGGAGCAGCTCCGCCTCCTGCTGGGGTCGCTGCAGCACCACGACCGCCCGGGGGCTCCGGACGGAGAGCTCCAGGGCCTGATCGAGCATGGGCTTGTACGAGACGATGCGCGAGGGCTCGATGCCGCAGGACGCCGACACCACGGCGACCGGGTTGGCGTCGTCGATGCGCGCCGCCAGCTCCTTGGGTGCGAAGCCCCCGAAGACGACCGAGTGCACGGCGCCCAGGCGCGCGCAGGCGAGCATGGCGATGACCGCCTCGGGGACCATCGGCATGTACACCACGACCCGGTCCCCGGCGCCGACGCCGAGGCCGCGGAGAACCCCGGCGAAGCGTGACACCTGGTCGAGCAGCTCGGCGTAGCTCAGCCGGGTGGCCGTGCCCGTCACCGGCGAGTCGTAGAGCAGGGCGGCCCGGTCGCCGTGGCCGGCGGCCACGTGCCGATCCAGAGCGTTCACGCAAGTGTTCAGCTCGCCGTCGGGGAACCACCGGTAGAACGGGGGTCGCCCGTCGTCGAGGGCCCGGGTCGGCCCCCGGGTCCAGTCGACGGCCTCCGCGGCCTCGAGCCAGAAGCCCTCGCGGTCCGTGAGGCTGCGTCCGTGGACGGCGCGGTAGGCGGCGAGGGCGTCGCGGGTCGGTGTCGCCCCGGTCAGGTCAGCTGCGGCCATGGCGGGCATGGTGCAGCCCGGACACCGCGGCACGGAAGAGCCCGGTGACCCGTCTGCGGTGAGCGGATCCGTCGCGGCGACGAACGGCCGGCGTCGGCGCCCGGCGGCTCAGGACGCGACGACCTCGACCTCGAAGCCCTCGGCGTTCTCCAGGTAGGCGGCGTAGTGCCCGGGTCCCCCGGCGTACGGGTGACGCTCGGCGAACAGCAGCCGCCAGCCGTAGTCGGCGGCCTCGGCGACGATCCGGTCGACCATCCACCGTTCCGGGACGGCCAAGGCGAGGTGGTTGAGCCCCTGCCCGAGACGGTCGTAGGCCTGCCGCCGCAGCGCCGGGGAGGCCTCGATGACGACGTACGGACCCTGCCCGGGGGACTGCCAGGAGCGGCCGTGCTCCCAGACCTGGAACAGGCTCCAGCCGAGCCGCTCGAAGAGCCAGCCGAAGGAGCGGACCGCCACCGCGAGGTTGTCGACCCAGACGTCGACGTGGTGCAGGCCCGTGGACGGCGCAGGTACCGACGGGACGGGCCGCGCGTCGTGGCGCGGGGCGGGGATCGTGGAGTTACCCGCGGTGCGCTCGTAGGCGAAGGGGGCCAGCACGTCACCCAGCGTCTGGGCGGGGACCGGAGCGGCGCCGACGGGCACGGGTATGGATACGGGGGCGGGGGCCGGAGCGGCGACCGCCGCGGGGACGGCCGCCGGCCACGCCTGGGTCGACTCGGGGTCCACCCGCCACGACAGGGCCGGCTCGGGCGGGGCCGGCGCCGCCTCGGGGAGGGGAACGGACGCCGTGGCCGGGGCGCGCTCGGCCGGCCTGGGAGCTGCCTTCCGGAGCTCGGCCGCCGCGGCGTCGAGCCAGTCGTCCACGTCGTCCATCGAGTAGCACTCGCGGAACCGGACGACCCGGAACTCGTACTCCTCGATGGCGTCGGGGGTCGGCGCCGGCTGTGCGCCGGCCCTGCCCTCCAGAGCCTCGAGGACCCGGTCGACGAAGTCGTCGACCTCGTCGAGGTCGTAGCCCTCCCGCAAGCGACGGGTACGGAACGTGGGGTCGAGGTCGACGGGCACGGTGAGGCTCTCTCTCCTGACGGTCGGGACAGATCCTAGGCATCGACGGCGGCCAGCTGCCCACAGGCCCCGTCGATCTCCCGCCCGCGCGTGTCGCGGACGGTCGTGGGCACCCCGCGCGCCTCGAGCGCACGGACGAAGGCGCGCTCGTCGTGCGGTCGCGAAGCCGCCCAGCGCGAGCCCGGCGTGGGGTTGAGCGGGATCGGGTTTACGTGCACCCACCCTCTACCGCGGTCGTTGAGCAGGCGGCCGAGCAGGTCGGCCCGCCACGCCTGGTCGTTGACGTCCCTGATCAGCGCGTACTCGACGGACACGCGCCGCCCGGTCACCTCGAAGTACCGGCGGGCGGAGTCCAGGACCTCCGCGACCGTCCACCTGGTGTTCACCGGTACGAGCTCGTCCCGCAGCTCGTCGTCGGGAGCGTGCAGGGACACGGCCAGGGTGACCGACAGCCCCTCGTCGGCCAGGCGCCCGATGGACGGGACCAGCCCGACGGTGGACACCGTGACGCTGCGCTGAGACAGCCCAAGGCCGCCGGGGGCCGGGTCGGTCATGCGGCGGACGGCCCCCAGGACGGCGCGGTAGTTGGCCAGGGGCTCCCCCATGCCCATGAAGACGACGTTGGTCACGGTGCCCGGCCCCCCGGCGACCTCGCCGCGGGCCAGCGCGCGGGCGCCGGCGACCACCTGGTCGACGATCTCGGCGACGGACATGTTGCGGGTGAGACCGGCCTGGCCGGTAGCGCAGAACGGGCAGTTCATGCCGCAGCCGGCCTGCGAGGACACGCAGAGGGTCACCCGTTCGCGGCTCGCCGCGGTCGCGGGGTAGCGCATCAGGACGCTCTCCACGAGCGCGCCGTCGAAGAGCCGCCACAGCGTCTTGCGGGTGGCGCCCCGGTCGGCCTCGAGGTGGCGGACCGGGGTCAACAGGGGTGGGAGCAGCTCGGCCGCCAGGCGGGACCGCGCCCCCGTCGGCAGGTCGGTCATCGTCGACGGGTCGTCGGCCAGATGCGTGAAGTAATGGCGGGACAGCTGGTCGGCGCGGTAGCCAGGCTCGCCCAGGCCCGTCACGGCCTCGCGCCGCTGGTCCGGGGTGAGGTCCGCGAGGTGTCGCGGTGGCCTGGCCCGGCGCGGGGGCGCGAAGGTCAGCGCGCCCGGAGGCGGGGGGG
>DATHUJ010000089.1:0-3483 GCA_035462375.1 Jiangellales bacterium
CTCACCCACCGGATCGACACCATCATGTTCGACCCGAAGGCGTTCACCGCTCTGCAGGCCGACGTGATCGGGGAGGAGCAGCAGGACCGGACGACTCCCACCGGTCTCTGGCCGTCCGACCACGCCGGCAGCACCGCCAAGCTCCGCTCCCTCGGCCGGTAGCGGGTCGCCGCCCCGGCATGACCACGTCAGCCCGGGCTGGTGGGTCCTCGACCCGGCGTCCGCGCCGGGTCGAGGGCCCACTCACCGCGCCAGGGCCCCGCGCGAGGGCTCCTCGGGGGCCGGCAACTCACCGTCCGGGTCGCGCAGCGGCATCCCGTTCACGGTGAAGACTCCTGGTCCAGGCCGTCGCCGTCGGTCTCGAATGTGACCTTCTGGCCGATCAGCCCGGCCACCTCCTCGGCCAGTGAGCCGATCACCTCGTCGCCGTCGTAGTCGGCCACCTCGCGGACGATGGCCAGTCCCAGGCCGGCACCCCGGGAGCGCCCGCGCCGTGCTGGACCGGTAGAAGCGCTCGAAAACGTGCGGCGGGTCCCTCTCATCGATGCCGGGCCCGTGGCGCGGACTGTCAAGTCGTCCGGCCGGAGGCAGACCTCGACGAGCCCGCCGGTGTCGCTCCACTTCGCCGCGTTGTCCAGCAGGTTGCCCACGGCATTCCGTACGAGGGTGCGGTCACCCTGGACGACGACGGGTTCCAGGCTCGAGTGGAAGCGCACCTGCGAGTATCGGCGGGCCGCCCAGGCGATCGCGTCGCTGACCAGGTCGTCTAGCTCGATCTTCTCGAGGACCACCTGACTTTCCCCGTACGGGCGAGGTTCAGCAGGCTGTCCACGGTGCTGGCGAGGTCTTCCACCTCGCTCCCTGTCGGGACCCGCTCCCGCCTTCGCACCCTTCGGTGCGGCACCTTGCTCTCACTGGGCAAGATCGGCAACGCGCCCCGGCGATCTCATCGAACTCCTAGTCGGTCCGTCCTCATCGATCTCATGGTCGTTTCGACCGATCCCCCCTAGCCTGGCGGATGGTCCGCAAGTCCGACGACGTCTGGGCCGGCGTCGGATACGCGGGCCGTCCGGCTCTCCCCCCACCCTGGCCGGCCAGGCTCAGGGCTCGATGTTCGCCATCACGTGCTTGATGCGGGTGTAGTCCTCCAGCCCGTACGTCGACAGGTCCTTGCCGTAACCCGAGTGCTTGAAGCCGCCGTGCGGCATCTCGGCCACGAGGGGGATGTGGCAGTTGATCCACACGCAGCCGAAGTCCAGCCGCCGGGACATGCGCATCGCCCGGCCGAAGTCCTGGGTCCACACCGAGGAGGCCAGGCCGTACTCGAGGGCGTTGGCCCAGCGCAGCGCCTCGTCCTCGTCGGAGAAGCGCTGCACGGTGATGACCGGGCCGAAGATCTCGTTCTGGATGACCTCGTCGTCCTGCTGCAGGTCGGCGACGACCGTGGGGGCGTAGTGGAAGCCGCGGTCGCCGAGCTGCTCGCCACCGGTCGTCACCCGGGCGTGCGTCGGCAGCCGGTCGACGAAGCCGCTGACCTTGGCGAACTGGTCGGCGTTGTTGAGCGGCGGCAGGTAGGCGTCGTCGTCGGCGATGCCCTTGTCGTGGACGGTCACCACCTGACGCGCCTTCTCGGTGAGGGCGTCGACGAAGTCGCCGTACGCGCCGGGGGCGGCAATGACCCGCGTCGCGGCGGTGCAGTCCTGGCCGGCGTTGAAGTACCCGGCGTCGGCGATCGCGGCCGACGCGGCCTCCATGTCAGCGTCCTCGAAGACGAGCACCGGCGCCTTGCCGCCGAGCTCGAGGTGCACGCGCTTGACGTCGCGGGCGGCGGCTCCGGCGACCTCCATGCCGGCACGTACGGAACCGGTGATGGCCACCATGTCCGGGCGCGGGTGCTCCACCAGCGCGCGGCCGGTGTCGCGGTCGCCGCAGACGACGTTGAGCACACCTGGCGGCAGGAACTCGGCGGCGATCTCGGCGAGCATCAGGGTCGTCACCGGGGTGGTGTCCGACGGCTTGAGCACGATCGTGTTGCCGGCGGCCAGGGCGGGACCGACCTTCCAGACCGCCATCATCATCGGGTAGTTCCACGGCGTCACCTGGCCGACCACCCCGACCGGCTCGCGCCGGATCCACGAGGTGTGGCCGGACATGTACTCCCCGGCGGACTTGCCCTCGAGCACCCGAGCGGCGCCCGCGAAGAACCGGAGCTGGTCGACCATCGGGCCGATCTCCTCGCCGTGCGTGAGCGAGACGGGCTTGCCGGTGTTCTGTGTCTCTGCGGCGACGAGGTCGTCGGCCCGGGCCTCGACCGCGTCGGCGATCTTGAGCAGGGCCTTCTGACGCTCGCTCGGCGTGGCGTCGCGCCAGCGCTCGAAGGCTGACGAGGCCGCGGCGTAGGCCGCGTCGACGTCGGCCTCCCCGGACACGGGCGCCTGGGCGAAGACGTCGCCGCTCGTCGGATCGACGAGGTCCATCGTCGCGCCGTCCTTGCTCTCGACGTACTCGCCGTTGACGAAGTTGCGCAGGCGGCGCGGCTCGGCCATCGAGTGCTCCCCAAGGGTGTGTGACGGATCCGTTCGTGACGACGGCCCGAATCTATGGAATCCGAAGCCGGAGGTCCATAGGGGCGTGCAGGTCGGGCCCAGGAGCGACTCATCGGTACGTGGCCGACCCAACGGCGCCGGGCTCGACGGGTACCCCGGTCCTGGGCGAGGCTGGGTCGGTGAGCGACCGCGTGCACCCCCTCGACCTGCTCGCCTTGGACGGCCTCCTCGACGACGACGAAAAGGCGGTCCGAGACAGTGTCCGCCGGCTGGTGGACGACTCCGTGCGGCCGTACGTCGCGGAGTGGTTCGAGCGAGGGGTGATGCCGACGCGCGAGCTGGCCAAGGAGTTCGGCTCGCTGGGCCTGCTGGGGATGCACCTGGAGGGCTACGGCTGCGCTGGGATGAGCGCGGTCTCGTACGGGCTGGCCTGCCTCGAGCTGGAGGCCGGTGACTCCGGTGTGCGGTCGCTGGTGAGCGTGCAGGGGTCGCTGGCGATGTACGCCATCTGGCGCTTCGGGTCCGAGGAGCAGAAGCGGGAGTGGCTGCCGCGGATGGCGACCGGGGAGGCGATCGGCTGCTTCGGACTGACCGAGCCGGACGCGGGCTCGGACCCCGGGTCGATGCGCACCCGTGCGCGCCGCGAGCCAGGGGGCGACTGGGTACTCGACGGCACCAAGATGTGGATCACCAACGGGTCGGTCGCGGACGTCGCCGTGGTGTGGGCGTCCAGCCAGGACGGGGTCAGGGGCTTCGTCGTGCCCACGTCGACACCGGGCTTCTCGGCGCCCGAGGTCGGCCGCAAGCTGTCGCTGCGCGCCTCGGTGACGTCGGAGCTGGTGCTGGACGGGGTCCGTTTGCCGGGCTCGGCGGCGCTCGACGTCGTCGGGCTGCGCGGCCCGCTCGCGTGCCTCTCCGAGGCTCGCTTCGGGATCGT
>DATHUJ010000090.1:0-12167 GCA_035462375.1 Jiangellales bacterium
T
This sequence comes from Jiangellales bacterium, assembly GCA_035462375.1. Taxonomy (GTDB): domain Bacteria; phylum Actinomycetota; class Actinomycetes; order Jiangellales; family Jiangellaceae; genus DASTQL01. The sequence goes on from DATHUJ010000090.1 coordinate 2, forward strand.
CCGCGGCGGAGGCGGCTGTCGTCGACCTCGTGAACCAGGAGCGCGCCCGGGCCGGCTGTCCCTCCGTACGGGGGGAGGCCGCGCTCCACGACCTGGCCCGGCGCCACAGCGCCGACATGGCCGCGCGCGGGTACTTCGACCACACCGACCCGGACGGGCGGACCCCCTGGGACCGGGCCGAGGCGGCCGGCATCTCCGGGCTGGGCGCCGAGAACCTCGCCATGGGTGCCGCCGATGCCCGCTCCGTCATGGACCTGTGGATGAACAGCCCCGGGCACCGGGCCAACATCCTCACCTGCGACTTCACCCGGATCGGCGTCGGCATGCACGCGGGCTCGGGGGGCGGCCCGTGGTGGACCCAGGTCTTCGGCTACTGAGGTGACCGGGGCCCCGGACGGCTTCACCCGGATCGATCCCCCGGCCGGCGCAGCATGGCGGTGGCCGGTCCTCCGCCGCGGGACCGGTCCTCCTGTCGTGCTGCTGCACGAGCTCCTGGGCCTCACCCCCGAGGTGGTCGCGCTCGCGCGGCGGGTGGCCGACGACGGCTTCACCGTGTGGCTGCCCGTCCTGGCCGGGCCGGTCCCCGCCGACAGCCGAGCCGACCAGGTGCGGGCCACCGCGCAGCTCTGCGTCTCGCGCGAGATCGGCCTCTTCGCCACCAACCGGACCAGCCCGGTCGTCGAGCCGCTAAGGGCCCTCACCGTCCACGCGGCCCGGATCCAGCACGCCGACCGGGCCGGGGTGATCGGGATGTGCCTCACCGGCGGCTTCGCCCTCGGGGTGGCCACCGACGGGCGCGTCTCCGCCGCCGTCGCAGCCCAGCCCAGCCTGCCGCTCGCCACCCCCCTGAACAGCCGCGCCGCCCGCTCGTACGGGCTCTCGCCGGTCGACGTCGAGACGCTCGGGCGGCGGCGGCGGGCGGGGGACCTGGCGGTCTACGTCACCAGGTTCACCGACGACTGGCGGTGCCCGCGGCGTCGGCAGGACGCGATCGAGCAGGACCTCGGCCCGGCGGACGGTGAGCACCTCGTCGTGGACGACCTGCCCTCCCGGCCGGGCAACGACTTCGGCTTCGACCCGAGCGACCACTCGGTGCTGTGCGTCGCACCGACGAGACACCCCTCGGGGCCCGCCCACGAGCGGCTCGAGCAGACGCTGCGCGATGTGTTCGCCTTCCTCCACCGCCGGCTGGACTGACGGACCGTCGTCGGCATCCCGCAGGACGCGAGACCCCGGCCTGGCACCCGGCAGCGGTGGACGATGTCGGCGTGACCGCCGTGCCCCCGCTCTCGCCACCCTCCGACACGACGCTTCTGCGCGGATCGATCGAGCCGTACCTCGCCACCGACGTCCCGGTCTGCGGCCCGGACGACCGGGCCGCCGACGTTCGGGCCGCCCTGGTCGGGCGCCGCTTCGTCTCGGTGGACGACGTCGCGGTCTGCACGGACGATCCCGACCGGCCGTACCGGCTGCTGGGCCTCGTCCCCGTCGAGACCCTGCTCGCCGCCGACGGGGACGCCCTCGTCCGCGACCTCATGGACGCCGACCCGCCCGTCGTCGCCCCCGGCCTCGACCAGGAGATGGCTGCCTGGAAGGCCGTGCGCCGGGGCGAGTCCAGCCTCGCGGTGGTCGACGGGGAGGGTCGATTCCGCGGTCTGGTCCCGCCCTCGAGGCTGCTCGGCGTGCTGCTCACCGAGCACGACGAGGACCTCGCCCGCCTCGGTGGCTACCTCGCCTCGACCGACTCCGCCCGGCATGCGACCGAGGAGCCGATCGGTCCCCGGCTCTGGCACCGCCTGCCCTGGCTGCTCCTCGGCCTGCTCGGCTCGGCGATCGCCGCCTGGGTGGTCGGCGGCTTCGAGGAGGAGATCTCGGCCGACGTGCGGCTGGCGTTCTTCGTCCCCGGCGTCGTCTACATGGCCGACGCCGTCGGTACCCAGACCGAGGCCCTGGTCATCCGCGGCCTGTCGGTCGGCGTGTCGATCCGCCGGGTCTTCCGCCTGGAGGTCCTCACCGGCCTCCTCGTCGGCCTGCTCATCGGAGGTGTGGGCTTCCCCGCGGTCTGGTGGGCCTTCGGGTCGGTCGACCTCGCCCTGGCCGTGTCGCTCGCGCTGCTCGCGGCGTGCAGCGTCGCCACCCTGGTGGCCATGTCGCTGCCCTGGCTGCTCTCGCGCGCCGGCAAGGACCCGGCCTTCGGCAGCGGGCCGCTAGCCACGGTGATCCAGGACCTGCTGTCGCTGCTCATCTACTTCGGCGTCGCCGTCTCGCTGGTGAGCTGACTCCGGCACGCCACCCAAACGGGATTTGGCGGCTGACATCGGGGTAGAAGGCCTACTGGCCGTCGGGGGTACACGGGAGGACGCGCGGAAGGGTGGACGTGACACAGCGCACGACTACGTTCGACGACCGATTGCTAGGCACCGCCGGAGTGGCCGAGCCGGAGGGCGAGCAGCAGCGGCTCAGCGCCGCCCAAGACAGCGCCGCCCAGAACAGCGCCGCCCAAGACAGCGCCGCCCAAGACAAAGCCCGGCCGGCGCACGACCGGCTGCACCACTTCTTCGAGGCCACCTGCGACCGCACCCCGGACGCGGTGGCCCTCGAGTGCGACGGACGGCGGCTCACCTACCGCGACCTGGACGAGCACGCCAACCGGCTGGCCAACCACCTGCTGGCCGCGGGGCTGGAGCCGGGCTCCCGGGTGGGGATCGTGGTGCCGCGGTCGGTCGCGATGTACACCGCCGTCCTCGCAGCACTCAAGGCCGAGGCGACCTTCGTGCCCATCGACCCGGATGCGCCCGCCGACCGGGTCGACTTCATCAGCGGCGACTCGGGCCTCGACCTGGTGCTCGCGACCTCGGACCTCGCCGACACGTGCGCCGGGCTCGCCGCCGAGGTCGTGCACCTGGACGCCATCGAGGGAGCGGTCGCAAAGGCCCCGGCGCACCGGCCGGCGATCCGGGGCGCGGGCGACCCCACCTGCTACATCCTCTACACGTCCGGGTCGAGCGGACGACCCAAGGGCGTCGAGGTCGCCCAGTCGAGCGTCTGCAACTTCATCACGATCGTCCCCAGGATCTACGGGGTCACGCCCGCCCACCGCGTCTACCAGGGCATGACCATCTCCTTCGACTTCTCGATCGAGGAGATCTGGCCCACCTGGGCGGTGGGGGCGACGCTCGTCGCGGGCCCGACCGACGGCCGGCGCGTGGGATCAGGCCTCGCCGACTTCCTCGAGGAGTCGGGCATCACGATGCTCTACTGCGTCCCCACCGTGCTCGCCACGCTCGACCGCACGATCCCGTCGATCCGCGTCGTCAACGTCGGCGGTGAGGCCTGCCCACCCGAGCTCGTGGAGCGCTGGGGCCGCGGTCGCCGGATCCTCAACACGTACGGACCAACCGAGGCCACGGTCACCTGCATCTGGGCCGAGCTCCAGGCGGGCAAGCCGATCACGATCGGCAAGCCACTCCCGACGTACACCGCGCAGATCCTCGACGAGAACCTCCGCCCTGTCCCGTACGGGGAGGTCGGGGAGATCTGCGTCGGCGGCCCGGGGGTCGCGCGGGGCTACGTCAACCGGCCCGACCTCACCGCCGAGCGCTTCGTTCAGGACCCGGAGGGTCCCGAAGGGGCTCGGATCTACCGGACCGGCGACCTCGGCCGCTACCGGCCCGACGGCGAGATCGAGTACCTCGGCCGGGCCGACGCCGAGGTCAAGGTCCGCGGCCACCGGGTCGACCTGCAGGAGATCGAGAGCGTCCTGCAGGAGGACGACCGGGTCTCCGCCGCCGTGGTGACGCTGCTGCCGGCGGAGGGAGCCGGAGGGGGCGAGCTCGCGGGCTACCTGGTCCTGGAGCCGTCCTCCGCGGCCGACCCGGCGGGCGACGTGGCGAGTGACGACCCCGTCGCAGCCCTGGTCGACGACCTGCACGCCCGGGCCCGGCACCGCCTGCCCGCGTACATGGTGCCCGCCTACCTCGAGGCCATCGACGCGGTCCCGATGCTGCACAGCGGCAAGGTCGACAGGGGCAGCCTGCCCGCGCCGCAGCGGCCGCGCCTGGTCGGCGGGACGGGCGAGCAGGTGGCCGCCGAGTCGCCCACCGAGCAGCGGATCGCCGCGGTCTGGGCCGAGGTCCTCGGGCTGCCCGCCGACGCGGTCTCGGTCGAGGCCGACTTCTTCACCGACCTCGGCGGCCACTCGCTCCTCGCGGCCACCGTCGTCTCGCGGCTCCGGTCGGAACAGGCCGGGGCGGGGCTGTCGGTCATGGACCTCTACTCCCACCCGACCGTGCGGGCCCTCGCCCGCCACCAGGACGAGCTGGCCGGCCAGGCCGTCGGAGGGGGCACGGCCGTCGCCGTCGCCCGCCCCGAACCGCCGCGCCGCTGGCGGGTGGCCGCCTTCGCCGTGGCCCAGCTGGGCTGGCTCTACGCCCTGCTCGTCCTCTTCATGCTGCCGATCGGGCTCGTCTACGGTCTCAACGACGGCGTCCCCTCGTGGGCGCTCGTCGGCCAGCTGGTCGCCACGATCCCTTTGGCCTACCTGCTCGGCCGCTGGGTGCTCCCCATCGTCGCCGTACGGCTGCTGAGCCGCGGCATCACCGAGGGCACGCACCCGCTCTGGGGGGCAGTGCACCTGCGGGTCTGGGCGGCGCAGCGGATCATGGCGCTCTCGCCGCTGATGATCCTGAGCGGCTCACCGTGGGCCGAGACCTACCTGCGGCTCGCCGGGGCCCGGGTCGGCGAGGCCTGCCACATCGGCACGGCGGAGATCCCCTTGCCGTCCCTCGTCCGGCTGCACGACGGCGCGACGATCGGCTACGCCGCCCACCTGCGCGCCTACGAGGTCGCCGGCGGCGTGCTGACCGTCGGAGCCGTCGAGATCGGGCGGGACGCGATGGTGAGCGCCAACTGCGTCGTGCAGGGTCCCTGCCGCGTGGGCGACGGGGCGATGCTGCACGAGCAGTCGCTGCTGCCGCGCGACGGCGAGGTGCCCGACGGCGAGGCCTGGGTCGGGTCGCCGGCCCAGCCGCGGGAGGGCGCCGGCGACCCGGTGCTGGACCTCATGACCGAGTGCCCGCTGGCGCCGAAGTCCTGGCCGCGCGAGCTGCTGCCCTGGTTCGCCCTGGGCCTGGCCGTGCTGGAGCTCCTTCCCCTCGTCGCGCTCGCCCCCGTCGTCGCCCTGGTCTGGTGGACGTTGCTGGCGCAGGGCGAGCTCGCGGCGCTGCTGGTCACCGCGCTCTCCGGGCCGGTCTTCGTGCTCACGACCTGCGCCCTGCTGATCGTGGTCCGACGCCTGGCGCTACCCGCCACGCCGGTGGGCGTGCACCACCTCAGGTCGCAGCTCGGTATGGAGAAGTGGTTCGGCGACAAGCTGCTCCAGCTGAGCCTGCTGCTCAACAACACGCTCTACTCGACCCTCTACACGCCGATGTGGCTGCGCGCCCTCGGGGCCCGGGTCGGACGCGGCGCCGAGGTCTCGACGATCGCCGACGTCGACCCCGACCTGCTGGTCCTCGAGGAAGACTGCTTCGTCGCCGACATGGCCAGCGTTGGCAGCGCGACGTACTGCAACGGCCACGTCGCCCTGCGCGCCACCGACGTGGGCAACCGCGCCTTCGTCGGCAACGCCGCCTTCGTACCCTCCGGCACGCACCTGGCCGACGGGTCCCTCATCGGCGTCCTCTCCGTCCCGCCGGTCGGCGGGGTCGAGCCGGAAAGCTCCTGGCTCGGATCGCCGCCGTTCTACCTGCCCCAGCGGCAGATGTACGACGAGTTCACCGAGGCGCAGACCTTCCGCCCCAGCCGGCGCCAGGTACGCGCTCGCTACGTCATCGAGTTCCTCCGCGTGGTCATGCCTGCCTCGATCCTGGGGGTCTCCACCTTCGCCACGCTCTACGCGCTCTCGCTGGTCGCCGCGGCCACGCCGACGTGGGCCGTGGTGCTGGCCACCCCACTGCTGGCGCTGACCGCCAGCCTGGGGGTCGTCGCCTTCGTCGCCGGGCTCAAGTGGGCGGTCGTCGGCCGCTACCGGCCCCGGGTGGAGCCGCTCTGGAGCACCTTCGTCCGGCGCACCGAGTTCGTCACCGGCATCTACGAGGCCGCAGCCGTCCCTGCGCTGCTCAACGTCCTCACCGGCACGCCGCTGCTCGCGCCGATCCTGCGGCTCTTCGGCGTCCGGGTCGGGCAGCGAAGCTTGGTCGAGACTACGTACGTCACGGAGTTCGACCTGGTCCGGATCGGTGACGACGTCGCCGTAGGCGCGGCCGCCTCGCTGCAGACGCACCTCTTCGAGGACCGCGTCATGAAGATGTCCACCGTCACCCTGCGGGACCGGGCGAGCGTCGGGAGCCGGGCGGTCGTACTCTACGACACGGTCGTCGGCGAGGACGCCTCTCTCGCGCCGCTCTCCCTGGTGATGAAGGGCGAGACGCTGCTGCCCGGCACGACCTGGCGCGGCATCCCGGCACAGACTGCGCCGCGTCGGCCGCACCTGGAGCCGGACCACACCACCACGTCGGCCCCGACCACGACCCTGGACAGGACGGCTTGATGGTCCACGACACCGAGCCCGGCCTCCGCCCGGCTCCCCATGAGACCCCCGTACGGGACGGGCCTCAGGCTCCTCCCGTACGGGATGAGCCGACGGCAGCCCAGCCCACCCCCGTACGGCAGGAGGCCGGGGAGATCCCGCACGCGTGTGACCCGGGGGTCGACGCGCCCGGCGGGGTGGCGAGCCCTCCGGCGGTCCCCGGTGACCCGACCGAGGCCGGCAGCGTCCGGACGGCTCGCGAGCCGGACCGGCGGATCGTCGGGGTCGACATCGCCCGGGGGGTCGCTCTCCTCGGCATGATGGCCGTCCACATCCTGCCGGCGGCGACTGCCGACGGCCGGATGTCGTTGCCCTGGACGCTGTCCGCGGGCAAGTCCGCGGCCCTCTTCGCCGTTGTCGCAGGTGTCGGCATCGCACTGTCCACGGGTCGGCGCCGCCGTCCGGAGGGGCGGCGCTGGTCGGCCGCCGCCGCGTCCCTGACGGTCCGCGCGGCGCTGATCGGCCTGATCGGGTTGCTGCTCGGGGCGCTGGTACCGATCCAGGACGCAGCCGTGATCCTGGCGTACTACGCCGTCCTGTTCGTCCTCGCGATCCCGTTGCTACGGCTGCCCGTGCGCTGGCTGGTGGCTCTCGCCCTGGGCGTCGCCGTGGCCGTCCCGGTGCTGAGCCACCTCGTCCGTGGCGGGCTCGCGGACTTCGGCGGCACCAACCCGACTCCGGCCGACCTGGTCCAGGCGCCGGGACAGCTGGCCTCTGAGCTCCTGCTGACAGGGGTCTACCCCGCGCTGCCGTGGATGGCATACATCTGCATCGGCCTGGCCGTCGGGCGGTCACGTCTCTCGCGCGGCGTGGTCGTGGGGTTCATCGTGGGCGGCACCGCCCTCGCGCTCGCCGCCAGCACGCTGTCCTGGTTCCTGCTGGAGCGCGCGGGCGGGAGCGCCGAGCTGGCCGAGGTCGCGATGCGGTCGATGACGCTCGAGCAGTACACCGACGTCTTCGTCTGGGGCAGCGACGGTGCGCTGCCGACCACCTCGCCGTGGTGGCTGGCGGTCGCGGCCCCCCACTCGACCACGCCGCTCGACCTGCTGTTCACCATCGGCGTCGCCCTCGCCGTCCTGGGTGTCGCACTCGTGCTCGGGTGGGTCGCCGGGCCGCAGCTCCGGCCGCTCGCCGCCGCGGGCAGCATGCCGCTCACCCTCTACACGGCGCACGTCCTGCTGCTCACGGTGCCTGTGCTGCCGGCGGCGCCCTGGGCCGAATTCCTCGTACAGGTTGTGGGCCTCATCGGCTTCGCGCTGCTGTGGTCCCGGTGGTTCGCCCGCGGACCGCTCGAGCAAGTCCTCTGGTGGGCCACCGATCCCGTACGGCGGGGGATCGCCGGCCGCCCGCAGCCGTGGGCGCCGCAGCGTCCCGGCGCGGTCTGAGGTCCCGCTGGTGGGGCCGCCCTGCCGCACGTCCGGGCTCGCGCTCGTCTACCGCGGGCCCGCAGCGGAGCCGGGCTGCCCCGAGGCGGTCGCGGCGCTGCTGCGGCGGTCGCGCTGGGACCTCGACGTGAGGTACGTCGGGCCGCGCGAGGCCGTGCAGCTGTCGCCCGACGTGGTGGCGCGGGCCGCCGTCTACGCCCAGCCGGGCGGCGGCGAGCTCAGCAGGGCCTACCGGAAGCTCCGACGGTCCGGTCCGGCAGTGCGAGAGCTCGTCGCCTCCGGCGGCCACTACCTCGGCTTCTGTCTGGGCGGCTACCTGGCCGGCGAGACGCCGGGCTTCGGGCTGCTCCCGGGGGACACCGACCGCTACATCTCCTCGCCGGGCGCCTCGGTCACCGACGACGCGGACACCGTCGTCGACGTCTGGTGGGCGGGGCGGTCCCGCCGGGTCTACTTCCAGGACGGCCCGTGGTTCGACCTCGCTCCCACTCGTGGCCCGGCCGAGGTCGTCGCCGTCTACGACAACGGCCTGCCGGCAGCGGCAGTAGCCCCGTACGGGCGGGGGGCCGTCGGCGTCGTGGGGCCGCACCCGGAGGCGACGCCCGACTGGTTCGTCGACGGGGGGCTGCCGGTGCCGGAGCCACTGGCCCTCGACCTCGGCCTGGACCTCGTGGACCGGATGATGACGGCGTGCCGCTGAGCGGGACCCCGGTCGCCTGCTCGGTGTGGTGGGCCCGGCCTAGTGCCGAGCCTCGCCTGCTCGCGGTCCTGGACGCCACGGAGCGACAGCAGGCCGCCCGGCTCGCCCGGGACGGAGACCGGGCCCGGTACGTCACCGCGCACGCCCTGACCCGCCAGGTCCTCGCCCGCCGTGTCGGGGAGGCACCCGCGGTTCTGCGCTTCGACCGGACGTGCGGGCGGTGCGGCGCCGACCACGGCAAGCCGCGGCTGGTCGGGCCCGGACCGGCGGTGCCGTTCAGCCTGGCGCACACGGGCGAGCGGGTGGTCGTGGCCGTGGCGTCGGAGGCTGGTCACGAGGTGGTCGCAGGCTCGGTGCAGGTGGGCGTAGACGTGGAGCCCGTCCGCGAGCCGGGTGACCCCGTCCTGTCGGCCGCCGTCGAGATCCTCGCGCCGGCCGAGCGGGCCGCCTACGCGGACCTGCTGCCTGCGGCCCGCCCGCACGCACTGGCGGTGTGGTGGACCCGCAAGGAGGCCGTGCTCAAGGCGACGGGGGACGGGCTGGCCGTCCCACCGTCGGAGCTGGTCGTGAGCCTCCCCGACCGGGAGCCCGAGCTGATCGGGTGGGCGGGGCGTGCGCAACCTTCGGTCGCCCTGTGTGACCTCCGCCCCGGGAACGGGCAGGTCGGGTGTGTCGCGGTCGTCGGCGCCACCTCCGTCCACGTCACGGAGGCGGACGGCGCTGCGCTGCTGGCCGGCGGGTGAGCCCGGTCAGGGGCTCGTGCGCGTCGAGCTGCTGCGACGGGCGCGTCCGGAATCTGCCGGTTAGCGTGGCGGCGATGACCACCGCCGCCCGTCCCGTCCTCGTCGTCGCGGCGGCGGTCCTGACGCTGGCGGCCTCCTGCGCGCCGGCGGGGGGAGACGTCGACCCGGCGACCCTCGACTGGCCGGACCCCTCCCCCACCCGGCCGGTCGTCGACCTCACCTTCGACGTGGCCGGGGACCTGCGCTCCGTCGAGGGGACCGAGCGCGTCGACTTCACACCGGACCTGGAGGTCTGCGAGCTGGTCTTCCGGGCCTGGCCCAACAAGCCCTTCCTCGCGGAGGCCGGGAGCGCGCTCGAGGTGACCGAGGTCCTCGTGGACTCGGTCGAGGTGGAGCCTGAGGTCTCGCCCGGCGGTGCGCCCGAGGGCTCGCCCGGCACGCTGGTCGAGGTGCCGCTCCCGGAGTGCGTGGACGCCGGGACCACCGTGACCGCCGACCTGCGCTTCACCGTCACGTTGGGCGAGGGTGTCGACGAGCGGGTCGGCACCTCCCGTATGGGAGATGTGGCGTGGTTCGGGACCGCGTTCCCCCTGCTGGCGTGGGAGGAGGGTCGGGGGTGGGCCCGCGACGAGGCGGTGCCCGTGGTGGGTGAGACGACGACGAGCGAGACCTTCGAGCTGCGGTCGCTGGAGGTCGTCGCGCCGGAGGGGTACGAGGTCCTCGGCACGGGGTCGCCGGCGGGCGAGGAAGCAGCGGGCGACGGGATGATGCGGCACCGATTCACGGCCCCCGCCGTCCGAGACGTCACGGTGACCGTCGGGCGGCTGGACCTGGCGACCCGGGACGTCGGGGACGTGCGGGTGCGCGTCGGGACGCCGGGGTCCGGGTCCGACGCCGACCCGGAGGTGTGGGCGGAGCAGGTGGCAGAGGCAGTCGAGCGGGTCGGCTCGTGGCTCGGGCCGGTCCCGTACCCGGACGTGTGGGTGAGCGTGCTGCCGGACCAGACGGACGGCATCGAGTTCCCGGGAGCGGTGCAGTTCGGCGACGTGTCGCCCGTCGAGGAGTCGTGGCTGGTGACGCACGAGGTGGCCCACCTGTGGTTCTACGGGCTGGTGGGCAACAACCAGGCGCGGGACCCGTGGCTGGACGAGGCCCTCGCGACCTTCGTCCAGATGGTCACCGACCCGGAGGGTGGGGGGCCGTCGCCGAACCGAGGCGAGTCGTACCTCGGCGAGGTGGGGCAGCCGATGGACCACTGGCTGGACTACCGGCGGCCGAGCACGGCCTACGTACGAGGGGTCTACCTCGCGGGCGGTGCGGCGCTGCTGGAGGCGCGGGCACGGGCCGGGGCCGAGGCCTTCGACGAGGCGCTGCGGGGCTACCTGCGGGACAACGCGCACCGGGTGGCGACGCCTGAGGACGTCGAGGCGGCCTTCGCGGAGCTGCCCGAGGTGCTGGAGGTGCTGCGGGACGCGGGAGCGCTGGAGGGCGGGCGGTAGTCCCGGCCGTCGGGGTCAACGATCGGCCGGGCTCACGTCGTACCGGCCGTCGTAGGCGTCGATGAGCCAGCGCGGGCCGGAGTCCTCGTCGGACGGGACAAGCCAGTAGGCCATGTCCTTGTCGACGTCGATCCGGAACGGGCGGCCGTCCTCCTGGAACTCCAGCGTGGCCAGGTGGCGGAAGGTGATCTCCAGCTGGGGCCGTCCTCCGGGGTCGGCGGGCGCCGTCTCGACGCGCGGCTCGACGATCCGTTCGGCGACCACCGGTGAGCCGTCGTCGGGCACCGCCCAGGTCTCGGGGCCCCAACCGTGGAACTGCATGACGCGGACCGCTTCCTGGGCCGCCGGGTCCCCTGTGGCAGCGCGAGCGACCTGCACGGCCCAGGTCTCGGCGAGGTCGGGGGTGAACTGCGCGGGGACGGCGGAGCGGAGCTCGTCGGCCGGGAAGTCGCGGTCCTGCGGATCGAGCAGGTCGTCGCGGAAGGCGTGGGCGAGGGCGAAGTCCGTCAGCTCGCGGTAGGCCTCGTCCACGGCATCCTGCCCGTGGACCTCGACCACCTCGGGCCCCGTCGCCGGCTGCTCGACGAAGACCTCGGGGGTCACCTCAGCCGGGTCGGTGGTCACGCCGCAGGCACCGAGGAGAGCGGCCGCAAGGACGACGGCCAGGGTGCGGCGGGCGATGCCCGGGCTGCTGGGGCGGCCGGCGAGTGTAGGGCTCGCTTCGGCCGGGCGGAACCAAGGGCGACGCCGCACACGAGGACGCCGCACCCGGTGGTCGCGCGGCACGCGGCGCCCCAGCACAGCCTCTCCCCACCCTGTCTCCCTGATGCTCTCGCGCATACCCGGCGAAGCGACCGGCCAACCCGTCGGAGGGTGGCGGGCCCGTCACGGCTGGGCCGCGGTCCGAGATCACCATGCGGCTGCGGTGCCGTCGACCGGGATCCCCGCCCCACGGTGATCAGTCGTCGCCCAGGGGGGAGCACGGGCAAGATCACCGTGAGCCGCTGACGCCGCCGACCGGGACCGGCGGGCGGCCGGCCGGACGGGCACGCACGGGGCGCGGACTCCTGGCCCGGGACCGTTAGGCGGCTGCCGTGATCAGTGGCAGGGGTCAGTGGGCGTGCTCGCCGCGGTAGTACTCGAAGACGAAGCCCAGCACCGCGACGGTGGCCATGGCCATGCCGATCAGGAAGAGCCACCAGCCGAAGACCAGGCCGAGGAAGACGACGGCGCCCGACAGCGCCACGGCC
>DATHUJ010000091.1:0-36304 GCA_035462375.1 Jiangellales bacterium
CCTGCAGGTCCTCGACGGCGCGTGCTGTCGTGTCTCCGCTCACCCCCGCAGTGAAGTCGAGCAGGACGGTGGTCGCGAACCCCTCCCGTACGGCGTCGAGAGCGGTCGCCCGGACGCAGTGGTCGGTCGCGAGGCCCACGACGTCGAGTCGGTCGACGTCTCGTTCACGGAGCCAGTCCGCGAGGCTGGTGCCGTCGACGTCGGCGCCTTCGAACCCCGAGTACGCGGCGGCGTACTCGCCCTTGGTGAAGACGGCGTGGAAAGGCTGCGGGTCCAGGTTGGGGTGGAAGCTGGCGCCGTCGGTCCCCGCGACGCAGTGCACCGGCCACGACTCGACGAAGTCCGGGGTCCGGCTGAAGTGCGGGCCAGGGTCGACGTGGTGGTCCCGGGTGGCCACGAGGAAGTCGTACTCGCGGTCGTCCGGGTCGGCCGCGGCCCACCGGTGCAGCACCTCGGAGATGCGGAAGGCAACCTCGGCGCCGCCCTGCACGGCAAGGCTCCCCCCTTCGCAGAAGTCGTTCTGGACGTCGACGACGACCAACGCGGTGCTCACGACAGGAGTCCTTCCTCGTAGACAGTTGGCAGGGCGGGTTCCCCCCGGGAGAGTCGGAGGGCGGCCCGCGGTAGCTCGGCCCGGGCGGCTGCGTGGCGGTCGCGGGCGGCCGAGAGCGGCTCGCGGCCGACGACCTCGCCGGAGCGGATCAGCTCCCGCAGCAGCGGCCGGTCGTCGCCGTCGTCGTCGGGCGGTCGCCCCACGCCGACGACCTCCGCCTGCGCGACCCCGCGGGCCGAGCGGCGGCGCAGGGCGTACTTGCGTCCTCCGCGGCTCCCCTTGTCCTTGCTGAGCTTCTCGACCGACACCACTTCGCCGCCGTCCCCGTCCGACCGAGCGACCAGCTTGTAGACCAGTCCCGCCGTGGGCGCCCCGGACCCCGTGACGAGCGAGGTCCCCACGCCGTACGCGTCGACGGGCGCGGCGGCCAGCGCGGCGATCGCGTGCTCGTCGAGGTCGCTCGTCACCACGATGCGGGTGTCGCGGGCGCCGAGCTCGTCGAGCTGGGCCCGGACCTCGTGAGCCTGGGCGAGCAGGTCCCCGGAGTCCAGCCGCACGGCGCCCAGGGACGTCCCGGCGATCTCGACGGCCGCCCGGACCGCCTCGGCGACGTCGTAGGTGTCCACCAGCAGCGTCGTCCCCTTGCCGAGCGAGGCCACCTGGGCGGTGAAGGCGTCCCGCTCGCTGTCGTGCAGGAGCGTGAAGGAGTGGGCGCTCGTCCCCGCGGTCGGGATCCCGTACGTCCGGCCGGCCTCGAGGTTGCTCGTGGTGGCGAACCCCGCCACGTACGCGGCACGGGCGGCGGCGACCGCGGCCTGCTCGTGCGTCCGGCGGGAGCCCATCTCGATGCACGGGCGGCCGGCGGAGGCGCAGGTCATCCGGGAAGCGGCGGACGCGACGGCGGTGTCGTGGTTGAGGATCGAGAGGACCAGCGTCTCGAGCAGGACGGCTTCGGCGAAACTTCCCTCGACGACGAGCAGGGGCGAGTACGGGAAGTAGCACTCGCCCTCGCCGTAGCCCCAGACATCGCCCGAGAACCGGAAGTCGGCGAGCCAGTCCAGCGTCCGGTCGTCGATGACCCGTCGGCCGGCCAGGTCCGCGAGCACCGCGTTGTCGAAACGGAACGCCTCGACGGCGTCGAGCAACCGCCCGACCCCGGCCACCACCCCGTACCGGCGTCCCTCGGGGAGCCGGCGGGCGAAGACCTCGAAGACCGACCGGCGGCCGCCGGTGCCGCCCTCGAGCGCCGCCTGGAGCATGGTCAGCTCGTAGTGGTCGGTCAGCAGCGCCGTGGACCGGGTCACGCACCCGAGCGTATCGACCGGCCGGGGAGCCGCAGCGCGTCCGCGACCGAGACCTGGTGAGAACATGGGGGTCGTGTCCACCGCACCGGTCGAGATCGAGCGCCCCGAAGCCGAGGACGTCGTCCGTCCGGACACGCCCTGGGTCACGGTGGTCTGGAACGACCCGGTGAACCTCATGTCGTACGTCACGTTCGTCTTCATGACCCACTTCGGCTACGCCAAGCCGACGGCGGAGAAGCTGATGATGGACGTGCACCACAAGGGCAAGGCGGTCGTGTCGTCGGGTTCGCGTGAGGAGATGGAGCGTGACGTGGAGGCCATGCACGGCTACGGCCTGTGGGCGACGCTCCAGAAGTCGGGGGACTGAGCCCTGAGCACGGCGTTCCGGCGGGTCCGCGGCGGTGGCGTGTCCGCGACCTTCCACACGGTCGAGGTCGAGCTGCTCCGATCCCTGGTCGGCCAACTGCTCGAGCTCGTGCACGACGCGCAACCGGCCCCGGCCGACGCCGACGACCCGCTCGCCGCGGCACTGGCCCTCGGCGACGACCCCGACCGGCCGACCGACCCGGTGTTGCTGCGGCTGTTCCCCGATGCCTACGCCGACGACGAGCAGTCCGCGGAGTTCCGCCGCTACACCGAGCGCGGGCTGCGCGAGGCGAAGTCGAGCGCGGCCGCCAGCGTGCTGGCCTCGCTGGCGACGCCCGAGCCGGAGGGTAAGCGGGCGACGCCGGACAAGCTCGACCTCCGGCTCGACGGCGAGCAGGCCACTGCCTGGCTGCGCACCCTCACCGACCTGCGCCTGGCGTTGGGCACCCGGTTGGGGGTCGAGGAGGGGGACGAGGACTACTGGGACTCCCTCGACGACGACGACCCCCGTGCGTACGTGCACCACGTATACGAGTGGCTGGGCTTCGTCCAGGAGACCCTCGTCCGGGCGCTGTCCGCGGGACTGCGCTGAGCCCGTAGGCTGGGCGGCCGTGCTGGAGCTCCGCCGTGACCTGCTCGACGCGATCGTCGCCCACGCCCGCCGCGACCACCCGGACGAGGCGTGCGGCATCGTCGCCGGGCCCGCGGGGTCCGACCGACCGGTGCGGGCGGTCGAGATGACCAACGCCGAGCGTTCACCGACCTTCTACCGATTCGACTCCCAGGAGCAGCTGCGGGTCTGGCGCGAGATGGACGACCGCGACGAGGAGCCGGTGGTCATCTACCACTCCCACACGGCCACCGAGGCCTATCCCTCCCGGACGGACGTCTCGCTCGCCCAGGAGCCCGGCGCGCACTACCTGCTGGTCTCCACGCGCGCCGACGACGAGGTGGAGATCCGCTCGTACCGCATCGTCGACGGTGAGGTGAGCGAGGAGGAGGTCCGGGTGCTCGAGCCCGACCACGCTCGGGAATGACCCTGCCGCCCAGCCCGTTCCCCGTACGAGGTGTGCTGCGCCGGTCGGGCGCGGCGGGCCGCCCGAACCCAACCGCACCACGTCCAGGAGCACCTGCATGGCCATCGAGGTCCGGATCCCGACGATCCTGCGCACGTACACCGGCGGCGCCAAGGCCGTCTCGGCGGAAGGCGACACCCTCGCCGGGCTGATCGACGACCTGGAGAGCCGCCACCCGGGCCTGCGCGACCGGCTGGTCGAGGACGGCGGGCTGCGCCGTTTCGTCAACGTCTACCTCAACGACGAGGACGTCCGCTTCCTCGGCGGGCTGGGCGCCGAGCTCTCGGACGGCGACTCGGTCACCGTGCTGCCTGCCGTCGCGGGGGGCTGAGCCGCCGGTGCGCTTCGACTCGCTGCTGGACTCCGTCGGGCGTACCCCGCTCGTCGGGCTCCCGCAGCTGTCGCCGTCCCCCGACGTCCGGCTCTGGGCCAAGCTGGAAGACCGCAACCCCACCGGCTCCGTCAAGGACCGCGTGGCCCTCCAGATGGTCCTGGCGGCCGAGAGGGACGGGCGACTCGAGCCCGGCGCCACCCTTCTCGAGCCGACCTCCGGCAACACCGGCATCTCGCTCGCGATGGCCGCCCGCCTGCGCGGCTACCGGCTGGTCTGCGTGATGCCGGAGAACACCTCCGTCGAGCGGCGCCAGCTGCTGTCGATGTGGGGCGCCGAGATCGTCTACTCCCCCGCGGCCGGTGGCTCGAACGAGGCGGTCCGGGTGGCCAAGGTGCTGGCCGACCAGCACCCCGACTGGGTGATGCTCTACCAGTACGGCAACCCCGCCAACGCCGAGGCCCACTACCTCACCACGGGTCCGGAGATCCTCGAGGACCTGCCGTCGGTCACCCACTTCGTCGCCGGGCTCGGGACGACCGGGACCCTCATGGGCGTGGGCCGCTTCCTGCGCGAGAAGGTCCCGGGGGTGCAGGTCGTGGCGGCCGAGCCGCGCTACGGGGAGCTCGTCTACGGGCTGCGCAACCTCGACGAGGGCTTCGTACCCGAGATCTACGACGAGTCGGTGCTGTCCACCCGCTACTCCGTGGGGCCGCGGGACGCGGTGCGACGGGTCCGCGAGCTGCTCGAGGCCGAGGGCATCTTCGCCGGCATCTCGACCGGTGCGATCCTGCACGCGGCCCTCGGGGTGGCCCACCGCGCGGTGCGTCAGGGCGAACGCGCCGATGTCGCGTTCGTGGTCTGCGACGGCGGCTGGAAGTACCTGTCCACCGGGGCCTACGAGGGAACCCTGGACGAGGCCGAGGAGCGCCTGGACGGCCAGCTCTGGGCCTGACCCGCTCCCGTCGATACGAGCCGGCCGGCTGCACGACCGCTGATCGCCGCGTCGAGCTCGGGGATGAGGCGTTGCGGTGCCGGTGAGCGCGTTGCCGGTGTGATCACCATGGGGGAGGGACGACGTCCTCACCGGGGGTCCGGCCGGACCCGGCGAGGACGTACCCTCTCCTCCGTGGCGGACGCGCCGATCGGCATCTTCGACAGCGGCGTCGGCGGGCTCACCGTCGCACGCGCCGTACTCGACCAGCTGCCGCACGAGCCGATCCTCTACGTGGGCGACACCGCCAGGGGCCCCTACGGTCCACGGCCGATCGCCGAGGTCCGCGCCTACGCCCTCGACCTCATGGACCAGCTGGTCGGGGAGGGCGTCAAGGCGCTCGTCATCGCCTGCAACAGCGCCAGCAGTGCCGTGCTGCGCGACGCCCGCGAGCGCTACGACGTGCCCGTCGTCGAGGTGATCCAGCCCGCGGTCCGCCGCGCGGTGGCCGCCACCCGCAACGGTCGGGTCGGGGTCATCGGTACCCGTGCGACCGTGGCCAGCCGCGCGTACGAGGACTCGTTTGCCGCTGCCCCGCACCTCGCCATCACGACCCGGGCGTGCCCGCGCTTCGTCGAGTTCGTGGAACGCGGGGTCACCCACGGTGCCGAGCTGGAGGAAGTGGCCCGCGACTACCTCGACCCGGTACGTGCCGAGGGGGTGGACACGCTCGTCCTCGGCTGCACGCACTACCCGCTGCTGACCGGCGTCGTCTCCTACGTCATGGGTGACGCGGTCACGCTGGTCAGCAGCGCGGAGGAGACCGCCAAGGACGTGTACCGAGTGCTGGCCTCGCACGGCCTCATGCGCGACGACGACCTGCCGCCTCCGCGGCACCGCTTCCGCGCCACCGGCGACCCGCGGCCGTTCCTCGAGCTGGGCCGGCGCTTCCTGGGGCCCGAGGTCGGCGCCGTCGACGCGGCCGGGGCCGGGGTCTGAGGAGGTCGGGTGCGCCTCACCGTGGTCGGCTGCTCCGGGTCCTTCCCCGGCCCGCGCTCCCCGGCGTCCTGCTACCTGGTCGAGGCCGGCGGCCTCCGTGTCGTCATCGACCTCGGCAACGGCGCACTGGGGGAGCTGCAGCGTCACGTCGACATCTATGCCGTCGACGCCGTCCTGCTCTCCCACCTCCACGCGGACCATTGCCTGGACCTCTGCGCCTATTACGTCGCGCGCAAGTACCGGCCGAGCGGACCGGCGCCGCAGATCCCGGTGTACGGTCCGCGCGGCTCGGGCGCCCGGTTGGCCCGGGCCTACGACCTGCCGGAGGAGCCCGGCATGAACAGCGAGTTCGACTTCCGCGAGCACGGCCGGGCGCCCTACTCCGTCGGCCCGCTGACGGTGACTCCCGTACGGGTGGTGCACCCGGTCGAGGCGTACGCGCTGAGGATCGACCACGGCGGCCACGGCATCGTGTACTCCGGTGACACGGCACCCTCCGAGGCGCTGGTGGACCTGGCGCGCGGGGCCGATCTGCTGCTGTGCGAGGCCTCGTTCGTCGAGGGGGACGGCAACCCGCCGGGGCTCCACCTCACGGGCCGGGAGGCCGGCGAGCACGCGGCGGCCGCGGACGTCCCGAGGCTGGTGCTGACCCATGTGCCCCCCTGGACCGACGGCGCCGTCGCCGTCGCCGAGGCCAGCGAGGTCTACGGCGGGGACCTCCAGCTGGCGTCGTCGGGGCTCGTCGTCGAGCTGTGAGCCCGTGGCCGCACGGCTCTGTCGGCCCCGGCGGATAGCCTGCGCCCATGACCCGACCCGACGGCCGCACGCCCGACCAGCTCCGCCCCGTCCGGCTCACCCGGGGCTGGCTCGACCACGCAGAGGGCTCGGTGCTCGTCGAGTTCGGGAGCACCCGTGTGCTGTGCGCCGCCTCGGTGACGGAGGGCGTGCCCCGGTGGCGCAAGGGTTCCGGTCGCGGGTGGGTGACCGCCGAGTACTCCATGCTGCCGCGCTCCACCACCACGCGCAGCGACCGCGAGTCGGTGAAGGGACGGATCGGCGGGCGGACCCACGAGATCTCCCGCCTCGTCGGGCGCTCCCTGCGGGCGGTCGTCGACGACGCGGCGCTGGGCGAGAACACCGTGGTCCTCGACTGCGACGTGCTGCAGGCCGACGGCGGCACCCGGACGGCGGCGATCACCGGTGCCTACGTCGCGCTCGCCGACGCCGTCGGGTGGCTGCGCGACCGCGGGCAGCTGGCCTCCGACCAGGCGCTGACCGGCTCGGTGGCGGCGGTCAGCGTGGGAGTCGTCGAGGGCCAGCCTCTGCTCGACCTCTGCTACACCGAGGACGTCTCCGCGGGCACGGACATGAACGTCGTGATGACGGGCGACGGGCGCTACGTCGAGGTGCAGGGCACCGCCGAGGGGGTGCCGTTCGACCGGGCCGAGCTCGACGCGCTGCTCGCCCTGGCCACCCGTGGGTGTGCCGAGCTGACGGCGTTCCAGCGGGCCGCCCTGGAGCGGTGACGGCACTGGCGGAGCGGCCGGTGCTCGTCCTCGCCACCCGCAACCGGCACAAGGTCGCCGAGCTCTCCCGGATCCTCGAGGCGGCCGGGCTCGCCGTCCACCTCCACCCCGTCGACGACTTCGCGGGCGTCCCCGTCGTCGCCGAGACGGGGCTCACCTTCGCCGACAACGCCCTGCTCAAAGCCCGGGCGGTGGCTGCGGCCACGGGCCTTCCCGCGGTCGCCGACGACTCGGGCCTGTGCGTCGACGCGCTGGCCGGACTCCCGGGGGTCTTCTCCGCCCGTTGGGCCGGGAGGCACGGCGACGACCGCGCCAACCTCGAGCTGCTGCTCGACCAGCTCCGCGACGTCCCCGACGACCGGCGCGGCGCCCACTTCGCCTGCGCGGCGGCCTTGGTCACCCCTGACGGCCGCGAGGTCGTCGAGGAGGGACGGCTCGAGGGCACCCTCACGCGTGCCCCGCGGGGCACCGGCGGGTTCGGCTACGACCCCGTGCTCCAGCCGACCGGTGAGAGCCGGACCACCGCCGAGATGAGCCCGGAGGAGAAGGACGCCGTCAGCCATCGCGGCCGCGCCTTCCGGGCACTGGTCCCGCACCTGGCCCGCGAGCTCGCCGGCTGACGAAGGTCCGGGGGCTGACGAGGGTTCGGCGGGCCGAGGAGGTCCGCCGTGGACCGACCGGGTCAGCCCAGCGCCCGCGGGTCGGCCGGGACGTCCACGGCGTGCTCCCTCAGGGCCTCGAGAGGTACGACGTCCAGTGCCCGGGGGTGTGTTGCGGTGAGCACGACGGGGGCGGCCGCCCCCGCCTCGTACGCCTGCCGCCAGCGCGCGGCACACACGCACCACCGGTCGCCGGGGACGAGGCCGGAGAAGCCGTACTCCGGCCGGGGGGTGACCAGGTCGTTGCCCACGCCGAGCTGGTGCGCGAGGAACTCCTGCGACACGACCGCGCACACGGTGTGGTTGCCGATGTCCTCCGGCCCTGTGGAACAGCAGCCGTCCCGGTAGAACCCGGTCAGCGGGTCGCCGCCGCAGGGTTCGAGGTCGCCACCCAGCACGTTGCGGTCACCATGCACGGTCCCAGCCTGCCACCGACGGCGGGTCCAGGCGATCCTGACGGTTCGGTGACGCGTGCGCCGTCGCCCGTGCCGTTCGACGTCCGACGTCGCAGGATGGCGTCATGACGACGACGGTCGAGGCGGTCTCCGGGCGCGTCGCTCCGGCGGTGGCTCCGGCGCTGGCCGGCATCGTCGCCGTCGCCGCGGGGCTCGGTGTGGCCGAGCTGGTCGCCGGGTGGACGGGCCGGCCCACACCCGTGGTCGCGGTGGGCGGCGAGGTCGTCGACCGGGTGCCCGCCCCGGTCAAGGACTGGGCCATCACGGCCTTCGGCACGGCGGACAAGGTCGTGCTGGTCGCGGGCGTCGTGGTCGTGCTCGCCGCGGTGGCGGCTGCAGCGGGGGTGCTGGCCGTGACCCACCGTCGGGCCGGGCTCGCCCTGGCCGCGGCTCTGGTGGCGGCGGCGGGCCTCGCCGTGGTGGGCCGCCCCGGTTCGGGGGCGGTCGATCTCCTGCCGACGGCCGTGGGCGGGGCCGTCGGCCTCGCCGCCCTCGACCAGCTGGTCGGCAGGGTCCCGCCCCGGCCGCTCGTCGCAGCACCTGCGCGGGGCGGCCCGGACGGGCCGGACTCCGCCGCGTCGCGCGCGGCGGACGTCGCGGGCGAGGCCCAGGCCGCCTCCCGCCGGACCTTCCTCCGGGCTGTCGGCCTCGTCGCCCTGCTCGGCGGCGTGGCAGCCGCCGGCGGGCGGTGGCTGTTCGGTCGGCGCGAAGCCGTGGAGGCGGCCCGGGCCGCACTGGTCCTCCCGCGGCCCCTGCCGGACGCCGTGCCGCCACCGGGCACGGGGGTGGACGTCGACGGAGCCGTTCCGTGGCGCACGCCGAACGACCGCTTCTACCGGATCGACACCGCGCTGTCGCTGCCCCTGGTCCACCCGGACGAGTGGCGGCTGCGTGTGCACGGCCTGGTGGAGCACGAGGTCGAGCTGGATCTCGACGACCTGGTCGGCCGCGGGCTGGTCGACCGGTGGGTGACGCTGACCTGCGTCTCCAACGAGGTCGGCGGCGAGCTGGCCGGCAACGCGCTGTGGACCGGCGTGCCGGTGGCGGCCCTGCTCGCCGAGAGTCGGCCGCGTGCCGACGCCGACATGGTGCTCTCGACCAGCGTCGACGGGTGGACCGCGTCCACCCCGCTGGACGTCCTCGGCGACGGCCGCGACGCGCTCCTCGCCGTCGGCATGAACGGCGAGCCGCTACCCGTGCGGCACGGCTTCCCCGTACGGATGGTCGTCCCCGGCCTCTACGGCTACGTCAGCGCGACCAAGTGGGTCGTGGACCTGGAGGTGACCCGGTTCGACCGGGCCGAGGCGTACTGGACCTCGCGCGGGTGGTCCGCGCGAGGCCCGGTCAAGACCGCCTCGCGGATCGACGTGCCCAGGGCCGGGGCGCCCCCGGCCGCCGGGCTCGTGACCGTCGCGGGGACCGCCTGGGCGCAGCACCGGGGCGTCGAGGCCGTCGAGGTCCGGGTCGACGAGGGTCCGTGGCAGCAGGCGCAGCTCGCCGCGGTGCCGAGCGTGGACACCTGGCGGCAGTGGGTGTGGGAGTGGGACGCGCCGCGGGGCACCCACCGGCTCGAGGTCAGGGCCGTCGACGGGACCGGCGAGGCCCAGACCGGCGAGGTCGTCCCGCCGGCTCCGGACGGTGCCACCGGGTGGCACGCCGTCACGGTCGACGTGACCTGAGGTCCCACCCGGCCGGCGCTGCACGGTCCGCACGACTCGCGGTCTCCGGGGGCGCTCAGGGTCATCCCCGATGCCGTACGGTCACCGGGGCGACGACCCTGTGAAGCGACGTCCGAGGAAGAACGAGGAGCCACCGTGAGCCAGCCCACCGCCGATCACGCCAGGACCGGCCAGCACCCGACCGCCCCCGTCCCCGGGTCCTCCGGCGGGCCGGGGTCCTGGCGGGTCTCCGACCGCGACCGGGACGCCGTCGCCGAGCGGCTCGCCGCCGCCTTCGCGGAGGGACGGTTGACCCGAGCCGAGTTCGACGAGCGCCTCGGCCGGGCGCTCACGGCGACGACGCGGGCGGATCTCGGGGCCTGCCTCGACGGGCTCTACCCGCCCGCGCCGTGGTCCGGACGGCGCCAGGCCCCGCTGCCTCCTCGTCCCGCCGCCCCGGTGCCGCCGCCGGCCCCTGCGGCCCCCGCCTGGACCGCTGTGCCACGGAGGGGATCCGACCGGCCGTGGGCCGCTCTCGCGCACGCGCTCGGACTGGCCACCAGTGTGTTCGGGCCCTTGCTGGTCCTCATCGGCCCGGGCAGCCGCTCGCCGTACGTCCGCGAGCAGGCGGTCGAGGCCCTGAACGTCCAGATCAGCTTCGTCCTGCTGAACATGGCGCTGGTCGCGGCCACGGTCGTCACGCTCGGCCTCGCGGCGCTGCTGTGGATCCCGCTGGTCCTCGCCTGGCCGGTCGTCGTGCTCGTGGCCGCGCTGGCCGCCGGTATCGGCCAGCCCGTACGGCTGCCGTTCGTGCTCCGCCTCGTGCGCTGACGACGGCGACCGCCGCGCCGGCCGACCGGGTGCGGGAGGCGGGACTCGAACCCGCACGCCCGAGGGCACAGGAACCTAAATCCTGCGCGTCTACCAGTTCCGCCACTCCCGCGCGGAGGTCACTGTCGCACACTGCGCGGCTGCCGTGATCGTTGCGGCGCGCCGGAAGGTCAGGGGAGGCCGAGCTCCCGGCGGAGCTTTGCCACGTGCCCGGTGGCCTTGACGTTGTACATGGCCTTCTCGACTCGGCCCTCGGGGTCCACGACGACGGTCGAGCGGATGACCCCCTGCACGGTCTTGCCGTACCTGGTCTTCTCGCCATAGGCGCCCCAGGCGGTCAGCACCTCCCTGCCCGGGTCCGAGAGCAGCGGGAAGGTCAGGCCCTGCTCGTCGCGGAACCGCGCCAGCTTGGACGGCGGGTCGGGGGAGACGCCGAGGACCGCGTAGCCGGCGCCCTGCAGCGACGCCATGCTGTCGCGGAAGTCACAGGCCTGTGTCGTGCAGCCAGGCGTGCTGGCGGCCGGGTAGAAGTAGACGATCGTGTGCCGGCCGCGGTGGTCCGACAGGGACACGGGCTCACCGTCCGCGTCCGGGAGGGTGAAGTCGGGGGCGGGGTCTCCGGGGGACAGGCGCGCGTCGGTCACGGCGCCAACCGTAGGTCGCGCCCCCGAGCCGGCGCGAGCCGGGCCGGCGTCGAGGGATCCTTGTTGCACACGATGTGCAAGTACGTCATCGTGGCGACAGGCCGATGCGTCTGGGCGGGGGACGGCCGGCGCCCGCCCCGGCGCAGACCGAGTGCAGACCGAGTGAGGAGCGGTGGCATGCACGTGCCCGATGGCTTCCTGGACGCCCCGACGTCGGTCGCGACCGGTGCCGTGGCCGCGGCGGCCGTGGCGGTCTCCCTGCGCAAGGCGCGCGGCGAGACCGACGAGCGGACCGCTCCGCTCGCGGGGCTGACCGCCGCCTTCGTCTTCGCCGTGCAGATGCTGAACTTCCCCGTGGGCGTCGGCACCAGCGGGCACCTCATGGGCGGCGCCCTGGCCGCCGTCCTGGTCGGGCCGTGGACCGCCGTCCTCGTCCTGTCCGTCGTGCTGGCGGTGCAGGCCCTGCTCTTCGCCGACGGGGGTCTCAGCGCGCTCGGCACCAACATCGTCCTCATCGGCGTCGTCACCGTCGCCGTCGGCTGGGCCGGCACGCGGCTGGTGCTGGCCCTGCTGCCGCGCCGCCCGGCGTCCGTCGTGCCGGCCGCCTTCGTGGGCGCGCTGCTGTCGGTCCCGGCCGCCGCGGTGGTCTTCGTGGGCCTGTACGCCGTGGGCGGCGCCGCCGACCTGCCGCTGGGTCCGCTCACCGCGACGATGGTCGGCTGGCACGGGGTCATCGGGCTCGGCGAGGCGGTGATCACCGCGCTCACCGTGAGTGCCGTCGTGGCCGTCCGGCCCGATCTCGTGTTCGCGGCCCGCGGTCTGCGGCCGGCGCTCGAGCTCCGCGGTGCCGACGGCTGCGTCCAGGTCCCCGCGCAGGCGCCTGTCGGGCCGGGCGCCACGACGCATGCGCGGCGGACATCCGGCCGCCTCGTGGCCGCCGGGCTCGCCGCCACCCTGTTGCTGGCCGGGGTCGCCAGCTTCTTCGCCTCCGGGAGCCCCGACGGGTTGGAGCACGTCGCGGAGGAGCAGGGCTTCATCGACACGGCCCGGGACCATGACTTCGGCCACCTGCCTCTGGCCGACTACGGCGACGTCGGGGGGATCCCGGTCGGGCTGGCGGGCCTCCTCGGTGTGACGGTCACCGTGCTCGTCGGATGGCTCGTCTTCCGACTCGTGGCCGGACGGCGGCCGGACCGGTCGACCGCTCCCGCCGACGATGCCCACGAGCGGGTCTGAGGGGAACCGCGCGTGGGCGGCGGTCACACCCACCGGATGCACCGGCCCGGCGACTCGCCGGTGCACCGGCTGCCGGCGCATGTCAAGGTGGTGGCGCTCCTCGGCTTCGTGCTTGTCGTCGTCGCCACCCCGAGGGAGCAGATCTGGGCCTTCGTCGCCTATGGGCTGTTGCTGGCCGTGGTGGCCGCGGTGTCCGCAGTGCCCGTCGGATTCGTCCTGCCACGCATGCTCGTGGAGGTGCCGTTCGTCGTCTTCGCCGTCCTGCTGCCCCTGGTCGCCACCGGACCGCGGGTCGACGTGCTGGGCGTGTCCCTGTCCGAACCGGGCCTGTGGGCGGGCTGGAACGTGCTCGCCAAGGGGAGCCTGGGCGTCGTCGCCTCGATCCTCCTCGCGGCGACCACCGAGCCGCGCGCCCTGCTCGTGGGGCTGCAGCGGCTGCGCGTCCCCGCGCTGCTCGTCGAGATCGCGTCCTTCATGGTCCGCTACGTCGACGTCGTCGCCGACGAGATGCGTCGCATGCGCATCGCGCGCGAGTCCCGGGGGTTCCAGGCCGGGCACCTCGGTCACGTGCGCGTCCTCGCGCAGGCGGCCGGTGCACTGTTCATCCGCTCGTACGAGCGAGGGGAGCGCGTCCACGTCGCGATGCTCTCCCGCGGCTACACGGGCGCCCTGCCGGTGCTGAACGGGGGCGGCGCGTCACCAGCGGCCTGGCGGCTGGCGGCAGCGCTCCCCGTCGCCGCACTGGCCGTCGGGGTGGCTGCTTGGACGCTCGCGTGACCACCCCGCCTCCTCCGTCGTTGATCGTCAGAGGACTCGCGTACGCCTACCCGGACGGCCGGCAGGCCCTGTACGGCGTCGACCTCCGGGTCGACCGCGGGGAACGGGTGGCCCTGCTCGGTCCCAACGGGGCGGGCAAGACTACGCTCGTCCTCCACCTCAACGGGATCCTGTCCGGCGGGCTGGGCACCGTCGAGGTGGCCGGGCTGGCCGTGCAGCCGGACGACCGCGAGACGCTGCAAGAGGTCCGTCGCCGGGTGGGCATCGTCTTCCAGGACCCCGACGACCAGCTGTTCCTGCCGACCGTCCGCGACGACGTGGCCTTCGGTCCGGCCAACCTCGGGCTGCGAGGGGCGGAGCTGGACCGGCGCGTCCGCCGGGCGCTCGCGGCCGTCGGCATGGCGGACGCGGTCGACCGGGCGCCGCACCACCTGTCCTTCGGTGAGCGCCGGCGGGTGGCCGTCGCCACGGTGCTGGCGATGGAGCCCGAGGTCCTGGTGCTCGACGAGCCGACGAGCAACCTCGACCCGGCCAGCCGTCGCGAGCTCGCCGAGGTCCTGCGCAGGTTGGACGTCACCGTGCTCGTGGTGACCCATGACCTCCCCTACGCCCTGGAGCTGTGCGAGCGCTCGGTGGTCCTGTCGGACGGCGTGGTGGTGGCCGACGGGCCGACCGGCGAGGTGCTGGGCGACGCCGACCTGTTGCGGGTCCACCGGCTCGAGCTCCCGTACGGCTTCGACCCGCGGTCCGTCCCGGCGGTCGCGCGTGGGTGACCGGGACCTGGGTACGGTGGCCCGCGACACTGCGACCGCTCCGGCCGGAGGCTGCCCGTGACCAAGCCCGACCAGGTCCTGCCCACGTCCCGGCAGGCCATGCAGGGGCCGCAGGCCCTACCGCAGCCAGGCAGCCCCGTGAGCCCCGGCCCACGGTCGCTGGACGAGATCGAGGCCGACATCGACCAGGCGCGCCAGCGGCTGGCCGGTACGGTGGACGCGCTCGTCGACCGGCTGAGCCCACGCTCCATCGCCACGCGCGGCGTCGCTCGGCTCAAGGAGCGACTGCTCACCGAGGACGGCACCCCACGGCCCGAGGTCATCGGGGCCGCGGTCGGCGTCGCCGTCGTCGTGGGCCTCCTGGTCTGGCGGTCCCGGCGGTCGTGACGGCGGCTCGTCCGGTCGAGTCGGTCTGGGACTACCCCCGGCCCCCCCGGGTCGAGCGCACCGACGAGCTGGTGGTCGTCGAGCTCGCCGGTGTCGAGGTGGCCCGGACGCGGTCCGCGCTGCGCGTGCTGGAGACCAGCCACCCGCCCACGTACTACCTGCCGTCGGACGCCTTCACCCCGGGTGTCCTCCGCCCGGCCGCCTCCGGTCGTACGACCACCTGCGAGTTCAAGGGCGTGGCCGCCTACCACGACCTGGTCCTGTCCGCGGAACTCGTGGTCCGTGACGCGGGGTGGAGCTACCCGTCGCCCCGTCCGGACTTCGAGGCACTGCGGGGCACCGTCGCGCTCTACCCGGGTCGAGTCGACCGGGTCACGGTCGACGGCGAGGTCGTGACGGCGCAGGCAGGCGACTTCTACGGGGGCTGGATCACCGGCCGCGTCACCGGCCCGTTCAAGGGCGGGCCCGGCACCCGGGGATGGTGACCGGGAAGTCGCACCCGCAGTCGTACGCTCGGGGGGTGAGCTCCGCCGACGAGGACAAGCTGCCCATCCGGATGCTCCACGACCGGGTGCTGGTCGCCCTGGACGGCGACGCGGGCGAGCGGCGCTCGTCGGCAGGCATCGTCATCCCCGCGACGGCGACGATGGGTCGCCGACTCGCATGGGCCGTCGTCCGCGCCGTGGGGACCAACGTGCGCACCGTCCAGGTCGGTGACCGGGTCCTCTTCGACCCCGAGGAGCGGGCCGAGGTCGAGGTCCGTGGGGACGACTACGTGCTGCTGCGCGAGCGCGACCTGCACGCCGTGGCGTCCGAGCGGCTCGAGGACGGCCAGACGGGGCTGTACCTGTGACCGGTCACCGGTGACCCGGGCGGGCCCCGGGTGACCGTTCGCGCCGGCCCTCCCATGCCGCTGGAGGCAGCGCCCGGGCCGGAGCCGGTGGACATGCTGCGCGAGGCCCGCCGGATGGTGCGCGACCCGCTGGGCTACCTCGGCGACGTGGTGACGCGCTACGGGCCGGTGGTCTCCTTCCCGATGCCGCGCACGCCCGTGCTGCTCGTCAACGCACCCGGGGCCGCCCGCCGCGTGCTCGTCGACAACGCCCGCGGCTACGGCAAGCGGACCGTGCAGTACGACACGCTCGCCCTCGTGACCGGCCAGGGTCTGCTCGTCTCCGACCCGCCGGTGTGGATGGCGCACCGGCGGATGGTGCAGCCTGCCTTCCACCGGGACGGGTTGTCCGCTGTGGGCCGGCACACGGTCCTCGCTGCCCGGCGCGCCGCCTTCCGGTGGGCCGATGTGCCTGACGGCGAGGTCGTCGACGTCGACGACGCCATGATGCGGACCTCCCTCGAGGTGGTCGGGTCAGCGCTCTTCTCCACCGACCTGTCAGGTGACACAGCCGGGCGCATCGTCGAGGCCGTCCTCACGGCGTTGGACCGGGTGGTCGTGCGGGCCCGCTCACCCTGGCTCCCGCCACCCACCGTGCCGACGCCGGGCAATCTGCGGCTGCGTCGGGCACTGCGTACCATCGACGACGAGGTCGCCGCGATGGTCGCGTCGCGTCCGGCGGAGTCACCGGGCGACGACGTCCTCGGCATGTTGCTCCGGGCGCGTGACTCCGGCGCGGGCCTCGACGACGCGGCCGTACGGGACGAGGTCGTCACCCTGCTCGTGGCCGGGCACGAGACGGTCGCGTCCTCGCTCACCTGGACGCTTCACCTCCTCGCCCACCACCCCGACGCCCAGGAGCGGCTGGCCGACGAGGTGGCCGCCCTGGCCGACGACCCGGGCACCGACGACCTGCCTCGGTTGACGTGGACGCGGGCCGTCGTCGACGAGGCGCTGCGGCTGTTCCCGCCGGCCTGGGTCGTGACGCGCCGTGCGCTCGTCGCCGACGAGCTCTGTGGCTTCGCCGTCCCTGCCGGGTCCCTGGTTCTGGTCAGTCCCTACACCGTCCAGCGCGACCCGGCGGTGTGGCCCGACCCGGAACGCTTCGACCCCACCCGGTTCCTCGAGACGACCCCGGCCCGCGGCACCTACCTGCCCTTCGGGGCCGGGCCGCGGTTGTGCATCGGTCGGGACTTCGCCCTCGTCGAGTCGGTCCTGGTGCTCGCGGTGCTTGCCCGGCGCTTCGCCGTCGAGCCGGCACCTGGCCCACCGCCGCGGGTGGACGCGTTGGTGACGTTGCGTCCCCGGGGGGGACTCCCGTTGCGCCTTCGGCGCCGACCTGGGGCGGGCGACCGAGCCCCAGCCCACCGCGGCGGGTCCTAGCATCGGCGGGTGAGTCCCCGTGAACGCCCGGCTCTCGGCCTGCCCGCTCTCGGCGAGGAGGCTCTCGACGCTCTGGGACGTCGGTCCCGTGACACCCTGAGGACTCGCCGCCGCAGGCTTCGGCTCACCCTCTTCCCGATCCTGCAGTGTGCGGTGGGGGCCGGACTGGCCTGGGCCGTGGCCACGAGCCCGGTCTTCGGCCACGACCAGCCCTTCTTCGCGCCCATCGCGGCGATCATCGCCCTGGGCGTGAGTCTCGGCCAGCGGCTACGGCGGGTCGTCGAGCTCGTCGTCGGCGTCGTCGTCGGTGTGCTCGTCGGTGACCTGCTCATCGGCGTGATCGGCAGTGGGGTGCCACAGATCGTTCTGGTCGTGGCACTGGCGATGGGTGGCGCCGTGTTCCTCGGGGGCGGTGCGGTGATCGTCTCGCAGGCGGGCTCCTCCGCGGTCCTCGTGGCGACCCTCATGCCACCCGGTCCCGGCGAGTTGGTCGACCTGACCCGCCCGGTGGACGCCGCGATCGGTGGCGTCGTCGGGCTGGCGGTGAGCGCCCTGCTGCTGCCGGTCAACCCGGTGGTGGCCGCCCGCCGGCACCTCGACCCGGTGCTCCGCACGGTAGCCGAGGTGATGAGGACCACTGCCGAGGCCCTGGAGGAGCGGGACCGCAGCGCGGCGGCGCTGGCCCTGGCGCAGGCCCGAGCGATGCAGGCCGACGTCGACGCGATGCACGCCGCGCTCGACGCCTCGGCGGAGATCTCCCGGATGGCGCCGGTCCGCTGGCGGGCGCGCGGCCACCTGATCGGCTACATCGACGCGGCGGAGCCGATCGACTTCGCCGTCCGGGACCTCCGCGTGCTGACCCGTCACGTGGTGGCGTTGCTGCGGCGCAAGGAGCCCGTCCCCCGCCTGCTGCCTCCGGCCCTCCACCAGCTGGCCGGCGCGGCCATGCTGCTGCGTGCCGACCTGGCGCGCGGCGACGAGCCGGTCGCCGCTCGCCGTGCCGCGCTGCTAGCCGCCCGCCAGTCCACCGAGGCCCTGGACGAGACCGGTGGCTTCGCGGGGCAGGTGGTCGTCGCCCAGACCCGGTCCCTCGCGGTCGACCTGCTCCGCGCCACCGGCGTCGACCGCGACGAGGCGGTCCGGCTGCTGCCCGGCCTGCCGGAGGGCCCCGTCCGCTACGAGGGCTGACGGGGGGACGGCAGGCCGTACGCCTCGGTCAGCACGGGTGCGAGCAGGTCGCCGTCGGTCGTCAGGCGGTCGATGGCGTCCTCGAAGGTGAACCGCAGGGGGAGCCGGGTGCGGGCCCGCGACCGTGCGGCGGAATCGACCTCGTCCCAGGTCACCGGCGTGGAGACCGTCGGCTCGTCGCGCCCGCGCAGTGACCAGGGGGCGATGGTCGTCTTGGCAGCGTTGTTCTGGCTCCAGTCGACGAGCACCTTGCCCGGCCGCAGCCGCTTCTCCATCCGCGAGACCACGAGTCGCTGGTGGCTGCGCTCCAGGCGCTCGGCCAGCTCGCGGGCGTAGCCGTGCACGTCCTCGACAGGGGCCTTGCCGTCCAGGGCGACGTACATCTGCATGCCCTTGGACCCGCTGGTCTTGGGATGTCCCACGAGACCGTCCTCCTCCAGCGCCTCGCGGAGGAGCAGGGCGACCTGGGCACACTCGACCACCGTGGCGGGCGGTCCGGGGTCCAGGTCGAGGACGAGGCGGTCCGGTTTGGCCGGTCGCCCGTGCCGGTCCACGGTCCACTGGGGTACGTGCATCTCGAGCACAGCCAGGTTGGCCAGCCAGACCAGGGTGGCGAGGTCGTCGCAGACGACGTAGGTCACCTCCTCGCGGTCACGGGTGCTGCCCGGCGACGGCAGCGTCACCGTTCGCACCCACTCGGGGGTGCCGCGGGGCGCGTTCTTCTCGAAGAAGCTCGCCGCCTGGACCCCGTCCGGCCACCGCTTGCGGGTGAGCGGCCGGTCGACCAGGTGCGGCAGGAGTGCCGGCGCGACACGCGTGTAGTAGTCGACGACCTCGGCCTTGGTCGTGCCCGTGCTCGGGTAGAGCACCTTGTCGAGGTTGGACAGCGCGAGCGTGCGCCCGTCCACCTCGACTGTCACCTTCGGCGTGGCCACCTCCGCAGTGTGCCCAGCTGCGTTCAGGCCACGCCGGCGAACAGGTCGCTCTCGCGCCCGTCCGGGTCGGCGGGATCGGGGCCGGGCGTGCCGGCCACGAGGACGAAGGTCTCGCGTCCCCACGCCTGGACCATGTCGGGGTCGTCGAAGGCGAAGAACGGCGAGTCGTCGGCCACCTGGCTGGCATAGGCACGCATGGCGCGGAGCTTGGCCTGGCTCCAGGCCCGCGCGTCGACGACGGTGGTGATCCGCTCGTCGGGAAAGACGAAGGGGGGCAGCTCGCCGTCCGGGTCCATGCCCTGCAGGTCGACGCCCGCCTCGTGCATCCGCCGGATCGCCGCGCGGAAGGTCGACTCCTCCCACACGCACCAGTAGACCTTGGTGACCTGCCAGGGGCTGCCGTCGCCGTGGGCGGGATCGGCCGCCAGCTCTACCGCCCGGGTCGCCACCCGGTGCGTCTGGATGTGGTCGGGGTGGCCGTAGCCGCCGAGGGGGTCGTAGGTGACCAGGACCTGAGGCCGGAAGGACCGGATCGTCGCCACCAGCCGGGCGGCGGCCTCGTCGACCGGCACGCGACAGAAGGCGGCCGGGTGGTCGTTGCTCGCCTCGCCGGCCATGCCGCTGTCCCGGTACTCGCCCGGCCGGCCGAGGAAGCGGTAGTCGGTCACGCCGAGCACGGCCATCGCGGTGGCCAGCTCCGTCTCGCGGTGCTCGCCGAGCCGGTCCTGGTGGGTGGCGGCCAGGTGAGCCAGGTCCTCGACCAGGACCTCGCCCTCCTCACCGCGGGTGCAGGTCACCAGCGACACTCGGGCGCCCGCGTCGGCGTAGTGGGCCATGGTGGCGCCGCAGGTCGTCGTCTCGTCGTCGGGGTGCGCGTGGACGAGCAGCAGCCGCCGCGCTGCCTCGTCGGCGCGGTCGGTCGGCGGAGTGGTGGGCACGGCGACGAGGGTAGGCCCGGGCCCCGACACGCGGGGGAACCGGGGCTTGGCATCACTGTGGAATTGTGGAACAATCTGTTCGTGCCGCGCCTGCTCGTGCTCCTCGCCGCCGTGTGCTTCGGCACCACCGGCACGGCGCAGGCCCTCGGTCCGGCCGAGGCCTCCCCCCTGTCGGTGGGAGCGCTGCGACTGCTGCTCGGCGGAGCTCTGCTCGTCGCCCTGGCCCACCTCGGCGGCCACCCCATTGGATTCCGGGGGTTCACCGGCCTGCGTCCCCGGGTCGCCGTCGTCGCCGGGGCGATCGGGGTTGCGGCCTACCAGCCGCTCTTCTTCGCGGGTGTCCGCGGGACCGGCGTGGCTGTGGGCACCCTCGTCGCGCTCGGCTCCGCCCCGGTCCTCACCGGCGCCCTCGCGATGGCCCTGGGGATCCGGCCGACGCGGCGGTGGGCGGCCGCGACCGTGCTCGCCGTCGCCGGTGTCGCCTGCCTCGCTCTGGCCGGCGGGCGGGGCGATGTCCGGCTGGGTGGAGTCCTGGCCGCCCTCGGTGCGGGCGCCTCCTACGCGGTCTACACCCTGGCGGCGAAGCGGCTGCTCGACGGGCTGCACCCCGCGGACACCGTGATGGCAGTGCTCTTCGCCGGCGGAGCGGTGCTCCTCCTCCCGCTGCTGGTGATCGTGGACCTGGGGTGGGTCGCCACGGGGCCGGGACTGCTCACGGTC
Source organism: Jiangellales bacterium (assembly GCA_035462375.1). Taxonomy (GTDB): domain Bacteria; phylum Actinomycetota; class Actinomycetes; order Jiangellales; family Jiangellaceae; genus DASTQL01. The sequence continues at coordinate 20,566 of DATHUJ010000091.1, forward strand.
GTCTGGCTCGGGGTCGTGCCGACCGCCCTGGCTTACTGGCTCTTCGCGCGGGGGCTGCGCCGTCTCCCCGCCGCGGAGGTCGCGACGCTGACCCTGGCGGAGCCCGTGACCGCGGCGCTGCTCGGGGTCGCCGTACTGGGGGAGCCGGTGCCGATCGGGCTGGTGCTCGGAGGCGCCCTGGTCGTGGCCAGCCTGGTGGTGCTCACGGGGGCCCGCCCGCGCCGTCGGCAGCTTGAGCTCGTCGAGGCGGCGCCGTGACGACTCGGCCGCTGCACCGGATCGGCACCGTGGAGGCGCTTGCCGCAGAGCTGCGGGGCCGCGTGCTCTCCGGAGACCTCCGCCCTGGCACCTGGCTGCGGGAGCGGGAGCTCACCGAGGCCTACGGGGTGGCTCGCCACTCGCTGCGCGCCGCGCTGCGCCAGCTCGCGGCCGAGCGGCTGGTCCGGGTGGAACCGAACCGGGGCGTCCGGGTCGCCGTACTCGACGCCGCGGAGCTGCGCGCCCTGTACGAGCTGCGCGCTGCGCTCGAGACCGAGGCGGCCCGCCTGCTCGTGGAGCGGGACGGGGTGCATCCGCTCCCCACCGAGGTCCTGGCGGCCGCCGAGCGGCTCGACCGGGCCTGCGCCACCCGGCCGTACGACGCCGGTGCCGTCGACGAGGCCCATGAGGCGCTCCACCACGCGCTGGTGTCCGCGGCGCGCAGCACGAGGATCACCGAGGCCCATGCGGCACTAGACGCAGAGACGCGCGTCTACCTCCTGCAGCTGCGCCCCCTCATGGGTCCGGCGGAGATGGCGGAGAACCACCGGCTGCTGCTTGACGGACTCGTCGCCGAGGGGCCTGAAGCCGTTCGCCGGCACATCGTCGACGCCACCGAGTACCTCATCGCCGCCGCACGAGACGGCTGACCGGGCGGCGACCAAACGACCTCGTCGTGGTCCGCTCCACGTGGGACTACACGCTGCGGCACCGTGTTCGTCGCATGGGGGCGATCCTGCGGATGGTGCCCCACGCGTGCCGCCGTCATGGAATCAGATACCGCCCAAAGGTCCATGACGGAAGGGCCTCCGGACTGCGGGGGGACTTCAAGGCTCGAGTGACCTCAGTCCGGTACCCGGGTCGTCGTTCCCAGCACGGCCGTTCGTGCCGCTGTCAGGGTCGGCCGCGGGGGCGGCTCGGACAGGGGCAAGGGGGGCAGAGGGGGGCTGCAAGAGTGGCTGCCGTGGTAGCCGACGAGCTCGCCACCGCCGTCGCGGTGGAGCTCCCGCTGCGCGGGGAGTGGACGATCGTGACCACGCCGGCTCATCGCATCCCCAGCCACGGGACGGACGCCCTTGGTGTGCGGTACGCCTACGACCTGCTCCGGCTCGACCGGCGCGGCCGATACCACCCCGCCTCGGCGACCCGGCTCCTGCTCCGCGGGGTGCCGACCGAGGAGTGCTACGGCTGGGGTGAAGCGGTCCACGCGCCGTATGACGCCGTGGTCGTCTCGACCGGCGACGGATCCGACGAGCCCGGCCGGGTCCACCCGCTCGTCGGCGGGGTGCGCCGCGCGCTGACCGCCGCCACCTTCCGGCCTACGCGCGAGGGGGCACACCGGCTCATGGGCAACCACGTCGTGCTGGAGTCCGACGGGCTCTGCGCTGCATTCGCACACCTGGCGCCCGGCTCCGTCGCGGTGTCAGCGGGAGACCGAGTCCACCGCGGCCAGGTCGTCGGCCGGGTGGGCCACACCGGCAACTCGACCTCCCCACACCTGCACTTCCAGCTGATGGACGGGCCGGACCCGTTGACGGCACGCGGGGTGCCGTGCTCCTTCCGCCGGTACGAGGTGCTCCGCGGCAGGGGGTGGGCGCTCGTGGAGCGGGGCGTCCCGGGGCGCATGGAGCGCATCCGGTCCGTCGGCTGAGCGGGCGGCTACCGATCCCCGGCCTGTCACCCCATCGGGACAGGCAGGCCGGCCGTCACCCGGACGGGCCATCACGCCCGGGCCGCCCTGGACCGGCGGTCAGCGAGCGCGGCAGGGCAGCGAGACCAGGGTCCGCGGCTCGGACACGTCCGGCTCGTCCAGATAGGACTCCCAGGGCGGCGCGGTGGCCTCCCACCCCTGCTCAGCCAGCCATGCCTCCCCCGCCTCGTAAGCCGCCGCCACCCCGGCGTACGGACCGCGGTACAGGACCTGGACGGCGGTACCGCCGGGGAGGGTCGACGGGACGACCCGCCCGGCCGGTTGGACCGGTGCGCTTGTGGGGAAGCCCGCCTCCACGTCGAAGCCGTCCGCCGTGGCCACGTAGCAGCCGAACGGCGGGCCTGCAGGCTGGATGCCCTGGGCGCCGAGGACGCCCATCACCTCGCCGAAGGCACCGCCGAGGAAGTCCGGGATGCCGTGGTGCGGCACCTGCCCCCGAACGACCGCCGAGGGCTGCGCGATGAGGTCGACCCGTTCGATCTCGTACGTCATGGGTCCCAGGCTGCCGAGCTCGTGGTCACCGGTCGAGTGCCGGAGGTCCCCCGGCTACGGCGACGGAACACGGGGCGACAAGAGCGAGGACAATCGGCGGGGGCGCAGTGCGGGCCGGGGGGCCGGCGGATCTGAGCGGTGGTGGAATGTTGCACCGTCAACTACAGTTGCAGGGGTCGGAGCCCACCCGTCCCCCGCCTGGAGGCCGACATGCCCGCCGTGACCGTCGAGGACGTCCTGACCCTGCCTGGCGTCGACGAGCCGGACCCGACGTCCTCGTCCGACCGCCGGGTCGTGTCGGTGACCACCGCGCCCTCAGGTCTCGAGGGGGAGGGATTCCCGGTGCGCCGGGCGTTCGCGGGCGTCGACCTCCGACTGCTCGACCCCTTCGTCCACATGGACCAGATGGGCGAGGTCGAGTATGCCCCCGGTGAGCCCAAGGGCACGCCGTGGCACCCCCACCGCGGCTTCGAGACGGTCACCTACATGCTCGACGGCCTCCTCCGCCACCAGGACTCCACCGGTGGAGGCGGGCTGATCAGCGACGGGGACACGCAGTGGATGACCGCCGGCTCGGGCCTGCTGCACATCGAGGCTCCGCCCGAGCACGTGGTGGTGTCCGGTGGGCTGTTCCACGGCTTCCAGCTCTGGGTCAACCTGCCGGCCCGGCTGAAGATGACCGCCCCCCGGTACCAGGACATTCGCGGTGGCCAGGTGGCGTTGCTCCGCTCGCCCGACGGCGGAGCGCTCGTCCGCGTGATCGCGGGCGCCGTCGGGGGTCACGCGGGCCCGGGGGTCACCCACACGCCGATCACGCTGATCCACGCCACGTTGTCTCCGGGCGCCCGGCTGCGCCTGCCCTGGCGGCAGGACTTCAATGCGCTCGTCTATGCCCTCGCCGGCCACGGCAGCGTGGGCGCCGAGCGGCACCCGCTCCGGTGGGGCCAACTCGCCGTCCTGGCCGGTGGCGACACCGTCACGGTCGAGGCGGCGGAGGCGCAGGAGAGTCGGAGTCCGGCGATGGACGTGCTGGTGCTCGGCGGGCAGCCGATCCGCGAGCCCGTCGCCGCCTACGGCCCGTTCGTGATGAACACCCGGGCCGAGCTGCTCCGGGCCTTCGAGGACTTCCAGGCCGGCCGGCTCGGAACCGTTCCGGCCCAGCCGCACCCCGGTCACGACATGCTCTGACGCGGCGTGCGGCGCGCCGGTCGGGGCGGGTCCCTGGCCCGACCCGCGACTGGCACACCTCGCTCATGGACCGGAGGCGTGGCCTCCGAGCAGCAGCGGCAGCATTCCGGTCAGCTCGAGCAGGTGCCGGACCTGGGAGCCGGGGTCGCGCACGGTGAGCACCCCGTCGACCTGCTCGACCCGCCGGTGCAACCGCACCAGCACGTGCAGGCCCGTCGAGTCCATGAAGGCGACCTGTGAGAGGTCGAGTACGACCCGGTGCCCAGGCCCCAGGGCGAGCGCGTCCACCTGGTCGGCCAGGGCCGGCGCGCTCACCAGGTCGACGTCACCCGACCAGGCGATCTCGAGCGCGGGCACGGGTGAAGCCGCAGGGGTGGGCGTGGTGAGCACGTGGTGCCTCCTCCGGGCCAGGCGGAACCTGGTGGGGACGCACCCGGGCTGCCTTCTGAACCACGGGCGTCGTCGGACCTGTGCGTTGAAGCGTCGCACACCCGGCCGCTCCGCTCAACCGGCCCAGTCTGTTCCCGGGTGCTTCGGGCTCACGTCGCCCGGGTGCGGATGGCCGTTCCGGTGTAGACCAGGGCGACGGCGGCGGTCACGGCGAGGAGCACGAAGCCCAGCGAGTAGTCGCCGGTGGCGCTGTAGACGGCGCCCATGACCAGCGGCGGGAAGAAGCCGCCGAGCCCTCCGGCCGCCCCCACCACGCCGGTGACCGACCCGACCCGCGCCGGCTCGACCAGCCGGGCCACCAGTGCGAATACGGCTCCGGTCCCCAGGCCGAGCAGGGCGGCCATGCCGAGGAAGGCGACCGTGCCGACCGGGATCAGGGGGAGCTCCAGAGCGGCGACGAGCGCGAGAACCGCGGTCCCCGCGAAGACGGTCAACAGGACGGGGACCGGGTGCCACCGGTCGGACAGCCAGCCACCGGTCGGACGCATGATGACGGCCAGGACGACGAAGCCCGCAGTACGGAGGGCGGCGTCGGACTGGCTGAGGTCGAAGGCCGTCCGCAGATAGCTGGGCAGGTAGACGCTGAACGCGACGAACCCGCCGAAGGCCACCGCGTAGAGGAACGCCAGCTCCAGGGTCGTACGCATGCGCAGCGTGTGCCAGGTCCGGCTCAGCATCGAGCCCGGAGCGATCGTCCGGTCCGGACGGTCGCGCAGCAGCAGCCACGCGACCGCCGCGTAGACGACCAGGAGCACGGCGACCAGGTCGAAGGGGAACGAGTCGCTGACGCTGTCGCGAAGCTGCACCGTGGTGAACGCTGAGATGGCGGTCCCGCCCATGCCCGCGCCGAAGATGCCGAGCGCGGTCCCCCTGCGCTCGGGTGGGTACCACTCGTTGACGAACGGGATGCCGATGGCGAAGGTCGTCCCGCCCAGGCCGAGGAAGAAGCCTCCCGCCACGTACGTCCCGAAGGAGTCAGCGACGTGGCCGAGGTAGAGGACGGGGAGCACGGTCAGCAGCGCGACGGCGGGGAACATCACCCGCGCGCCGAGCCGGTCGGTCATCGCGCCGACTGGGATCCGCCCCAGGGACCCCACGATCACCGGCACGGCCACCACGAGCGACTGCTGCAGCGCCGTGAGGCCGAGCTCCTCGCGCAGCGCCGGTCCCAGCGGCCCGAGCAGGGCCCAGGCCCAGAAGGACAACGCGAAGCCGGTGGTCGCCAGCGCCAACATCCGGCCGGGGCTGGTGGTCCTGGTCGAGGCGGGGGCGTGCGTGGCCATGCGTCCTCCTCCAGGCGACCCTTGCCCCCGACGGTAGAGCCGGTGTCAATCGGTGCGACAGGCCGATGGTCCCTGGTCATCCCCCAACGACAGGGGCCAAAGTCCTGGTCACGAGCTCGGTCGGGCGGCAGGATGGCAGGCCTGGACGACCCGAGGCCCGGGGATAAGCCCCGGTGCAAGTCGGAGGCGGCGATGGCGGCGAGCGGACGGCCGGGGACCCGGGCCGCCCTGCTCGACGTGCTGACGGCGGCCCGGCGCCCGCTCTCCTCGGCCGAGCTGGCCTCAGCGACCGGCGTGCACGTCAACACCGTGCGGCCGCACCTCGAGATCCTGGTCCACACCGGCCGCGCAGCGCGGTCCACCGACGGCGGCGGGCGTCCGGGCCGGCCGGTCGTCCGCTACCGAGCCGTCCCTGCCGAGTCCGAGACGCCTGCACCCGAGCGGGCCGGGCTGCTCCCCGACGACGCCGTGCAGCGACTCGCCGGGCTCTTCGTCGACCTCGGCTTCGCGGCCCAGGTCGACGCTGTCGGCGACCGGGTCCTCCTGCGGGCGTGCCCGGTCGCCGCCCTGGCCACGCAGGACCCGCATGTCTGCGAGATGCACCTCCAGCTGGCCCAGGCGGCCCTCGCGCGGACCGGCTCCGGCGTCCAGGTCGAGCGCATGGACGTCCAGGTCCGGCCCGACCTCTGCGTGCTCCACCTCGGCCGCCCAGACCTCCGCCCGACCAGGGTGATCGACCTCCGCGACCGCGCCGGCCCCGGATCCCGAGGAGACGACCGATGACCGACATCAGCCGGGCCCGCCTGGACGGCCCCGTCGCCGAGGCCCTGCTCAGAAGCGGGCGCTTCTTCGCGAGGGGACAGGTCTCCGAGGACCTCCGCACGGTCACGCGCGACGGTGGGAGGGAGGGCGACGTCTTCTACCGCGACCGCTGGAGCCATGACAAGGTCGTGCGTTCCACCCACGGCGTCAACTGCACCGGCTCGTGCTCGTGGAAGGTCTACGTCAAGGAAGGGATCATCACCTGGGAGACCCAGGAGACCGACTACCCGAGCGTGGGTCCCGACCGCCCGGAGTACGAGCCGCGGGGCTGCCCGCGTGGTGCCGCCTTCTCCTGGTACACCTACTCGCCGACCCGCGTCCGCTACCCGTACGTGCGTGGGGTGCTGGTCGACATGTTCCGCGAGGCGAAGAGGCGGCTGGGCGACCCGGTGCTCGCGTGGGCGGACATCCAGGCCGACGTGGAGCGGCGCCGCCGCTACCAGCGGGCTCGCGGCAAGGGCGGCCTCGTCCGGGTCTCGTGGGACGAGGCCGTGGAGATGGTCGCCGCCGCCCACGTCCACACGATCAAGGAGTACGGACCGGACCGGGTCGCCGGGTTCTCGCCCATCCCGGCCATGTCGATGGTCTCCCACGCCGCAGGCTCGCGGTTCGTCGAGCTCGTCGGCGGCTGCATGACTTCCTTCTATGACTGGTACGCCGACCTGCCGGTCGCCAGTCCCCAGGTCTTCGGCGACCAGACCGACGTGCCCGAGTCCGGCGACTGGTGGGACGCCTCGTACCTGGTGATGTGGGGATCCAATGTCCCCGTGACCCGCACCCCCGACGCCCACTGGATGGCCGAGGTCCGCTACCGCGGCACCAAGGTGGTGGCCGTCAGTCCCGACTACGCCGACAACACCAAGTTCGCCGACGAGTGGGTTGCGTGTGCGCCCGGCACCGACGGGGCGCTGGCCATGGCGATGGGGCACGTCGTCCTCAGGGAGTTCCTCGTCGACCGGCGGGTGCCGTTCTTCCTCGACTACGTGCAGCGGTACACCGACCTGCCGTTCCTGGTGCGGCTCGAGCCGCACCCCGAGCACGGCGGTCTGGTGCCGACCAAGAACCTCACGGCGGCCGACCTCGGCGACACCGGCGAGGGTGCTGCCTTCAAGACGGTGCTCGTGGACGGGCGCACGGACGAGCCGGTCGTGCCGCACGGCTCGCTGGGCTTCCGGTACACCGACTCGGGCGTCGGCAGGTGGAACCTCGACCTCGACGGCCTCGTCCCCCGCCTGACGCTGCTCGGCGAGGGGGCCGAGTCGGTCGAGGTGCTGCTGCCCCGCTTCGACTCCCCGGACGGCACGGGTGAGCTGCTCAGGCGTGGCGTCCCTGCGCGCCGGGTCGGCGGCCACCTCGTCACCACCGTCTTCGACCTGCTGTGCGCGCAGTACGGCGTGGGCCGACCCGGTCTGCCGGGTCGCTGGCCGTCGTCGTACGAGGACGCGAGCGAGCCCTACACGCCGGCCTGGCAGGAGGAGATCACCTCCGTACCGGCCCAGCAGGTCGTCCGCATCGCCCGCGAGCTCGCCGCCAACTCCGAGGAGTCCGGCGGCCGGTCGATGATCATCATGGGCGCGGGGGTCTGCCAGTGGTTCCACGGCGACGCCACCTACCGCGCCATGCTCGCGCTGCTCATGCTCACCGGCGCGATGGGCCGCAACGGCGGGGGGTGGGCGCACTACGTCGGGCAGGAGAAGTGCCGCCCGTCGACCGGCTGGGCCACCCTCGCGATGGGCCTGGACTGGTCCCGCCCGCCGCGGCAGATGGCTGGCACCGCGTTCTGGTACACGCACACCGACCAGTGGCGTTACGACGGCTACGCCGCCGACGCCCTCGCGTCGCCCACCGGGAGCGGGCTCTGGGCGGGGCGCCATACCGCGGACCTGCTGGCGCAGTCCGTCCGGCTGGGCTGGATGCCGATGTTCCCGCAGTTCGACCGGTCCTCGCTGACGCTGGCGGACGAGGCGGCGGAGGCGGGTATGGACGCGCCCGCCTACGTGGCGGGGCAGCTGCGCGGGGGCGAGCTCGCCTTCGCGATCGAGGACCCCGACGCGGAGCGCAACTGGCCCCGGGTCCTGACCGTCTGGCGCGCCAACCTCCTGGGTTCGTCCAGCAAGGGCAACGAGTACTTCCTCCGGCACCTGCTGGGCACGGACTCCAACCTGCGCGCCGACCCCACGCCGGCCGACCGCCGACCGTCGACCGTCGCCTGGCGGGACGACGCGCCGGAGGGAAAGCTCGACCTGCTCCTGTCCCTGGACTTCAGGATGACCTCCACCACGCTGCTGTCGGACGTGGTCCTGCCAGCGGCGACCTGGTACGAGAAGGCGGACCTGTCCAGCACGGACATGCATCCCTTCGTCCACGCGTTCACCCCCGCCATCGATCCACCGTGGGAGACGCGCAGCGACTATGCGGCCTTCTCGGCGATCGCGACGGCCTTCAGCCAGCTCGCGCGCGAGCACCTGGGCGTGCGCCGCGACGTGGTCATGATGCCGATGCAGCACGACACCCCCGGCGAGACCGCCTACCCCGGCGGCGTCGTCAGGGACTGGAAGGCCACGGGGGAGGTGCCGGTACCCGGCCGGACCATGGGCACCATCGCGGTGGTCGAGCGGGACTACGGCGCGGTGGCGGAGAAGTGGCACGCGCTGGGTCCGCTGGTCGAGCAGCTCGGCCTGACGACCAAAGCGGTCACGGTCACGCCGACCACGGAGGTGGCGGAGCTGGCGGAGCGCCACGGCGTCTACGACCGCGGGGCAGCGGCCGGGCGGCCGGCCCTCGACACCGACGTCAAGATGGCCGACGCGATCCTGGCGCTGGCCTGGACCTCGAACGGCCGGCTGGCCGTCGAGGGCTTCAAGGCGCTCGAGCGGAGGGTCGGGCGGCCCCTCCGCCAGCTGGCCGAGGGGAGCGAGGAGCGCCGCATCACCTACGCCGACGCGCAGTCCCGACCGGTTCCGGTGATCACCAGTCCGGAGTGGTCCGGCTCGGAGACCGGTGGTCGGCGGTACGCGCCTTTCACGGTCAACGTCGAGCAGCTCAAGCCCTGGCACACGCTGACCGGGCGGATGCACTTCTTCCTCGACCACGACTGGGTGACCGAGATGGGGGAGCAACTGCCGGTCTTCCGTCCGCCCCTGGACCTGGCCGCGCTCTTCGGCGAGCCCCCGCTCGGCACGTCCGACGGGCGGTCCCTGGCGGTCCGCTACCTCACGCCCCACTCCAAGTGGTCGATCCACTCCGAGTACCAGGACAACCTCTTCATGCTGTCCCTCAGCCGCGGCGGACCGACCATGTGGATGAGCCCCGCCGACGCCGAGGCGATCGGCGTGCGCGACAACGAGTGGGTCGAGGCGGTCAATCGCAACGGCGTCTTCGTCGGCCGCGCGATCGTGTCGCACCGGATGCCGGCCGGGACCGTCTACGTGTACCACGCGGTCGAGCGGGTCATCGACGTCCCGCTCACGGAGACGACTGGCCGCCGGGGCGGCATCCACAACTCGCTGACCCGGCTCTTCGTCAAGCCCACCCACCTGGCGGGCGGATATGCGCAGACGTCCTTCGCCTTCAACTACCTCGGCCCCACCGGCAACCAGCGGGACGAGATGACGATCGTCCGCCGCCGCTCGCAGGAGGTGACCTACTGATGAAGGTCATGGCCCAGCTCGGCATGGTGATGAACCTCGACAAGTGCATCGGCTGCCACACCTGCTCGGTCACCTGCAAGCAGGCGTGGACCAACCGCGCCGGGGTCGAGTACGTCTGGTTCAACAACGTCGAGACGCGTCCCGGGCAGGGGTACCCGCGCACGTACGAGGACCAGGAGGAGTGGCGCGGCGGCTGGGTGCTCGACGGCAAGGGCCGGCTGCGGCTGCGCGACGGCGGCCGGCTGTCCAAGCTGCTCCGGATCTTCTCCAACCCCAAGCTGCCCTCGATCCAGGACTACTACGAGCCCTGGACCTACGACTACGAGACGCTCATCAACGCCCCGGCGGGCGACCAGATGCCCGTCGCCCGCCCGGTGTCGTTGATCAGCGGCCGGCCGATGAAGGTGGAGTGGTCGGCGAACTGGGACGACGACCTCGGCGGCAGCCCGGAGGTGCTCCCCGACGACCCCGTGCTGAGGAAGATCACCGACCAGGTCTCCCTCGAGCTCGAGCAGACCTTCATGTTCTACCTGCCGCGCATCTGCGAGCACTGCCTCAACCCGTCATGCGTCGCCTCGTGCCCGTCGGGGGCGATGTACAAGCGGGTCGAGGACGGCATCGTCCTGGTCGACCAGGACCGGTGCCGCGGCTGGCGCATGTGCGTGTCCGGGTGCCCTTACAAGAAGGTCTACTTCAACCACAAGACCGGCAAGGCCGAGAAGTGCACGCTGTGCTACCCCCGCCTGGAGGTGGGGCTGCCGACGGTCTGCTCCGAGACCTGTGTGGGACGGCTGCGCTACATCGGCCTGTTCCTCTACGACGCCGACCGCGTGCTCGACGCCGCGTCGGTCACGGACGACCGGGAGCTGTACGAGGCGCAGCTCGACCTCCTGCTCGACCCCCGCGACCCGGAGGTCGTCGCCGGCGCTCGCGCGGCGGGTATCCCGGACGACTGGCTCGAAGCCGCCCGGCGCTCGCCGGTGCACGCGCTCGCCAAGGAGTACCGCGTGGCGCTGCCGCTGCACCCGGAGTACCGCACCATGCCGATGGTCTGGTACGTCCCGCCGCTGTCCCCCGTCGTCGACGCGCTGCGGGACACCGGGCACGACGCCGAGGACTCGGGCAACCTCTTCGGCGCGATCGGGACCCTGCGCATCCCCCTGCAATACCTCGCCGAGCTGTTCACCGCCGGCGACGCAGTCCTGGTCGAGGGCGTGCTCCGCAAGCTCGCGGCCATGCGCTCGTACATGCGCGACGTCAATCTGGGGCGCGAGACGCGGCCCGAGATCGCCGAGGAGGTGGGGATGAGCGAGGAGCAGCTGTACGAGATGTACCGGCTGCTGGCGATCGCCAAGTACGAGCAGCGCTACGTCATCCCCACCTCGTACGAGGTGCCCGATGCCCTGCGCGGCCAGCTCGAGGAGGCCGGGTGCTCGCTCGACTACGAGGGCGGTCCGGGTATGTACGTGACCGGGTCGGGGCCGTTCGGCGAGGCCTCCGGGCAACCGGTGCCGGTCGCCGTGGAGACGTTCCACGCGCTCAAGGACCGGCAGACCAGCGAGGACCTCGGGGGCACGGGCAGCGCCGCCCGGCGGGTCAACCTCCTCAACTGGGACGCCAAGGGTGCGCCGCCCCCGGGAGTCTTTCCCCCGAGGACCGGCGGGAGCGCGTCATGAGGGCGATGCTGCGCCGTCCTCCCCGGCTCCGCGGCCGCACGGACCGTGTGGTGGTCTGGCAGGCGGCCTCGACCCTGCTCGCCTATCCCGACGAGGACCTGGTGACGCGGCTGCCGCTGGTCCGAGCCGCCGTCGCGGAGCTCCGTCCCGTACTGCGCGAACCGCTCGTCGGCACCGCGGACCACCTGGCGGCTCTCCCGTTGCTGCGTGCGCAGGCCGATTACGTCGAGACCTTCGACCACAAGCGTCGACGCACCCTCTACCTCACGTACTGGGTCGCGGGCGACACCCGCAACCGGGGGCGTGCGATCCTGCGCTTCGCCGAGGTCTACCGTGCCTCGGGCGTGAGCCCGCCCAGGGGCGAGCTGCCGGACCACCTCGGGGTCGTGCTGGAGTTCGCGGCGACGGTCGACCCGGAGGCGGGTCACCGCCTGCTCGCCGCTCACGTGACTCCGCTGTCGATGCTGCACGCCGCGTTGTCCGAGCACGGGAGCCCGTACGCGGCGGTGGTGGAGGCCGTCCGGGCCACGCTCCCCCCACCGGGTTCCGCCGACCTGGCCGAGGCGCGGCGGCTGGCCCGCGCGGGGCCACCGGTGGAGGCGGTCGGCCTGGAGCCCTACCCGACGGGAGGACCGCGATGAGTGCGCTCGACGTGATGCTGTGGGGCGTCCTCCCGTACGTCACCGTCGCCGTCCTGCTGGTGGGGCTGTGGTGGCGCTACCGCTACGACAAGTTCGGCTGGACGACGCGGTCGTCGCAGCTCTACGAGAGCCGGCTGCTGCGGATCGGCAGCCCGCTGTTCCACTTCGGGATCCTCGTGGTTCTCGTCGGGCACGTCATCGGGCTCGTGGTGCCCAAGTCGTGGACGGAGGCGGTGGGGGTCTCGCAGCACCTCTACCACGTCAACGCGGTGGTCCTCGGCGGCATCGCCGGTGCCACCACCCTCACCGGGGTGGCGATCCTGGTCTACCGGCGACGCACCACGGGCCCGGTGTTCATGGCGACGACGGTCAACGACAAGGCGATGTACCTGGTGCTCGTGCTCGCCATCCTGACCGGGCTGGCGGTGACCGCGTTGAGCGCCGGGATCGTCGGAGAGGAGCACGACTACCGCGAGACCGTCGGCCCGTGGTTCCGCTCGGTGTTCCGCTTGCAGCCCGACGTCGAGCTCATGACCGCCGCGCCGCTGGGCTTCCACCTGCACACGCTGATCGGGATGGTGCTCTTCGTCGTCTGGCCCTTCACGCGGCTGGTGCACGCCTTCTCGGCCCCGGTGGGCTACCTCTTCCGCCCGTACGTCGTCTACCGGAGCCGCGAACCGGGCGCGCCCGGGGCGCGGGCACCGCGGCGCGGCTGGGACCGGGTCGGCTCCTGAGCCCGCAATGACACTGGGCGGCGGATGGCTCCTGGCCCACGATCGACGTGGCCCCAGTGCCGGAGAACAAGACAGTCAAGGACCGACTACATCTTGACCTTCGCGCCGACGGCACCGCCGACAGGCGATGAGTTCGAACGGCTCCTTGACTTGGGCGCACGGCGCGCGGATGTGGGCAAGGAGCCGACGCCACCTGGGTGGTTCTCTCCGATCCCGAAGGCAATGGATCTTGCTTGCTCTCTCGTACCGTCCAAGAGGCCCGGTCTGAAGAGTGGAGGCACGCGCCCAGCCGCAGGACTACGCAGCTGGCTGCTTTGTTCGGGGAGGGAGTTGCGGCGCGCACTCTTCTCCCGCGAGAAGGGCGTCTCATCGGTGCTCGGATGACGGGCCTCGTCGCCGAGGTAGGCCAGAGCCGCGGTCGCGCCTACCGTCGGCGCTGCACGTATTCGTCTTCCTCGGCAGAAGGGCCTTCCGGTGACCCGCTATGTGATCGACCCGCACGTTGCCCTGCACTTGGCCCGGGAGAACGTCGCCGTCGCGGACGAACACCAGTTGCTTGCCCCCACACTGCTTCGCTCCCAGCTGCTGTCAGTGCTCTACAGGGCTGTGCGCCACGGCGAGATGTCCAAGGCGGACGCCGAGCGTCACCTGGACTACGTGCGCGGGCTGCGGATCCGCCTGCTCGGCGACCGGGTCCTGCAGGCCGTCGCCTGGAAGGTAGCTGATCACCTGGGGTGGCCCGACACGTTCGCCGCAGAGTACGTCGCCCTCACGCAGCTGCAGGCCGACTCGTTCATCACTCTCGACCCCGTCCTCACCGAGGCCATCAAGGATCTGGTCACGGTCGCGCCTGTCGAGGCACTCGCCTGACGACATCCGGGAGGTCGGCTCGTCATCCGCTTCCGGTTCCCTTCTGTTGCTGGCGCTTGTCAAGAGCGCGGTCTCGGGCGTCGGGTTGTTGCACCGGCGCTGGTCGGTGTCACGTCGTTCGTCCGGTGGGGCTTGTTCGCGCGTCAAGGGCCAACGGCTTCTGCCCAGTGGCGGTCATGAAGCCTGACCGCTGACGGTCTGGGATCCGCCCGGTGGTGGCCACGGGATCTGCCCTGGGGGGCGGGGTGGCCACCACGGCCAATTGTCAGGCCAAGGGGTTCACCCCTGACCGGCCCAGTGCCTGGGTCAGGCGCACGGAGTCACCTGAGGTCTGCCAGACGTGGTCGTGGTGTGGTAACCGGTCGACGGTGGCGGTTGCGCCCTCCACCGCCCACACCCGGTATGGCCACTGACCCCGCACGAAGGGCAGCATCGCCTTGAAGCCGGCGGTGTCCGTGCCGACCCGGCCGGTGGCCAGACAGCTGCCGTACGCTGTCAACGGCCTCGATCGTGGCCGAGGACTGTACGCGTTTATCCGATGATCACTCGGCTCGTGTCCGTCCTCCTCGCTCGAGCCGACAGTCGGTCCCGTACACGAGGGAGCAGCGGTACAGGCCGCCCCGCGCACTCCGGACAGCGCAGCGGCCCCGACATCAGCAACCTGTCGACCTCGAGCGGGGTGTCCTACCAACAACAACGGTGCCTCCAAGCACCAAGCGACGCCCTCCGGCCGAGGTGCCTTGGGAGGGCCGCTGCGCGTCTAGAGCATGGTCACGCGCCTGACGCCGAATCTAGACCACAGACGATCTTGCTCACGTCAGGCTCGGCCGTCGTCCTTGATGACGCCGTTCCACCTCCACGTGGTCGACCATCGCGTCGTTCAATACCAGTGTGAACGACATCGCGATTGCGTACCAGCAGGGTCAGTCCTGGCTGTCCACCCGTGGTACAACGACGACACCTACCAGCACGCGCAACTCGGTTCCGCACCAGATCCACCGACGCAGCCCTGCTCGGGCAGACGGTGTGGGTGCGCTGCTACGGCCTCGGCCGGGACGAGCAGATCGTGATCGTGCATGTCGACCAGGGCAGCGGTCCAGTTGAGGGGGCCCGCCACCACCGCACCCAGCCCGGGTCGCCGGCGATCATCGATGACCACTTCCCGCCGTCCTGGTCGGGCCGCTGGACCGCACACCGCGGGCCCGCAACGGGCAGGAGGCGGCGTTCCTCGCCTCGGGTGATGGGCGCCCGGCCAGCTGCTGCATGGCACTGCACGTCACCGACCTCGACGCCCGCTTTCACTAGGGTGAAGGTCGCCGGGGGGCGAGATCACGCAGGAGCCGGCTGTGATGCCGTACGGCGTGCGCGGATACGGCGCCCACGACAGCGAGGGCGGGCTGTGGTCGTTCATGGAGCCGCTGGACGAGGAGGAGGAGTGATGAGTGAGCTGACGCCGTATCTGTGTGTGGTCGACGCTCGCAAGGCGATCGAGTGGTACACCGACGTACTCGGCGCGGAGGTTGTGTATGACCCGATCGAGATGCCGGACGGCCGGATCGGCCACGTGGAGCTTGCGGTCGCCGGAGCCCGCTGGATGATGGCCGACGAGTTCCCGGAAGCTGGCGTGGCCGCGCCCGACCCCGCGCGTGGGGCGGCGGTGACGCTGCACCTGGCCGTCGACGACGTTGACAGGCTCGCAGCGCGGGTGGTCGCCGCTGGCACGCCGATGGACCGGGGCCCGGAGGACGCCGATGACGCCGGCCGGGTGGCGGTCTTCCACGACCCGTTCGGCCACCGCTGGTTCCTGAGCCGTCCCGAGTCGTGAGCGTCTGGCCGGCAGTCGGAGCGCGGCGCGCTTCGAGAAGGCAATGGCTGTGACAAAGGGGCTGGAGACGAGGCTCACCTACCCGCTGATCGCATAGGCAGAAGGACCACGGCGCAATCAGAGGCGGGGCCACCGTTCG
>DATHUJ010000092.1:0-17718 GCA_035462375.1 Jiangellales bacterium
CTCGGCCTCCGGGAAGCGGCTCAGCTCGCCCACCGTGCGTGCGCCGGCCCGGGCCAGCCGGTCGGCCGTCGCCGGTCCGACACCCCACAGCGCCCGCACCGGCATCGGGTGCAGCAGGTCGAGCTCGGTCCCGGGACGCACGACCACGACGCCGTCGGGCTTGGCCAGGTCCGACGCGATCTTGGCGACCAGCTTGCTCGTCCCGGCGCCCACGCTGGCGGTCAGACCTGTCCGGTGCCGCACCGCATTGCGCAGGTCCGCCGCAACCACGCGTACGGCGTCGTCGTCGGCAGGCGGGCCGGCGGGAGCGGCGTCGAGGTCCACGAACGCCTCGTCCAGGGACACCGGTTCGACCAGCGGGCTCAGCTCGTGCAGGACGCCCATGACGACGTCGCTCGCCGCCCGGTACGCCGCGAACCGGCCGGACAGGAAGGCGGCGTGCCGGCAGCGCGCCCGCGCCTCGGCCCCGCTCATGGCCGAGCGGACACCGTAGGCGCGGGCTTCGTACGAAGCGGTGGCGACGACGCCGCGCGGACCCGTGCCGCCCACCACGACCGGCCGGCGGCGAAGGGACGGCTTGTCGCGCTGCTCGACGGCGGCGAAGAACGCGTCGAGGTCGACGTGCAGCACGCTGGGCTGCAGTCGCACCGCGCGGCTCACGCGCCCATGCTCCCAGCCGGGTCCGACAGCCCCGGACGCGCTAGCGTGCGTGGTGCGCCGGGAACGGGCGCTCGTCCGCACCGCCAGGGGAGGCCGCATGGGCCAGGAGGTCGAGAGGCGGGAGTTCACCCGCGAGGACCGTCAGCGTTACCGGGCCAAGGTGCACCGGTGCCTGGACGTCCTCGCCGAGATGTTGTCGCGGTCGTCCTTCGACTTCGAACGGCCGCACGTGGGGTTGGAGATCGAGCTCAACCTGGTCGACGAGGCCTGCGACCCGGCCATGCGCAACGCCGAGGTCCTCGACCTCATCGCGGACGAGGTGTTCCAGACCGAGCTGGGCCAGTTCAACCTCGAGATCAACATGCGGCCCGTCCGGCTGATCGAGCAGGGTCTCGCTGCCTTCGAGTCGGGGCTGCGCGAGAGTCTCAACGACGCCGAGTCCAAGGCCCGCACCGTCGGGGCCCACATGGTGATCGTCGGGATCCTGCCGACCCTGGGCGAGGAGCACCTCGGTCTCAACGCGCTGTCGGCGAATCCCCGGTACGAGCTGATGAACGAGCAGATCTTCGCCGCCCGGGGCGAGGACCTCCACCTCGACATCGAGGGGCCGGAGAAGCTCGACATCTTCGCCGCGACGATCCTGCCCGAGGCGGCGTGCACGTCGACGCAGTTCCACCTGCAGGTGAGCCCCGAGGAGTTCGCTGCCTACTGGAATGCTGCCCAGTGCCTGGCCGCCGTCCAGGTCGCGCTCGGTGCCAACTCGCCGTACTGCTTCGGCCGGGAGCTGTGGCGCGAGACCCGCATCGCGCTGTTCGAGCAGGCGACCGACACCCGGTCCGACGAGCTCAAGGCGCAGGGGGTCCGGCCGCGGG
This sequence comes from Jiangellales bacterium, assembly GCA_035462375.1. Taxonomy (GTDB): domain Bacteria; phylum Actinomycetota; class Actinomycetes; order Jiangellales; family Jiangellaceae; genus DASTQL01. The sequence goes on from DATHUJ010000092.1 coordinate 1,533, forward strand.
TGTGGTTCGGCGAGCGCTGGATCACCTCGATCTGGGACCTGTTCGAGGAGAACGCGCGCTACTTCCCCGCGCTGCTGCCGATCTGCGACGACGAGGACCCCGTGGCGGTCCTGGACGCCGGCGGGACCCCCGCGCTCAACGAGCTGCGGCTGCACAACGGCACCATCTGGCGCTGGAACCGCCCGGTCTACGACGTGGTGGACGGAACCCCCCACCTACGCGTGGAGAACCGGGTCCTGCCGGCGGGCCCGACGATCGTCGACACCCTGGCCAACGGCGCTTTCTACTACGGAGCAGCGACGACGCTCGCCAACGCCGACCGCCCGCTGTGGTCCCAGCTGTCCTTCGCCACGGCCGCGGAGAACTTCCACAACGCCGCGCGCGACGGCATCGACGCGACCCTCTACTGGCCGGGCCTGGGGGAGGTGCCGGTCACCGAGCTGGTGCTCCGACGCCTGCTCGCGCTGGCCCACGACGGACTCGAGCGCTGGGGGGTGAGCTCCCAGGAGCGCGACCGCCTGCTTGGCATCGTCGAGCAGCGCTGCCTCACCCACCGCAACGGCGCGCAGTGGCAGGTCGACACGGTGCACCGCCTGGAGGCCGCTGGGCGCGGCCGCCAGGACGCCTTGCACCAGATGCTCCGTCGCTACATCGAGCTCATGCACAGCAACGAGCCGGTGCACGCCTGGCCGGAGTGAGCCGGGCGGGTCAGGTGGTCCCCGACTGCTCCTCCGGTACGGGGGCCGCCGGCCGGTTCGCTGCGATCCAGCCGTCGACGACGGCCCACCAGCCGTAGAGCCACTCGAGGATCGCCGCCTCGTCACGGGGGACCTCTCGGGCCGGCACCTGCCACCACCGCATCCGGACCACGGTGTCCATCGGCAACCCCCGCCACAGGTCCACGACCGAGGCGAGGTGCTCGAGGCCGGTGTGCGCGACGAGCACGACGTCGGCGTCGACCGCGGTCGTGAGGGCCGCGGTGACGCCGCCCGGTCGCGGTGCGATCACGTGCATCATGCGCTCGGCCCGGTCGGCCATCCGATCCAGACCGCGGTCGCGGAGGCGGTCGATCGCCCGCTGGCGCCGCTCGGCGGTGAAGTTGCCGCCCTCGGGGAAGATGACGAGCGAGTCGTCGCCGTCGAGGTCTCGCGCCAGCACGCCGATCTGCTGCCCGACCAGGTCTCCGGTCCGCCCCGGGTCGGGCGTGATGAAGCCGTTGGGCAAGCGGTTCAGCAGGACGTCGATGGCCGGGTCCCACTGGAGGGTGTCCTTGAGGACGATCCGTGGCTCCCGGTCGTACCAGTTCATCAGCGCGTGGACGACGAGGAACGAATCACCGGGGCCGGCGTGCCGGGCCATGACCACGAGCGGCCGCTCGTGGTACTCGGCCGGTGCGGGTCCCTCGACTTCCACCCGGACGCCGAGGACGCGCCGCGCCTCCCAGTCCAGGAGGGCGAGGAACCACCGTACGAGGGAGTAATGGGCGCGCTGCGACCAGCCGGACCGCATCGCAGCACCGAAGCCGGTCGCGACCCACAGCGCGAGCAACGCGGCGAGGCAGGCCAGCTCGAGGGCGGCGTAGAGGACCAGGAACCACAGGAGGCGCAGCGGCCGCCACCGCCCCGGCAGCAGAGGAGAGGCGGCCGCGGCCGCGATGAGCCAGATCGGGGCGGACGTGAGGAGCACCAGGATCAGCACCACGACGACCGGCCCGACGACGAGGCGGCGCGCCCACAGCGGGGGCAGCACCCTCAGCCCTCCTGCTCGACGAGGTAGGCGGTGCTGGCCTCGTACGCGAGGTCGATCCGCTCGACGACCCGCGCGGTGTCCCGGTAGCGGAGGGCGGACAAGTCCGTCGGCCGGGGCAGGTCGACATCTCCGGTGGGCAGGACGTGCACGTTGACACCGGGGGGCACCGCCGCCATGTCCGCGGCGAAGCGGTGCCGGCGGGCGATCTCGAACGCCACGACCGCCACGTCCCACGGCCGCCGCGGCGGCTCGAGCGGTCGTTCGATCCGGCCGACCTGGAGCACGTACACCCGCGTCGCTCCGAGGGCCACGGCACGGCCGACGGGGATGGAGTGGACCAGCCCGCCGTCGAGGAAGTGCTCCCCGTCGATCTCGACCGGCGGCAGCATGCCCGGCACGGCGCTGCTCGCGAGCACCGCGTCGACGAGCGGGCCGTGGACGAACCACTGCTCGGCGGCGCGCTCGATGGACGCCGCGACGCACTGGAAAGGGATCTCCAGGTCCTCGACGCGCGCGTCACCGAGCTGCCGTTCGAGCATGGCGCGCAGCGGTTCCTGCGTGTGGGCATGGGTACGGGTGCGGGCGAGGGTGGTCATGCGGCGCAGGGTGGAGCCGGTCAGGACGTCGTCGGCCGCGACACCCTTCCAGAGCTGCTCGAGGGCCGTCACCGCGACCGGAGCCGGGTCGGCCGCGTAGAAGGCGCCGTTGATGGCACCGACGCTGGTCCCGAGCACCAGGTCGGGCCGGATGTCCCGCTCCACCAGGGCCTTGAGCATCCCCACCTCGGACGAGCCCAGCAGTCCGCCGCCGCCGAGAACGAAGGCGGTGCACTCCTGCGTGGGGCTGTTCGGCACGTCGCAGATCGTCGCACGGCGTCGCCGTCCGGAACCCCGGGGCGGCGTTCAGCGTTCTTCCCGCACGGCCCGCTGCGACGATGACGCGGCGGAGGGAGGTGGTTCGCCATGGCCCGGAGGCACGCCTGGCACGACGGCGCCGCCTGCCTCGGGCTGCCCTCGGAGCTCTTCTTCGGGCCGGATCGCGAGGCGCCGAGCCGGCGGCGGGAACGCGAGGCCGGTGCCTTGGCCGTGTGCACCGCCTGCCCGGTCCGTGACGACTGCCTCGCCCACGCGGTCTCCCTCCCCGAGGTCTACGGCGTCTGGGGCGGGTCGACCGAATCCGAACGCGCCGCGGTCCGCCGGGCCGGCCGTGGGGCGGCATGATCGTCGCGACCGTGCGTTGACAGCCGTGCGGGTCGTCGCGGCCACCTCGACGGGAGTCCGTGCCTTCGGCCTCGAGCCGACCGCGCTGGGGTAGCGTTGCGGCTCGCACAGGGCCGTGCGAGAGGAGCAGCACACGTGACCACCATCGTCGTCGGGTACGTCCCCAAGGCCGAAGGCCGTGCCGCACTCCGTCGGGCGGCCGAGGAGGCGCGCCTGCGTCGGGCCCGCCTGATCGTCATCAACTCCTCCCGCGGGGGACGCGAGTTCCACGACGAGGACGCCATCCGCTCGGAGCAGGAGCTCGAGCAGGTGAAAACCCAGCTCGTCGAGGCGGACATCGAGTCCGAGATCCGGCAGCTCGTCCGGGGCAACGACGTCGCCGACGACCTCATCTCCGTGGCCGAGGAGACCTCGGCCGACTTCATCGTCATCGGCCTGCGCCGGCGGTCACCCGTGGGCAAGCTCATCCTCGGCAGCAACGCCCAGCGCATCCTGCTGGACGCCCCCTGCCCCGTGCTCGCGGTCAAGGCCGGCGAGGACGACTGACCGTGGCGGGTCAGCCGGTGCGCCTTGCCCTGGCCCAGGAGCCGGCGGCCGACGAGCTGCTCTCGCGCGATCCCTTCGCGCTGCTCGTCGGCATGCTCCTGGACCAGCAGTTCCCCATGGAACGGGCCTTCGCCGGACCGCGGCTCATCGCCGACCGGCTCGGGGTGGACCGCCTCGACCCGGCGGCGGTGGCGGAGGCGGACCCGGAGGACTTCGCCGCGGTGCTGACCGGTCCGCCGGCGGTCCACCGCTTCCCCGGTGCCATGGCCGGGCGGGTGCAGGCCTTGGCCGCGCACGTCGTCGACCGGTACGGGGGCGACGCCGAGCAGCTCTGGGCCGGGGCCGACGGCGGCGCGGACCTGCTCCGGCGGCTGCGCGCTCTGCCCGGCTTCGGCGACCAGAAGGCCCGGATCTTCCTCGCCCTGCTCGGCAAGCAGCTGGGCGTGCGCCCGTCCGGCTGGCGGGAGGCCGCCGGACCGTACGGCGAGGAAGGGTCGCGGCGGTCGGTGGCGGACGTCACGGACGCCGCCTCCCTCACGGAGGTCCGGGCCTACAAGCGGGAGGCCAAGCGCGCGGCGAAGGGGTGAGTACCCGCCGGTAGCCGGCGGGGGACACCCGACCTCGGCGGGCCGTGGCGACATCGGGGCGCCCGAGCGTGTCAGAATGCTGTGTTGCCACGCCCGTTGCGTGGCTCCCTGAGTCGCATGCCGGCCGAAGCCCGCCACTGCCGTCCGTCGAGAGGTCGTTCGTGTCGTCGAGCCAGTCCCGCCCTCAGCACGCCCGGATCCTCGAGCTGCCCCAGGTGCAGGACCTCGTGGCCCGAGGCCGCTCCGACGGCTCGGTGACTGCCGAGGACGTGCGCCGTACCTGCGAGGAGGCGCAGCTCCCCATGAAGGACAGCAGGGTCGTCGTCGAGCACCTCAAGGGCTCCGGCATCACGGTGTCGGTGAGCGCGCTCGAGGCCGTGTCCGGGCGCAAGCGGGTCGTACCCGCGACAGCCCGGCGCGCGGCGATCACGACGGCCCCTGCGCCACCGGCGAAGTCGGCCAGTCCCGCCAAGAAGGCGGCCAAGCAGGCTGCCCCCGCCGCGGCGGCGGAGGCCGACGGGGCTCCGCCGCGGAAGAAGTCGGCCGCGAAGCGGGCTGCGTCGCCCGCGACCAGCAAGCCTGCCGCCAAGCCGGCCGCCAAGCCGGCCGGGAAGCCGGCCAAGCCGCCGGCGAAGTCGTCGTCCAAGGCCTCGGCCGCCAAGCCGGCCGCCAAGCCCGCCCCGCGCAAGGCGTCCCCGAAGGCAGAAACCGCACGCGCAACGGCGGCCCCCCCGGCGGCAGTGGTGGAGCCGGGTCAGGAGGCCGAGCCCGGGCCCGAGGTCCTCGACGCGGCCGTGCCGGAGGAGGTACTGGACCCGGCCCTCGCGGCGATCGACGCGGAGGCGGCGGCCGTGCCCGGGAGCACCGAGGAGGGATTCGTCCTCTCCGAGGCCGACGACACCGACGAGCCCGAGCAGCAGGTCGTCGTCGCCGGTGCCACCGCCGACCCGGTCAAGGACTACCTCAAGCAGATCGGCAAGGTCCCGCTGCTCAACGCCGAGCAGGAGGTCGAGCTCGCGAAGCGGATCGAGGCGGGCCTCTTCGCCGAGGAGAAGCTCGCTCGCGACGGCGGGCTGGGCCCCAAGCTGCGGGCCGAGCTCGCCTGGATCGCGGAGGACGGGCGCCGCGCCAAGAACCACCTGCTCGAGGCCAACCTGCGCCTGGTGGTGTCGCTGGCCAAGCGCTACACCGGCCGCGGCATGCTCTTCCTGGACCTCATCCAGGAGGGCAACCTGGGACTCATCCGTGCGGTCGAGAAGTTCGACTACACCAAGGGCTACAAGTTCTCCACGTACGCGACGTGGTGGATCCGGCAGGCGATCACCCGCGCGATGGCCGACCAGGCCCGGACCATCCGCATCCCCGTGCACATGGTCGAGGTGATCAACAAGCTCGCCCGGGTCCAGCGGCAGATGCTGCAGGACCTCGGCCGGGAGCCCACCCCGGAGGAGCTGGCCCGAGAGCTGGACATGACACCCGAGAAGGTCGTCGAGGTGCAGAAGTACGGCCGGGAGCCGATCTCCCTGCACACCCCCCTGGGCGAGGACGGCGACTCCGAGTTCGGCGACCTCATCGAGGACTCCGAGGCCATCGTCCCGGCCGACGCCGTGTCGTTCACCCTCCTGCAGGAGCAGCTGCACTCGGTCCTCGACACCCTCTCCGAGCGGGAGGCGGGCGTCGTCTCGATGCGCTTCGGGCTCACCGACGGCCAGCCCAAGACGCTGGACGAGATCGGCAAGGTCTACGGCGTCACCCGGGAGCGGATCCGGCAGATCGAGTCCAAGACGATGTCGAAGCTGCGGCACCCGTCGCGGTCGCAGGTGCTGCGCGACTACCTGGACTGACCTCCGAGCCTCTTCCTGGTCGTGACCTGCGGAGACGCCGGTCACTGGCTCGCCCTGGGATAGCGTCGGCCGGGGATCAGGCCCGCGAGGCCGTCGGGAGGGTCAGAAGGGTCTCATGGCCGGCCTGCCGCGATCAAGCACGTCACGTGGCCCGGGAACGCTCGGCGTCGATGGTCCGCAGCACAGCTCCGGCAAGGGTCACGCCGCCGATCGTCTTGAGGTACTTGGTGCTGCCGTGCCGTAGCTCGCCGATGCTCCACCAGATGAGCATCGCCATGGCGGCGCGTTCCAAGAACACCTCGACGGGGTCGCCAGTCTCCACCATGTGCACAGCCCGCAGCAGGCGAGGCGCGCCGACCAGCACCCCGACGAGCCGGATCTTGCCGTTCGGCTTCTCGACGAGGACGACCCGCCCGGTGCTCGGGTCGCGGAAGTACCCGTCCATCAACCGCGAGAAGGCGTCGGGCGGCGTCCGTGCCGAGGTCTTCGCTGGATCCGGCTCGACCATGATCCGAACCATACTCGCGCGGGGGCCAGCTACTCCGGGGGGTTACAGCGCCCACGCCAGCACGACGAGGAGCACCACGACGGTGATCCCGGCGACGATGGGCCCGGGTGCCCAGGCCCTCCGGCGGACGCATCCGGGCGTGGTCGGCAGCCGCGGCCGCGTTCGAGGCTGCGACTCGCCAGTCCTGCCCGTTCCGGACGCACGCGCTGGAACCCAGCAGGGTCTCAGCCCGGGCACGGGCCGTAGACGGCGGCGAACGACCGGGAGTACCGCCGCCGGCGCGCGGTGTGGCGACGAGTCGTCCCGGGACGGTGCTGCACGGGAGACGGGACTGCGAGGAGGACCGTTCGCCCCGTCCCGGCGTAGAAGCTCCGGAGGAGCAGGTCCGAGGCGTGCCAGTGCTCGGGGTGCGCGTCGTACCACGTGGGGGGGAGATCGGTGATGGCGGGGATGTCCCGTGTCCGTACGGCGATGCACACCGTCGCCCAGAGGTAGCGGGCCGGGAGAGGGGCACGACGACCTTCCTTCGGCCATGGCCCGGAGGACGCGTCGGTTGTCGCTGTAGAAGTTGACGGCGCAGTGGTCGTGTGTCGCCGCCTCCGCGAGCCGCTCACGCACCACGGCGTCGAAGTCGGGGGCGAGGAAGGCATCGTCCTCGATGTGAAGGCGTCCAGGTGCACCCGAAGGCGGCCCCGCGCTTGAGCGCTTCGACGGTGGCCCGCGGTCGCTCCGGTCCCTGCGACGCCCGTCAAATGTCGCCGAAGTTCATGGTGACCCTGGCGTCGTCACCGACCACGACCCCCTGGCCACCGCTCACAGTCCCCTGGTATTTGCCCGCCCGTGACCACCGGCGGGATCGGCGAGCGCGAGAATCTGTCGCGCCGCGCTGATCAGCTCGGCGTCGTCCGCGGCGCCCGCAGTTCTCAGCTCCTGCTCGAGCGTCGCCTTCTGCGCCTCGGAGACCTCCGCCGACTCGTCGACGATCGTGCTGGTGTCCGCCCGGTCCGACAGCTTTCGCCTGAGCAGGCCCTTCAACGCGACGTAGGCGTCGCGGACGGCGCTTCCCGCCGTCTCCTTGACGGCGCCGCCGCGTCGGCGACCAGGGCCGTGACGATGAGCGAGACCGGATCCATCTGCGGCTCCAGCCGTCGGTGAACGAACGACCCGGGTCTACGACGCAGCCGCTGCCCGGTCAACGTCGACCGACCCGAGGCTGGACGCCGCGACGGCAGGCTCGTACGGTTGGGCAACTGCGCATCGCTGAGCAGATGCCCAGCGTCCAGGCGAGTGAGGGGCGGCCCGTGCCCGACCAGCTGACCTGGGACGAGCACGAGCTGCTCGCGCGGATCGCACACCGCTGGTACCTGGACGGCCGGACACAGGACGAGATCGCACGGGAGTCGGGACTCTCGCGCCCCAAGGTCCAGCGCCTGCTCGAGCGGGCGCGTTCCACCGGGGTGGTGGAGATCCACGTCGAGCCTCCGGTCGGGATCGCGCTGCACCTGGAGGGAGACCTCCTGCGGACGTTCGCACTCACCGATGCGGTCGTCAGCTCGCACCGGTCCGACGCCGAGACGCAGCGCGCGGGGGTGGCGCGCAGTGCCGCCCGTTACCTGGAGCGCCGCCTCCGCGACGGGTCGGTGGTGGCCGTCAGCCACGGTCGCGACATCGGCGCGGTGCCGCGCTTCTTCCGGCCGGCGACGGTGATCGACTGCGTCTTCGCGAGCGCCATGGGTGGCTCGCCCCGCGTGGATGCACCGACCAACCCGAACGAGATCTGCCGGGCCCTGGCGGAGCGTTGCGGTGGACGGGCAGAGAGCCTCTTCGCCCCCGCGTACGTCGAGAGCGTCGAGGTCCGCGACCGGCTGCTGCGCCAGGAAGCCGTCGCCCACGCGCTCGCGGCGGCGGCCGGCGCCGACCTGGCGCTGGTCGGCATCGGCGGCACCGACGACGAGTGCACGATGGTCCGCAGCGGAAGCCTGTCGATCGGGGAGATCGCCGAGCTGCGCGCACAGGGAGCGGTGGGGGACGTCATCGGGAACTACGTCGACGTCGACGGGCGGGTCATCCCCGCCCCTCACGACAGCCGGCTGGTCGGGCTCTCGATCGACGACCTCCGCCGGATTGACACGGTCGTCGCCGTGGCCTCGGGGGCCGAGAAGCCGCGAGCCATCCTCGGCGCACTGCGGGCCGGCGTCATCGACGTCCTGATCGTGGACGAAGCCAACGCGCGCGAGGTCCTCGCCCTCGCGCCTGGAGGAGGTGGGTAGTGTGCCTGTCGTCCCTACCAAGGAGATCATCGACCGCGCCTTCGAGCAGCGGTACGGGGTCGCGGCGATCAACGTCGTCAACGACCTCACCATGGAGGCGGTCCTGGCCGCGGCGGGGGACCTTCGCGCGCCGGTCATCGTCCAGACCTCGGTGAAGACCGTGAAGTCGATCGGCGCCGACGTCCTGATGGCCATGTGGCGGGCCATGACCGACCACATCCGCGTCCCGGTCGCCCTGCACCTGGATCACTGCCCGGAGCGGGAGGTGATCACGCTGTGCCTCGAGCACGGCTGGAACTCCGTCCTCTTCGACGGCTCGGCGCTCAGCATCGAGGAGAACCGGCGCCAGTGCGTCGAGGTCGTCGCCGAGGCCAAGCCTTACGGCGCCCTCGTCGAGGGCGAGATCGAGGGCTTCAAGCGGGTCGAGGAGATGGCCGACGACGAGGCCGTCGAGGCGCAGTCGCTCGAGACCGCCGTCGACTTCATCCGCTCGACCGGCGTGGACGTGTTCGCCCCCGCCATCGGCAACGCCCACGGGATGTACCGCGCGTCCCCGACGCTCGACAGCCAGCGCGTCACCGACATCGTCGAGGCCACCGGCATCCCGGTCGCCCTGCACGGCGGTACGGGGATGACCGCAGAGCAGTTCAGTGATCTCATCGGCCGCGGCTGCGCGAAGGTCAACATCTCGACCGCCCTGAAGATCCGGTTCATGCAGTCCGGGTACGACTACATGACCGAGAACCCCGGCAAGTACGACCCGCCGTCGCTCTTCACGGTCCAGCGCGCCGCGGTCAAGGAGATGACCGAGGAGCACATCCGGATGTTCGGGAGCGAGGGAAAGGCCGGATGAGCGCCCTCGTCCTCGACTGCGACGGCGTCCTGGCCGACACCGAGCGCGACGGACACCGGGTGGCCTTCAACCGGACGTTCCGCGAGTTCGGGCTGCCGGTGGAGTGGGACGAGGAGGAGTACGGGCACAGGCTCCAGATCGCCGGCGGCAAGGAACGCATGCGGAGCCTTCTCACGCCGGACTTCTGCGCCGCCCACGGGCTCCCGACCGACCCGGACGGCCAGGCGAGCCTGCTGGCCGACTGGCACAAGCGCAAGACGGCCATCTACACCGAGATGGTGGCCGAGGGCAGGCTGCCGACCCGGCCGGGCGTCCGCCGCATCATCACCGAGGCCCAGGATGCCGGCTGGAGGCTGGCCGTGGCGTCGACGTCGGCGGAGCCGTCGGTCCGCGCCATCCTCGAGCAGGCGGTCGGCCCCGAGCGCGCCGCCCGCTTCGACGCCCTGCTGGCCGGGGACGTGGTGCCCAGGAAGAAGCCCGCGCCCGACATCTACCTGCTCGCCCTGGAGCGACTGGGCGTCGCCGCTCGGGAGGTCCTCGTCGTCGAGGACTCGCGGAACGGCATCCTCTCCGCCGCAGGGGCGGGCCTTCGCTGTGTCATGACGGTCAACGGCTACACGGAGGAGGAGGCCAACGACGAAGCCGTGCTGGTCGTCTCCTCCCTCGGCGACCCCGGCGGCGAGCCGATCCGCGTGATCGCCAATCGCAGCGCCGCCACCCCGGGCGACTACGTGACCTTGGCCGACCTACAGCGCTGTCTCGTGTCCTGAGCGGAAGGAGTTCGAATGGCACGACCTGCCCTCGACGACCTGGACCTCGTCGTGAAGACGATGGCCACCACGATCGTCGACAACGCCCACTACTTCGCAGATCTCGACTCCGTCGTCGGTGACGGCGACTTCGGCTTCTCGCTTCGCAACGGCTTCGAGGTCGTGGCCGCGGAATACGACACGTTCGACCACTCGAGCGTCGGCTCCGTCCTGAAGAAGATCGGGCTCGTCATCTCCGGCAAGGTCGGGGGCGTCAGCGGGCCCATCTGGGGGACCGCCTTCCTCCGGGCGGGCGTGACTGCCGGGGACAAGACCGAGCTGTCGAGCGAGGACGTCATCGCGATGCTCCGCGCGTCGGTCGAGGGGATCATGCAGCGGGGTCAGTCGGCACTGGGCGACAAGACGCTGCTCGACGCGCTCGTTCCCGCGATCGACAGCCTCGAGCAGGGCCTCAGCCAGCCGGTGGACGACCACGGCGTAGCCGCGGTCCAGGAGGCCGCCGACGTGGCCGTCAAGGCGGCCGAGGACACCAAGGGCATGCTCGCGATGCGCGGCCGTGCCGCGTACACCGGCGAGCGCAGTCGAGACTCAGTCGATGCGGGCGCCACCGCCGTCGGCGTGATCCTCCAGGCCATCAGCGCCGCATGGCGCGACAAGTACAGCACCTGACAGGAGGCAGAGCGTGAAGAAGTTCGTCAACGACCCGCAGCAGTTCGTCCCCGAGTTCCTCGAGGGGATCGCCCTCGCCAGCGGCGGGGCGCTCAAGTACGAGCCGAAGTACAACCTGATCTACCGAGCGGACATGCCGAAGTCCGATCGGGTGTCGATCATCCAGGGCTCGGGCTCCGGGCACGAGCCGGCCCACACCATGATCGTCGGTCCGGGCATGCTCGACGCCGCCTGTCCGGGGGACGTCTTCGCCGGCCCGCCGGTGGATTTCGTGACCGAGACCTCGAAGCTGATGGACACGCCCGCCGGCGTGCTGTTCATCGTCAACAACTACACCGGCGACCGTACGGCCTGGGAGATGGCCAAGGAGCTGTGCGAGGCCGAGGGTCAGAAGATCGGCTACCTGCTGGTCGACGACGACGTCGCCGTGAAGGACTCGACCTGGACCGTCGGCCGCCGCGGCGTGGCCGGCAACTTCTTCGTCATCAAGGCGGCGGCCGCGAAGGCCGACGGGGGCGGCACCCTCGAGGAGTGCGTCGCGGTGGGGGAGAAGGTCATCGCCAACGTCCGCACCATGGGCATCGCGCTCAGCTCGTGCACGCCGCCGGTCCGCGGTACACCGCTCTTCGAGATCGGCGACGACGAGATGGAGATCGGCATCGGCATCCACGGTGAGCCGGGCCGGGAGCGGGCCAAGCTCGTGCCCGCGAACGAGATCGTCGACATCCTGCTCGACGCGATCGTGCCGGACCTCCCGTTCCAGTCGGGCGACGAGGTCGCGCTCATGGTGAACGGCCTGGGCGGCACTCCGATCAGCGAGCTCTACCTGCTGTACGGCGTCGCGCACAAGAAGCTCGCGGAGAAGGGCATCTCGGTCTTCCGCAGCTACGTCGGCGAATACTGCACGTCACTCGAGATGGCCGGTGCCCACATCTCGCTGCTCAAGGTCGACGACGAGCTCAAGGAGCTGCTCATGGCGCCGGCCGAGGTCGCCTATCGGGTGTTCTGACGGCGGTCGACGGCGCTGTCCGCCACGGGGTGACGGCGGCGCCGTCCACCACACCAGGACATGCCGAGAGGCATCGCGCGCTCGACCTGCTCGCGCGCGGCGGAGGAGGAACGATCGGCGCTCGAGGTCGTACCCGGGGCGCGGGGGCCGTGCCGGCATGACCTGCGATCAGGGCGCGACAGGGACCGGGAAGGCCCTCCACTCGGGCGGGCAGGAGTTGCCGCTGACCTCGTAACAGGGCCAGAAGGTCCAGATCCCGGAGGCATCGACGGTCTTGACGCTGCTCACCGTGAGCCGTTCCCCCGGCTGGAGCACGGCTCCGAAGTTGCCCTCCCCGAAGTCGCTCCACCGATCGCCGGGCGCACGCGCGGCGACGTAGGTGCTCTCGAGATCGATCGGCGCATCCCCGGCGTTCTCGATGGTGAAGGTCACGGTCAGGTTGTCCATCACGTGGGGACCCATCCTGGGAGCGGTGGCCTCCACCTCGACGAGCCTGATCGACTCCCGGCTCGTGTCGGCCCGGGTGTCATGGTGGATCCGCACGTCTCCCCCCGCCGAGGGGGCGATCACCTGGTCGCTGCCACCGGTGGTCCCCGCCGCCACCACCCCTGCGTCATCCGAGCCGACGAGGTCCAGGGCGAAGGGCACCGCGAAGAGGACGCCGAGCACTCCCGCCACGAACCGCGCCCAGGTGGGCACCGTCGGCACGGACAGCTCCTTGACGGTGAAGCCTCCACCCACCACGGCGATGAGCAGGAAGACGCTCGCCGCCAGCAGGCCGACCGTGTCGGAGGACATGGGCCACTCCTCACGCACTCGACGTCGGGGCCTACCGAGAGGCGCCCCGACTCTCGTACGTGAAGAGCGTCGGGCGGGCGTCGTGATACCGCCGCTCCGGCCGCGGGTACGCTTCGGTCATGCCAGCCCGCCCGGGCGCGCGTCGTGCCGCGGGTGTCCGGACTGCCGTCAGTGGGAGAGGCCACCTCGACGAGGCACACCGGGCCGCCTCCGACCGTCGCTGGCCGGAGGCCTACCAGCGGTTGACCGAACTCGACCGCCGGCACGCGCTGGCGGCGGAGGACCTAGAGCTCCTGGCCACCTCCGCCTTCCTGCTCGGGCGACGGGCCGAGTGCCGCCAGGCCAGGGTGCGCGCGTATCAGCTGCACCTCCACAGTGGTGACCTCAGTCGGGCGGCGCGCTGTGCCGCGCGCATCGGATTGGAGCAGCTGGACCTCGGTGAGGTCGCCCAGGCGGCCGGGTGCCTCCCGGTCTCGCTGAGCGGCTGCTCGGCTTGGGCGGCCCAGGCAGAGGCGCTCGTCGCCCGTGAGGAGGACGGTCCCGAGCGCGGGTACGTGCTGATCCCTCTCGCGTACGAGCAGCTGGCCATCCACGCTGATCCGGTGGCTGCAGCGCTGACGGCGGAGGACGCGGTGGACCACGGCCGCCGATCCGGGGACCGTGACCTGCTCGCGCTGGCGCTCGCCGTCCAGGGACGCGCCATGGTGCGCTCCTGTCGGGTACCTCGTGGTCTGGCGCTGTTGGACGAGGCGGTCACGGCGGGCCTCGACGGCGGCGTCTCTCCGCCTGTGGCGGGGCTCGTCCTCACGTCCGTGGTCGACGCCGGTGACGAGGTCCTCGAGATCGGCCGGTCCCACGAGTGGACCCTGGCGCTGGCCCGCTGGTGCGAGCGGCAGGACGGGATCGTGGCCTTCCGGGGCCGGTCCCTGGCGCACCAGGCGGCCTCGGCGCGGCGTCGCGGCCGCTGGACCGAGGCGATCGACCTGGCGGGACGGGCCTGTGCGCCCCCCCTCGCCGAGATCGACCCGGCAGCTGCTGCAGCGGCGAGGTACGAGCGAGGCGACGTCCTGCGCCTGCGGGGTGATTTCGTGGGTGCTGCCGCCGCCTATCGACAGACCGGAGAGCTCCTGGGTCCACGGCCGGGGCCTGCCCGGCTACGACTGGCCGAAGGCGACGCCGCGAGTGCGCGTGCGTGGCTGGAGCGCGCGCTCGGAGAGGCCTGGGGACGCCTCGACCGGGCCAGGCTCCTCCCCGCCCTGGTCGAGGCCCTGCTGGCTGCCGGCGATCGTCCGGCCGCGGCGGAGGTGGCTCGGGAGCTCGAGCAGATCGCGGGCGACCACGGCACCGCCGCCTTGGAGGCCACCGCTCGGCAGGCCCGAGCCACGGTGCTGATCGCCGACGGGGCCCCGTCGGCGGCGCTGACTGCCGCGCGGGCTGCCTGCCGCGTGTGGCGCCACCTCGGACTGCCCCACGAGGAGGCGCAGGCGCGCCTGCTGGTCGCAGCCGCCAGCCGGATGCTCGGCGACGAGGCCAGCGCCACGCTCGAGCTCGAAGTGGCCAGTGAGGTGCTCGCCCGGCTTGGGGCCCGGCCGGACCTGGACCGGACGAGGACCATGCTCGATCGGACCGGGCACCCGGCCACGTCCGGGCTCACGCCCCGCGAGGCGGAGGTGTTGAGGCTCCTCGCCACAGGTCTGACGAACCGCACCATCGCGGAGCACCTCCACGTGACCCCCCGGACCGTGGACACCCATGTCAGCAGCATCCTGACCAAGCTGGGCGTCAGCACCCGGACGGCCGCGACCGCCTTCGCCCATCGCCACGGCCTCGTGTGAGACTCCGCAGGACCACCGAGGCGTGAGGCGTGCAGTCCGTGGTTCTGCCGATGACGGACGCCACCGGTCTCTGTAGCGTCGAGAACGCCTTCAGTCCAGGTCATCAGGCTCTGCGGAGAGCCGCCAGCCCAGCCACGCCACGAGCCTGTGCGTGAGGAGGAGTCGTGTTCGAGAACTCGAGGACGGTCACCAGCTTCTCCGTCGACGACATCCCTGCGGCCGTGAAGTTCTACGGCGGGACGCTGGGTCTCGAGTACACGGAGGAGTCCGGCATCCTGTGGCTCCACCGTGCCGACGGCATCCTGATCTATCCCAAGCCCGACCACGTCCCGGCGTCGTACACGGTCCTCAACTTCGTGGTCGACGACATCGACGAGGCCGTGGACACGCTCCTCGACCGAGGCGTGCGCCTGCTCCGCTACGAGGGGCTCGGGCTCGACGAGAAGGGTGTCGTCCGGAACCCCGACAGGGACATCGCCTGGTTCGCCGACCCCGCCGGCAACGTCCACTCCGTATCGCGACCGACGGTCCCCCTTCCGCGCGGCGCCTCGTGAGCCTCGACGGGCGGTCTGCACGCCGAGTCGACGCACCCGGCCGGGTTCCCCGTCAGGCCCGGGGCCGGCGCTGCATGAACCAGAACGTGGGCAGGGTGCCGTGGCCGGGCACGGTGCCGACCGTCACGAAGCCGAACCGCTCGTAGATCGGCGGGTTCACGGGGTCGCTCGTCTCGAGCCAGGCGGGTACACCGTCGGTGTCGGCCCGGACGAGCACGTGCTGGAGCAGCCGACGGGCGATTCCCCGACGTTGATGATCAGGATGCGTGGCGAGAAAGGCCAGGTGCCATCCACCGGTGGCCTGCATCTCCGCCAGTCGTCCGCCGCGCGCCCGTAGGTAATGCACGAGCGCCGGGCCGCGGGTGACGGCGACTCGGACCAGCCGGGGCAGGGACCGCAGCGGGGGTGCCTCGGTGGAGCGGACGGAGACTCCCGGGGGCAGCCACACGGCGATGCCCCGGAGGGCATCCGCCTCGTACGCGCCGAAGACGTGGCGGTACGGCATCGCGCGCTCGATCTGCTTGCGCCCGCCGTGGAGGAGGAACGATCGGCGCTCGACCGGGTCGGGTGTGATCAGCCGGGCCATTCCGTCGGCGTCGAAGGCGCGGGCGAAGAGGTCGGCCCCGCCCGCGACGTCGTCAAGCGCGAGCGGGGCGACTCGGATCGTGTCGGACATCGGTCCTCCCACCCACGTGAGCGTACCTGGGCCGCTGCCTGGGCTGGGTCCTGTGACCGTGCAGCCGCGCAGGGCGGCGCGCTGAGGGTGCTCCGGCGCCGATCGGGGTTCGCCACCGCACGGCGGGGTACTCGGCCAGCGTCGGGCGACAGCCCGCCAAGGACGAGGAGCGACCGATGAGCGACGACCGAGCGCCCGCGGAGCGGGACGACGACCTCCGGCATGGTCCGGCGGCCGAGCGTGGCAGTGGTGACGTGCCGAACCCGGAGACCGGAGTGGGTCTCGGCGCCACGGAGGA
>DATHUJ010000093.1:0-17248 GCA_035462375.1 Jiangellales bacterium
CCGTCATCGCCATGGGCCGATCCTGCCACGGCCGAGCACGTCGGAGTACGCCCGGGCGAGCAATCTGGGGTCGTGACGGGGCGTGCCGTCGGCCATGGCGACGTCGGCGAGCACGAGCTCGGCACCCAGGTCGGCCGCGGCCCGGCGCAGCGACTTCTCGTCCGACACCGTCCCGCGGTCCGCGAGGACCACGTCGAGCTCCAGGTCGGGCGCGTGGGCACCGAGGACCTCGAGGTGGGTCTCCGGGCCGAAGCCCTCGGTCTCGCCCTGCTGCGCCGTGAGGTTCAGCGTCACCATGCGGCGGCCGGGGCTGGCGACGATGGCACGGCAGAGCTCGGGGACCAGGAGGTGCGGCAGCACGCTGGTGAACCACGACCCCGGCCCGAGCACCACCCACTCGGCGGCGCCGAGGGCCTCGACGGCCTCGGGGCACGCGGGCGGGTCGGCGGGCACGAGCGAGACAGCGACCACCCGGCCGTCGGCGCTGGCGAGTGCGTGCTGGCCCACGACGGTAGTGGTCGACTCGGGGTGGTCGACGTCGGCCACGACCCCCTCGAGCTCGAGCGGTTGGCAGCACATCGGCAGGACGCGACCCTGAGCCCCCAGCAGGCGGCCGACCCAGTCGAGCCCGACCACGTGGCCCTCCAGCAGCTCCCAGAGCGCCACGATGAGCAGGTTGCCGAGGGCGTGGTTGTGCAGCTCCCCCTGGCTCGCGAAGCGGTGCTGCAGGACGCGGGCCCACGTGCGCCCCCAGTCGTCGTCCCCGCACAGCGCGGCGAGGGCCATCCGCAGGTCGCCCGGGGGGAGCACCCCCAGCTCGCGACGCAGGCGGCCGCTCGACCCGCCGTCGTCGGCGACGGTCACGACAGCCGTGAGCCGGCCGCTCACCCGGCGCAACGCCGTGAGCGAGGCGGCCAGCCCGTGGCCACCGCCGAGCGCCACCACCTGGGGGCCGGACAGGCGTGCTTCGCGCACGGCGACCGCTACTCCCGTCCCAGGTCGCGGTGCACGACTAGCGTCTCGACCCCCGCCGCCCGCAGCCGGGTGGCCAGCGCCTCGGACATGGCGACACTGCGGTGCTTGCCCCCCGTACAGCCGATGCCGACCGTGACGAAGTGCTTGCCCTCCCGGAGGTAACCCTCCGAGACCAGCTCCAGCAGCGAGGCGTAGTGGTCGAGGAAGTCCTCGGCACCGGGCTGGGAGAGCACGTACCGGCTCACCGCCTCGTCCCGGCCGGTCTGGGGCTTGAGCTCCGGCACCCAGTGCGGGTTGGGCAGGAACCGCATGTCCGCGACCAGGTCGGCGTCGACGGGGATGCCGTACTTGTAGCCGAAGGAGACGAGGATCGCCCGCAGGGTGGCCTGGCGTCCACCGAACGCCGTGCGGATGCGCGCCCCCAGCTCGTTGACGTTGAGCACGCTGGTGTCGATGACGAGGTCGGCGGTGGCGCGCAGGTCGGACAGGAGCTCGCGCTCGGAGGCCAGACCGTCGACGACCCGACCACGACCCTGCAGTGGGTGAGGCCGGCGGGCGCTCTCGAAGCGGCGCACCAGTGCCTCGTCACCGGCCTGGAGGAAGAGCACGTGCGGGCGCGCGCCGAGCTCGCGGAGCCGTGCGAGCGCTCCCTCGAGCTCGGCGAAGAACACGCCCCCGCGCACATCCGCCACGACCGCCAGCCGACTCGGGCCCTCGGGGACCGACAGCGTCTCGACCAGCTGCAGGAGCAGGCTCGGGGGGATGTTGTCGACCACGAACCAGCCGAGGTCGTCGAGGACGGCGGTGGCCGCCGACTTGCCCGCGCCGGACATGCCCGTGACGAGGAGGAGCTCGGGGAACCGGTCCTCGCCCTCGCCGGGGGCGGTCGTGCCCACGTGGGCGGACTGCTGGCTCACCGCGCCCCCTCCAGGGTCGTGTCGTCGAGGACCTCGCCGGTGGCGGTGTTCACGGAAGGTGCCGGGCGGTCCCGGGCCAGCGCCTCGACGACCGACGCCGCCGTGCGCGGGCCGATGCCGGGCACCTCGGCGACCTGCTCGACGGTCGCGGCGCGCAGCCGCTTGAGGGAGCCGAACTGGCGGAGCAGGGCCCGGCGACGGGACTCCCCGAGACCGGGCACGCCGTCCAGGGCGCTGTCCACCATCGACCTCGAGCGCCGCTGACGGTGGTACGTGACGGCGAAGCGGTGCGCCTCGTCCCGTACGCGTTGGAGCAGGTAAAGGCCCTCGCTGGTCCTCGGGAGCACCACGGGGTCGGGCCGGCCGGGCAGCCAGACCTCCTCGAGCCGCTTGGCCAGGCCGGCGATGGGGACGTCGTCGACCCCGAGTCGCTCCAGTGCCTGGGCGGCCGCGGCCACCTGGGGCGGCCCGCCGTCGACGACGACGAGGCCGGGAGCATAGGCGAACGTGCGGGGGCGTCCGGTGTCCGGGTCGAGCGGGCCGCCCGGTGTGGACTCGGCGCCCCCGTCCCCCATCTCGCCGGTCTCGGACCGCTCGTCGATGAACCGGCGGAACCGCCTGGTCAGCACCTCGGCGATCGAGGCGACGTCGTCCTGACCGCTGACGCCCCGGATGGCGAACCGGCGGTACTCCGAACGCCGGGGCAGCCCATCCTCGAAGACCACCATGGAGGCCACGACGTCCGAGCCCTGCAGGTTGGAGACGTCGTAGCACTCGATCCGCAGCGGTGCGCTGTCCAGGTCGAGCGCCTGCTGGATCTCCTCGAGGGCGCGGCTGCGGGTGGTGAGGTCGCTGGCGCGCTTGGTCTTGTGCAGCGCGAGGGCCTGCGCGGCGTTGCGGGTCACCGTGTCGAGCAGCGCCCGCTTGTCCCCGCGCCGGGGGACGCGCAGGTCGACGCGGGACCCGCGGAGCTCGCTGAGCAGGTCCTGCAGCGCTCCGGCCTCGGCCGGGTCGTCGGGCAGCGCAGGGACGAGGACCTCGCGGGGCACAGTCTCGCCACCACCCTCTCCGTAGAGCTGGAGCACGAAGCGCTCCACCAGCTCTCCGGTGGGCGAGTCCTCGACCTTGTCGGCGACCCAGCCGCGCTGGCCACGGACCCGCCCGCTGCGGACGTAGAAGATCTGGACCGCGACCTCGAGCGGATCGTCGGCCAAGGCGATCACGTCGGCGTCGGTGGCGTCGCCGAGGACGACGGCGTTCTTCTCCATCGCGCGCCGGAGCGCGGCGATGTCGTCCCGCAGCCGCGCCGCCCGCTCGTACTCCTGGGCGTCCGAAGCGGCCCGCATCTCGCGCTCGAGCCGGCGGAGGTAGGTCTGGGTCTTCCCCTCCAGGAAGGCGACGAAGTCCTCGACGATCGCCCTGTGCTCCTCCGCGTCGACCCGGCCGACGCACGGGGCGGAGCACTTGCCGATGTAGCCGAGCAGGCACGGCCGCCCGACCTGGGCGGCCCGCCGGAAGACGCCGGCCGAGCACGTACGGACGGGGAAGACGCGCAGCAGCAGGTCGAGGGTCTCGCGGATCGCCCAGGCATGGGCGTAGGGACCGAAGTAGCGCACGCCGGGCTTCTTGGTGCCGCGCATCACCAGGACGCGGGGGAACTCCTCGTTCAGCGTGACGGCGAGGTAGGGGTAGGACTTGTCGTCGCGGTAGCGGACGTTGAAGCGGGGGTCGAACTCCTTGATCCAGGAGTACTCGAGCTGCAGCGACTCGACCTCGGTGCCGACCACCGTCCAGTCGACCCGCGACGCGGTCGTGACCATGGCCAGGGTCCGCGGGTGCAGGGCCGCCAGGTCCTGGAAGTAGGAGTTCAGGCGGCTGCGCAGGCTCTTGGCCTTGCCCACGTAGACGACACGCCCGGCGGGATCGGTGAACCGGTAGACGCCCGGCCCGTCGGGGATCGACCCGGGCGAGGGCCGGTAGGTCGACGGGTCGGGCACGGATCCACCCTACGGGGGAGCCCTGTCTGCCCGCGGAAAACCGCTCAGGCGCGGACGACGTTCCCGCCCTCGACGCTGACCGCCACCTCCGGCAGCGGAGCGGTGGCCGGCCCCTTCTCGACGGAGCCGTCCTCGGCCGAGAACCTGCTGCCGTGGCAGGGGCAGCTGATCACGCCGTCGGCCACCGAGGCGACCGTGCAACCCTGGTGGGTGCAGGTGCTCGAGAAGCCACGGAACTCGCCCTCGGTGGGCTGGGTCACCACGGTTCCCCCGCCGATCACGCCGCCGCCCACAGGGACGTCAGCAGTCGCGGCGAGGACCTCTGCGCCGCTCCCCTCGTCCGGCGGCGACGCGTCCTCCTGCGTGTCCGCGCCCGCGTCGCCGGTGTCCGTGTCGGGGCCTGCGTCGGTGGTTGCACCGGCTCCCTGGCCGGCGCCGCCGGTGGTGCTCTCGCCTGCCGAACCGCAGGCGACGACCAGCCCGCCTGCACCGGCCGCGACGGCGACCAGCACGGTGCGGCGCGGAAGGGTTCGTGGTCGGGCCGGCGTCGTCACGTCGGTGGGGACGTCGGTCATCGGTCCTCCCCGGACTGGTGGTGGTCCTCGTCGTCACCAACGGACGACGGGCGATCGGCGTTCGTCTCGCCTTCGGGTCATCACACCGCACCGGCGGGCGTCCGGGCCAGGATGTCGCGCAGGAACGCCGCCGTGTGGCTCGTCTCGTGCTCGGCCACATCCTCGGGCGAGCCGGTCGCCACGACAGTGCCGCCTCCGGTGCCACCCTCCGGGCCCATGTCGACGATCCAGTCGGCAGTCTTGATCACGTCGAGGTTGTGCTCGATCACGACGACGGTGTTCCCCTTGTCGACCAGCCCCTGCAGGACACCGATGAGCTTGCGGATGTCCTCGAAGTGAAGGCCGGTGGTCGGCTCGTCCAGAACGTAGAGGGTGCGCCCGGTGGAGCGCTTCTGCAGCTCCGACGCGAGCTTGACCCGCTGCGCCTCGCCGCCGGAGAGCGTGGGCGCGGGCTGGCCGAGCCGGACGTAACCGAGCCCCACGTCGACCAGCGTCCGTAGGTGGCGCGCGATGCGCTCGACCGGGCCGAAGAACTCCACGGCCTCCTCGATCGGCATCTCCAGGACCTCGGAGATCGTCCGACCCTTGTAGTGGACCTCGAGCGTCTCGCGGTTGTAGCGGGCGCCGTGGCACACCTCGCACGGCACGTAGACGTCGGGGAGGAAGTTCATCTCGATCTTGATCGTCCCGTCGCCGCTGCACGCCTCACAGCGACCGCCCTTGACGTTGAACGAGAAGCGTCCCGGGAGGTAGCCACGGACCTTCGCTTCCTGCGTGTCAGCGAAGAGCTTGCGGATGTGGTCGAAGACACCGGTGTAGGTCGCGGGGTTGGACCGCGGGGTGCGCCCGATCGGCGACTGGTCAACATGGACCACCTTGTCCACCTGCTCTGAGCCCTGGATCCGCCGGTGACGGCCGGGCACCGTCCGCGAGCCGTAGAGGTCCTTGGCCAGCGCGGCGTAGAGGATGTCGTTGACCAGCGTGGACTTGCCCGACCCGCTCACCCCGGTCACGGCGATGAAGAGCCCCAGCGGGAACGAGACCGTGACGTCGCGGAGGTTGTGCTCACGGGCGCCGACAACCGTCACCTCCCGACCGCGCGCCGGCACCCTGCGCACCAGCGGTAGCTCGATGCTGCGGCGTCCGGTGAGGTAGGCACCGGTGATCGAGGAGCGGTGGTCGAGCAGGTCCTGAAGCGGGCCGGACACCACGATCTGCCCGCCGTGCTCACCCGCGCCGGGCCCGATGTCGACGACCCAGTCGGCCGTCCGGATCGTCTCCTCGTCGTGCTCGACGACGATCAGCGTGTTGCCGAGGTCGCGGAGCCGGACCAGGGTCTCGATCAGCCGGCGGTTGTCGCGCTGGTGCAGCCCGATGGAGGGCTCGTCCAGCACGTAAAGGACACCTACGAGCCCGGAGCCGATCTGGGTGGCGAGCCGGATCCGCTGGGCCTCACCCCCCGCCAGAGTGCCGGCGGCCCGGTCGAGCGTGAGGTAGTCGAGCCCGACGTCGACGAGGAAGCGGAGACGCTCGTTGACCTCCTTGAGCACCCGGGCCGCGATCTGGCGTTCACGGTCGCTCAACTCGAGGTCGCGGAGGAACAGCGCGCACTCGCCGATGGGGAGTGCCGCGACGTCGGCGATGGACCGTCCACCCGCTGTGACCGCCAGGCTCACAGGCTTGAGACGTGCCCCCCGGCAGGTATGGCATGGGACCTCGCGCATGAAGCCCTCGAAGCGCTCCCGGCTCGTGTCGGACTCCGCCTCGGCGTGCCGGCGTCGGACGTACGGGAGCACTCCCTCGTACGAGGTGTAGTAGGACCGCTCCCGGCCGTAGCGGTTGCGGTAGCGGACGTGGATCTGGGTCGGGTGGCCGTGCAGCAGCGCCTTGCGGGCCTTGACCGGCAGCCGCTCGAACGCCACGTCGGTGCGGAAGCCAAGAGTCTCGGCCAGCGCGGTGACCAGCCGGCCGAAGTAGTCCGAGGTCTGCCCACCCGTCCAGGGGGTGAGGGCGCCGTCGTCGAGGCTGCGCGACGGGTCGGGGACCACCAGCTCCTCGTCGACCTCCATCCTGGTGCCGAGCCCGGTGCAGTCGGGGCAGGCGCCGTACGGGCTGTTGAAGGAGAAGGACCGCGGCTCGAGCTCCTCGAACGAGAGGTCGTCGACCGGGCAGTAGAGGTGCTCGGAGTAGGACCGTTCGCGGGCCGGGTCGTCGTCGGGCAGGTCCACCAGGTCGAGGGTCACCAGCCCACCCGAGAGCCGCAGTGCGGTCTCCACGGAGTCGGTGAGCCGTCGCTGGGCGGACGCCTTGACCGTCAGCCGGTCGACGACGACCTCGACGGTGTGCTTCTCCGCCTTCTTGAGCTTCGGCGGCTCGGACAGCTGGTGGACGACCCCGTCGACCCGGGCCCGGGAGTAGCCCTGGGACTGGAGGGTGCGGAAGAGGTCGGAGTACTCCCCCTTGCGGCCGCGGACGACCGGCGCGAGGAGCTGGAACCTGGAGCCCTCGGGCAGCTCCAGCACCCGGTCGACGATCGACTGCGGGGTCTGACGGCCGATCGGCCGGCCGCACACCGGACAGTGGGGTCGGCCCGCCCGCGCGTACAGGAGCCGGAGGTAGTCGTAGACCTCGGTGATCGTCCCGACCGTCGAGCGGGGGTTGCGGGACGTGGACTTCTGGTCGATCGAGACCGCCGGGGAGAGACCCTCGATGAAGTCGACGTCGGGCTTGTCCATCTGGCCGAGGAACTGCCGCGCGTAGGCAGACAGCGACTCCACGTAGCGCCGCTGGCCCTCGGCGAAGATGGTGTCGAAGGCCAGGCTCGACTTACCGGAGCCGGAGAGGCCGGTGAAGACGATGAGTGCGTCGCGTGGCAGGTCGAGCGAGACGTCCTTGAGGTTGTGCTCGCGGGCCCCGCGGACCACGAGGCGGTCGGCGAGCCGGTCCTGCGCGAGGTCGATCTGGTCGGCCACGTGGTCCCTTCGGGAGCTGATCTCTGCTGATGGCCCGACCGGCTCCGGCGGCGAGCCGGTCCGGGCGGCGCGGGCCACCCGCCATGGTAAGGACGAGGTCCGACAGGTGCGTCCCGAGCCCGTGCGGCCCCCGTCACCAGGGGCGGTCCCCGGGTCGCGGCTGGGGCCCCGACGAGCCGGCGGGGTACTCCTCCAGCGGCACCTCGCCGCTCTCCCACACCTGAAGGACCGGCTCGACCACCCGCCAGCCCTCCTCCGCCTCGTCGCCGCGGACCGAGAGCAGCGGGTCGCCCTCGAGCACGGCTTCCAGCACCTGCGCGTACGCCGGGAGGTCCCCTGGGGCGAGCTCCTGCTGGAGCACCGCGCGCTCAAGCTCGAACGGGTCGCCCGGGCCGTTGACCTCGATCTCCAGGTGCAGCGTGTCGGGGCCGAAGCCCAGACGCAGCCGGCTGGGGGCAGGCGTGCCCCGCAGGCCGGTCGGGAGGTGTGGCACCGGCCGGAATTGGATGACGGCCTCCCGCCGCTGGTTAGAGAGCGCCTTGCCGGAGCGCAGCCGGAAGGGGACGCCCGACCAGCGCCAGGAGTCGATGAAGAAGGTGACCTCGGCGTAGGTCTCCGTACCCCGCCCAGGGTCGACGCCGTCGTGCTCCGCGTAGGCGTCGACGGGGGCGCCGTCCAGCTCGCCCGGGCTCCACCTGGCCCGCCGGGTGAGTCGCCCCATCTCCTCCGGCGCCGGCGGGCGCACCGAGCGCATGACGTCGGCCTTGCGGTCGCGCAGGTCGGTCTCCCCCAGGGTCGGCGGGGGCTCCATGGCGACCAGACACAGCACCTGCAGCAGGTGGTTCTGCACCATGTCGCGGAGCGCCCCGGCCCGGTCGTAGTAGCCGGCGCGCCCCTCGAGACCGAGCGTCTCGTCGAAGACGATGTCCACCGCTTCGACGTCGCGGTTGCTCCACACCGGCTCGAAGACCCGGTTGGCGAAGCGCAGCCCCAGGACGTTCAGCACGGTGCTCTTGGCCAGGAAGTGGTCGACCCGGAAGACGTCCCGCTCGGGCACGACCGCCCTGGCCGCTCGGTTCAGCTGCCGGGCGGACTCCAGGCTGTCGCCGAACGGCTTCTCGATGACGAGGTGGGACCCCTCGGGGAGCCCGATCGCAGCGAGGTGTCCGCACACGGTCGCAGCGAGGGCGTGCGGCAGGGCCAGGTAGACGGCGACGGGACTGTCCCCCTGACCCAGGACCTCCTGCAGGTCGTCACGCCTCGTCACGTCCGCCGGCACGTACGAGAGGGCACTCAACAGGACCCTCGCGGCCACCGGGTCGGCCTCGGACGCGTCGAGGGCCTCCTGGGCGAGGTGGCGGTAGGCGTCGTTGTCCAGGTCCTCGACCGCAGAGGCGACGACGTCAAGGCCATCCGGGAGCCGGCCGGTCGCGGCGAGCCGGGCCAGGCCCGGCAGCAGATAGCGGCGGGTGAGGTCGCCGGTGGCACCCAGCACGATCAGTCGGGAGACGGTCACCTGCCCAGCCTGCAGCACGGCCGCTAGGGTCGCCGAGGTGGAGGCCTCCGACCGCCCTGATGACGACCCGCGGACCGACCCGGTCGGGGGGCTCGACGCCGTGTGGGACGCCACAGCCCGGCTCCTGGCTACAGCGCACCGGGTCGACGAAGCGGCCCTGGCCCAGCCCAGCGGCTGTCCGGGCTGGAGCCGAGCCCACGTGCTCGGCCACCTCGCCCGCAACGCCGACGGCCTCACACGGCTGTGCGAGTGGGCCCGCACCGGCGTGCCCAACCCGATGTACGAGAGCGCGCAATCACGGGCCGCAGGCATCGAGACAGCCGCTCGTCAGCCTCGTACGTCGCTGCTGGAGGACCTCGCCGCCTCGTCCGAGCGGTTCGCCTCGGCCTTCGGCGGCCTGTCGGGCGACATGTGGCGGCGCAGGGTCCGGCTGGGGCCCGGGGGCGGCGGAGCGGAGATCCGCGCCTCCCGGATCGGCTGGCAGCGGCTCAAGGAGGTCGAGATCCATCACGTCGACCTCTCCTTCGGCTACTCCCCCGCCGACTGGCCGGAGGGCTTCGTCGACCGGGCCCTGGCGCAGACGCTGCGCATGTTCCGGCGGCGGGACGACGTGCCGTCCGTCCGCGTCGCGGTGACCGGCTCGGAGCCGGAGCAGCTCGGGCCGTCGGGCGGGCCGACCGTCAGCGGTCCGCGGGCGCCGCTCCTGGCCTGGCTGACCGGACGGTCCCTTGGCGAGGACCTGACCGTCGACCCGCCCGAAACCCCGCCTTCGCTGCCCGCGTGGGCCTGACGAGCACCAGGAGGAGTCGGTGACCACGTACCAGGGGAAGGTCGTCCCCGGAGGGCCCGCCGCAGTCCGCGAACTGACACACCTGATCGTCAGCAAGGTCTCCGTGGGGCCGATGGACAACAATGCCTACGTGCTCCGCTGCCGGGCCACCGGCGAGGAGCTCCTCATCGACGCCGCCGACGACCCCCAGCGGATCCTCGCCGTCTGCGGAGAGGGACCGCTCGTGCGAGTCGTCACCACCCATCGGCACGGGGACCACTGGCAGGCGCTCGCGGCGGTCGTGGCGGCCACCGGTGCCCGCACGGTCGCCCACGCCGACGACGCCGCGGCGATCCAGGTGCCGACCGACGAGGCGGTCCGGGACGGGGACCGCGTGCGTTTCGGTCGGGTCGACCTCGAGGTCGTGCACCTGGTCGGTCACACCCCCGGCAGCATCGCGCTGCTCTATGACGATCCCACCGGTCAGCCGCACGTGTGGACCGGGGACTCGCTGTTCCCGGGCGGAGTGGGCCGGACGACCAGTCCGGAAGACTTCACCTCGTTGTTCAGCGACGTGAAGCGTAAGCTCTTCGAACGCTTGTCCGACGAGACCTGGGTGTACCCCGGGCACGGCGACGACACCACTCTCGGGCGCGAGCGTCCCCGTCTCGCAGACTGGCGCGCACGAGGCTGGTGAGTCGACCCACCGACGTCAGTCGTGTGGGCTGTCCTCCGGAACCGGTGGCACCCCCTCCTCCACCTCCGCGACATCCGGCACCTTCCGGAGCGCGTTCCTGTCCAGGCGGGTCTTCGCCAGGCTGGCGACGGTTGTGACGGTGAGGGTGCCGATGATGACCGTCAGGGAGAGCCAGATCGGGACTTCCGGGGCCCACTCCACGTGCTCGCCACCGTTGATGAAGGGCAGCTCGTTGCTGTGGAGCGCCTCGAGGACGAGCTTGACCCCGATGAATCCCAAGATCACCGACAGGCCGAGGCTGAGGTAGACGAGACGCTCGAGGAGCCCACCGATGAGGAAGTAGAGCTGGCGCAGCCCCAGCAGCGCGAACGCGTTGGCCGTGAAGACGATGTACGGCTCGTTCGTCAGGCCGAAGATCGCGGGGATGGAGTCCAGGGCGAAGAGCAGGTCGGTCGTCCCGATGGCGATCATCACGACCAGCATCGGGGTGACCAGGCGCTTGCCGTCGATGCGGACCGTCAGGCGGTCGCCGTGGTAGTCCGTCGTCGTGGGCAGGACGCGCTCCACGAAGCGGAGGACCGCGTTCTCCTTGAACTCCTCGTCCTGGTCGTGCTTCTCACGCGCGAGCTTCCAGGCCGTGTAGATGAGGAACGCGCCGAAGATGTAGAACACCCAGCTGAAGTTGGCGATGGCTGCCGCACCCAGGGCGATGAAGATGCCTCGCATGAGCAGGGCGATCGCGATCCCGATCAGGAGGACCTTCTGCTGGTACTCCCGAGGGACGGCGAACTTCGACATGATGATCACGAAGACGAAGAGGTTGTCCACCGAGAGGCTCTTCTCGGTCACGTAGCCGGCGAAGTACTCCGCGCCGTACCGGGTACCCGACACGAGAAGGACCCCCACCCCGAAGACCAGCGCCAGGACGATGTAGAAGGTCGACCACCACGCCGACTCCTTGATCGACGGCGCGTGCGGAGTCCGGACGTGCGCATAGAAGTCGAAGACGAAGAGCGCGAGGATCGCGACGACGGTGGCGATCCAGACCCAGAAGGGCACGTTCACGGGCGGCTCCCGGGGGTGGTGCGGGCGTGAGAGGTCAGACGGAGGTCTCCTCCGCCCCCTCGACGGGGCCGACAGCGCCGGGCGACGACCCTGCCGAGCCGCTGCCGTGATGACGACGCTGTCGCGTGGGAGTACTCCCCTCGCGCCACCGGACATCCTCTCACGTGGGACCGGCAGGTGCTTACCCACGTGCGCGGACCCCTACCCCGCGACGCCTGCCTCTCGCATCCCCCGGAGCTCGCGCTTGAGCTCGGCCAGCTCGTCGCGCAGCCGAGCCGCCAGCTCGAACTGAAGCTCGGCGGCGGCCGAGTGCATCTGGTCGGTGAGCTGCTGGATGAGGTCGGCGAGGTCTGCCGCCGGCAGCCCGGCCAGCTCGGGGGCGTGGCGCCCGACCTCGGAGCGGCTGGACAGACCGGGCACCGGCGCCTTGCCACGGGACTGCTGGCGCCCCGACCCCCCTAGCAGCTGGTCGGTGTCGGCGTCCTCGCGGGCCAGCATGTCGGTGATGTCGGCGATCCGCTTACGCAGCGGCGTGGGGTCGAGGCCCCGCTCGCGGTTGTAGGAGACCTGCTTCTCGCGCCGCCGGTTGGTCTCATCGATCGCGGTGGCCATCGACGGCGTGATCGTGTCCGCGTACATGTGCACCTGGCCGGAAACGTTGCGTGCCGCCCGGCCGATCGTCTGGATCAGGGAGGTGCCGCTGCGGAGAAACCCCTCTTTGTCGGCGTCGAGGATCGACACCAGCGACACCTCGGGCAGGTCGAGGCCCTCCCGCAGCAGGTTGATGCCCACGAGCACGTCGAAATCCCCCGTCCGCAGCTCCCGCAGCAGCTCCACCCGGCGGAGCGTGTCGACCTCGCTGTGCAAGTAGCGGACCCGGATGGCGTGCTCGAGGAGGTAGTCGGTGAGGTCCTCGGCCATCTTCTTGGTCAGGGTGGTCACGAGCACCCGCTCGTGCCGCTTCACCCGGATGTCGATCTCGTGCATGAGGTCGTCGATCTGGCCCCGAGTGCCCTTGACCACGACCTCGGGGTCGACGAGACCCGTGGGCCGAATGATCTGCTCGACCGTCCCCTCGCATCGGCCCAGCTCATACGGCCCGGGCGTGGCCGACAGGTAGACCGTCTGCCCGATCCGCTCGACGAACTCCTCCCACTTCAGCGGGCGGTTGTCCATGGCGCTGGGCAGCCGGAAGCCGTGCTCGACGAGAGTCCGCTTGCGCGACATGTCGCCCTCGTACATACCGCCGATCTGGGGCACCGTCACGTGCGACTCGTCGATGACGAGCAGGAAGTCCTCGGGGAAGTAGTCGAGCAGGCAGTTCGGTGCCGATCCCGCGGCGCGGCCGTCGATGTGGCGGCTGTAGTTCTCGATCCCGGAGCAGAAGCCGACCTGCCGCATCATCTCGATGTCGTACGTGGTGCGCATGCGCAGCCGTTGCGCCTCCAATAGTCGGCCTCCCCGCTCCAACTCCGCCAGCCGCTCCTCCAGCTCGGCCTCGATGCCGGCGATCGCCCGCTCCATGCGCTCCGGGCCCGCGACGTAGTGCGAGGCGGGGAAGACGTACATCTCCTCCTCCTCGCGCACGACCTCGCCGGTGAGCGGGTGCAGGGTCATGATCCGCTCGATCTCGTCGCCGAAGAACTCCACCCGCAGAGCCAGCTCCTCATACATGGGGATGATCTCGAGGGTGTCACCCCGGACCCGGAAGGTGCCACGGGTGAAGTTCTGGTCGTTGCGTGCGTACTGGATCGACACCAGCCTCCGGAGGAGGCCGTCGCGGTCGAGCTCGTCACCGACCTTGAGCGAGACCATCCGGTCGACGTACTCCTGCGGTGTGCCGAGGCCGTAGATGCAGGAGACGGAGGCGACCACGACCACGTCACGCCGCGTGAGCAGCGCGCTCGTGGCCGAGTGGCGCAGCCGCTCGACCTCCTCGTTGACCGACGAGTCCTTCTCGATGTAGGTGTCGGTCTGAGGGACGTACGCCTCGGGCTGGTAGTAGTCGTAGTACGAGACGAAGTACTCGACCGCGTTGTCCGGCAGCAGTTCGCGGAACTCGTTGGCCAGCTGGGCGGCCAGCGTCTTGTTGGGCGCCATGACCAGGGTGGGTCGCTGGAGCCGCTCGATCAGCCAGGCGGTCGTGGCGGACTTGCCGGTGCCGGTCGCGCCGAGCAGCACGACGTCCTGCTCTCCGGCGCGGACGCGCTGCTCCAACTCCTCGATCGCCTGCGGCTGGTCGCCGCTGGGCTGGAAGTCCGAGACGACGCGGAACGGACTGACCCGGCGCTGGAGGTCGGTGACTGGTCGCACGGCGTCCACCGTACGTCGAGGGTCCGACAGGTACCGCGTGTGATTGGCTCGGCCGCGTGCGACTGCAGGGACAGGTGCTGATCTTCGACGCGGACGACACCCTGTGGGAGAACAACGTCCGCTTCGAGCGGGTGATCGACGACTTCCTGGACTGGCTGGAGCACCCCACTCGCGACCGTGCCGCGATCCGGGCCGTGCTCGACGACGTCGAGGCCGCGAACAGCGTGGCCCACGGCTACGGCGCCAGGGTCTTCCTGAGATCACTCGGCGAGTGCCTCGAGCGGCTCACCCAGCGGCCGACGACCCGCGAGGAGCGACGGCGGCTGGACGCCCTCGCGGCGGCCCTGCTCGACCACCGGGTGGACCTCTTGCCGGGTGTGTCGGAGACGCTTGAGGAGCTGGGTACCAGGCACGACATGTTCCTGCTGACCAAGGGGGACCCGGACGAGCAGCAGGGAAAGCTCGAGGCCTCCGGCCTGCGGTCGTACTTCCGCAGCGTCCGCATCGTGCCAGAGAAGGACGTCGCTACCTACCGTTCGCTCGCTGCTGAGCTCTCGCTCCCGCTCGCCACCACCTGGATGGTCGGCAACTCCCCCCGCTCCGACGTGCTGCCGGCCCGTCAGGCGGGGATGCGCGCGGTCTTCCTCCCGAACGACAACACCTGGGCCCTCGAGCACATGGAGATGGACTTCGACGACGACGGCATCCTCACCCTGACGGCGTTCCCGGACCTGCTCGGGCACTTCTGACGGGTGCCCGCCGGGAAACAGATCCGCGAGGTACGCCGTGGCCACGACCACCCCCAGATATCGGATCACTCCGGGGCGTGCAGCATGGCGGCAGCCCGGTCGGGACGATCCACCGCGCCAATCCACCGCGCCAAGAGCCCGACAGCAGCAGCCCGACGGCGTAGTACCGCCGGCCGGTCGCCGTGGAAGCGGTTACCCGGTCGATGCCAGACCCCGCTCGACCGCCTCCACCAGCCGCGGGCGGAGCTCATGCGCCCCGATGACCGCGTCCACCGACCCGACCTCGACCGCCCGCCGGATGCTGTGGACGGCGTCGAACTCCGACGCCACGGCGGCGATCTTCTCCGCCCGTACCGACGCGCGCACCTCGGCGAGCTCGGTGGCCACTGTGGCCCGCTCCGCCCCCCTCGCCTCGGCCACCCGGGCCTCCAGCTCTACGACCCGGGGATCCTTCGCCGTACGGGTGTTGACCTCTCCGGCGAAGACCACGGCGGCGGCGGGGGCCCCGCCGATCACCGACGCGAAGGAGCCCTCGACGGCGAGGACGGTCATGTTCGGGTTGAGCGCCTTGGAGAAGACCACGAACGCCCCGCCGTGGTAGCGCGAGACCACGCAGAAGACGATCGGCCCGTCGAAGTTGACGACCGCGCGGCCGATCTCGGCGCCGTACTCCAGCTGCAGGTTGCGCATCGACTCAGGTGAGCCGTCGAAGCCGGACAGGTTCGCCAGAACCACCAGCGGCCGGTTGCCGCTCGCGGCGTTGATCGCCCGGGCGACCTTCTTGGACGAGCGGGGGAAGAGCGTCCCCGCAGTCCAGGTGTCCGGCCCGTCGCTCGGCGGGAACCCCCGGCGCGGGATCGACCGTGACTCGATGCCGAGCAGGCACACCGGGTGGCCACCCAGGTGGGCGTCCTGGACGACCGCGGTGTCGCCGTCGGCCATGCCCGCCCAGCGCTCCAGCACCGGGTGGTCCTGGTCGGCGACCGCCCTCATCAGCGTGCGGATGTCGAAGGCCTTCTTGCGGTCCGGGTTCCTCTCGGCCGAGAAGATGTCGCCGACCGTCGTGAAGTCGCTGTCGGGCATGTCGTGGGGGTAGGACCGGACGTCGCGGTCGACCGGGTCGCTCGTGTCTGCCTTCCGCGGCCGGTCCTCGCCCGGGACGACGTACGTGGCGTCGTAGTGGGCCATGAGCACGTCGCGTGCCCCCGCCAGGTCGGCCGCCCAGTACTGCGCTTGGCCGTTCGGCCCCATGACCCGGTCGTAGCCGCCGATGCCGAAGTTGTCCTCCGCCGAGACGCCACCGGAGAAGTCCAGGGACTGCTTGCCGGTCAGCACCATGGCGCTGTCGGGCGTCATCACGAGGATGCCCTTGGTGTGCATGAGCATTGTGGCCTCGGCGTTCCAGTAGGGCTGGGCGCCGACGTTGATGCCTGCCACCAGGATGTTGATCTCGCCGCCCGCCTGGGTGAAGGTGACGATCCGGTGCAGCGCCTTGGCGACCCAGTCCATGTTCTCGGTGCCGGAGTCCATGGAGATGCGAGCGCCGGCGGACAGCGCCACCCACTCCAGCGGCACGGCCATGCGCTCCGCCAGGTCGAGGGCGGCGATCACGCGGGCGCACTCGGGCTCGGCGAGCGCACCCAGCGCCTTCGTAGGGTCTCCCAGGAGCACGACGCGGGTGATCCCCTCGGGATGCCGCTCGGTCGGGGTGGTCACGACGCCCGCGACGAGACCGGTCTTGTTGCGCCCCGGCGGGCGCTCGACCGGCACAAGCTCACCCCGGTCGTCGAGGTCGTGCTCCACGAAGCTGCCGTCGCCGGCGAGCAGTGCCACCAGCTCGTACGGGTAGACGGTGCCGCGTCGTCGGGAGCGCAGCACCTTCTGCGCGTAGTCGTCCAGCGGGAGCAGACGCTCCGTCGGTGGCGCGCTCACGGTCGCCTGGACCCCGGACCCCGGCCGGTACGAGAAGCGCACCGCGACCGGGTGCACCCGACCGTCATGGGCGGCGACGCGGCCCTCCGCGAGCACCTCCTCGATCCCCGCGCCGGCAGTGAGCGGGGCGATCGTTCGCTGCAACGCCGTCAGCTCCTCCAGGGGAGCGTCGATGACCGGCCAGATGTGCAGCCACACGTGGTTCATGTCCAGCCGAGTGCCGGCGGGCCCTCGCGCAGTGCGGGCCCTCCGGATCGCCTCCAGGCAGTTGGCCAGCGCACGCTCGGCGTGCGGGAGCCCGGTCACATGCCCGTCGGCGTCGCGGGACACCGCGAATTCCCGTACCTGCGCCAGGGCCACCAGCCGCTCGTCGGACTCGTTGCCCGGGGCGACGGCGCGGTAGAGGAGCACGTCCTGAGGCGCCTCCAGCCGGGTGATGGTGAAGTCGCGCAGCCGCCAGAGGTTGAGCCGCCGGCCGACCATGGGGTGGACGCCGCGTACGAGGTCGTCCTCGACGACACCGGACTCCGACGGGCGGAAGGTGAGGTACGAGACGGCCCGCCCGCCTCCGGGGCAGACGGCGAGCGCCACCCGCCGCACCCGCTGGGAGAAGTCCGCCCCGTCCAGGAGCTTGCGCAGGCGGGCACACGCCTCGTCGGGGTCGTCCGGCGCGTCCGGCCAGCTCAGGTAGAGGTCGACGACGGACGCGTGCCCCGGCGGCGCGTCGTCCACGGCCGCGTCCAGCTGCGCCACCAGGCCGCCGGCCGCGTC
>DATHUJ010000094.1:0-6244 GCA_035462375.1 Jiangellales bacterium
GGTGGCCGTCGTCCCGATCGCTGCCCAGGGTGGCAGCAGCCCGATCGCCGCGGTCGCCAGCGTCATCAGCAGCAACGTGGCGACCAATGGGCCGCGCCGGCCGACCCGGTCGGCGAACGTCCCGGCGCCGACAGCGCCGAGCGGCCGGATGAGGAAGGAGAGCGCGAAGACGGCGAACACGCTGGTCAGCCCGCTCTCCCCGCCGGCGGTGAGCACCGCGGCGAGCAGGGTCGCGGAGGCACCGAAGACGGCGAAGTCGTACCACTCGACGACGTTGCCCATCGCTCCTGCGGCTGCGGCCCGGCGACGGGTCGCCGACTCCTGGTCCTCCACCGGTCCGCTCACATCCTTTCCCTCCGCGCACGCAGGCTAGGGCCCCGGACCGTCGTTCGCGCGGTGGTGCGTCGACCCGGGCGCAGGCGGGGCTCAGTGCAGCAGGGACTTGAGCCCGACGAGGACCAGGCCCAGGATGCCGGCCCCCAGCCCCGCCAGCAGGCTGGTGGTCCAGGGGCGCCCCCGGCGGCGGAGCGCGAGCGTCGGGACGGCCACCAGCACGGCGACCCCGCTCCACAGGGCCGCCCAGACCGCCCGAGGACCTTCCATGAGCCCGATCGCCCCCGCGGCGAGGAAGGCAAGTGGCACCACCGTGGCCTGGAGCATCCCGATCTCCTCGCTCGCGGCCCGGCGGATGGCACCCCCGAACGAGTGCCCGTGGTGGGCGTACAGCACCAGCATGACGGAGTAGACGTGGGCGACCCAGAAGACCAGGACCGAGACCGCGGCGACGGCCACGACGAAGCCCACCGACTCGCCGTGCGTGGAGGAGGCGACGATGACGGCGGTGACGAGGACAACGCCGTAGATCGCGTCCGCGGCGACCTCGGCATCGTCGGCGAAGTAGGGGGAGATCCACCGTCGGAGGCGGCCGCCGTGTCCCGCCACCTGGTCCCGTACCCGCCCGGTGTGGGACATCAACTCCACCACCTCTCGCCTCCGCACCCCGCGGGCGACGGTCAGGAGAGCAGCATGACAGGAGGAGGCGGTGGTTGTCCCCGTGCGGTCCGGGCCTGCAGCGCCTCGTCCCGGGTGAGACGGACGAGGGCGAAGCCGGAGTGCACGAGCAGCCAGTCACCCGGCTCGGCCCCGCCGCCCAGCGTCAGCAGGGAGATCTCGATGGTGCGACCGTCGTGGCTCACCAGGGCCGTGCCGTCCGGCCGGAGCTCCAGCAGCTCGCAGACCAGTCCGAGGCACATCAGCCGTCACCTCCCGAGCGAACCATCTGGAGCACGGCAGCGACCGCTCGCGGGCACGCGGCGGCGACCGGCGCCGACAACCCCGCACCCGTCTCCCAGCAGGCGCCCTCGACCCCGACCACCACCAGTCGGGGAGGCAACCGGTCGAGGACGCGCGCCAGCTCCACGGCCGCGGCGAGGCCGAAGGCATGCGTGCCACCTCGACCCGGCCCGGTCCACGGCTGCTCGGTCAGGGGCTCCGCGCCGGCGCCTGCCTCCAGCACGACGACGGCTCCCGGCTCTCCTCCCGTACGGACGGCGTCCACCACGACCGTCAGGTCGGCGCCCTCCCAGCTCTCGAGCAGCGCGGCCGGGTCCTCGTGCTCGACCACCCGCGCCGCCTCGTGACCGGCGAGCTGCTCGGCAACTCGGCCGGCGACCAGCGGCCCCACCGCGTCATCGCCGCGGTCGCGGTTGCCCAGGCCGACGACGAGCGCGGTGGTCGTCTCTCCCACGCCGGTCACGACCGCACCACCTGGAGGTCGAGGAAGTGAGTGGCACAGGAGATGCACGGGTCGTAGTTGCGGATGGCCTGCTCACACTGCCGGGTCAGCTCGTCGTGCTGCAGGTGCAGCCGCGGCTGGACGAAGGCTCGCAGGTCGGCCTCGATGCTCGGCTGGTTCTGCGAGGTGGGGGGCACGATCTGCGCGTCGAGGATGGTGCCGTCGTCGTCGATGCGGTAGCGGTGGTAGAGCAGCCCGCGTGGCGCCTCGGTCGCGCCGTGACCCTCCCCGGCCCGCGCCGGGACGGGTACGGCCGGTGCCGGGGCGCCGGCCCAGGCGTCGATGATGTGCAGGGCCTCGTCGAAGGCGTGGACCAGCTCGACCGCCCGGACCACGATCGACCGGAAGGGGTTGCGGCACTCGGACCCCAGCCCCGCCGCCTTTGCCGCTGCCTGCGCGACCGGAGAGAGCTGGTCGGAGCAGAGGGCGTAACGGGCGAGGGGTCCGACGACGTACGGATCGCGTCCGTGCAGCCGGGCGTGCAGGGCGTTGGAGCGCTCCACGTGCTCCTCGGTGACGTGCTGCTCGAAGTCGGCGACAGGGAAGGCCGAGCCCTCGGTCGAAACGACGGAACCGGACTCCAGCGGGTAGCCGTGCTCCGATCGCAGGGAGAGGTACTCGAACGACTGCTCCATGTCCGGGAAGTCGAAGCCGGCGACCAGCGCGACGGTCTGCACCGCCTCGTCCAGTCCCTGCTGCAGCGCGGGCCGCAGCGCGTCGAGCTCGGCGCGCGTCGGGAGGCGGTAGAAGCCGCCGACCCGCACGTTGATCGGGTGCACCGCCCGACCGCCGACCAGCGTCATCAGCGCGTTGCCCGCCTTCTTGAGCCGCAACCCGCGCTCCACGACCTCGCGGTGGTCCCGGGCCATGTCGATGGCGCTCTGGTAGCCGAGGAAGTCCGGTGCGTGCAGGAAGAAGATGTGCAGGGCATGGCTCTCGAGCCACTCGCCGCAGTAGAGCAACCGGCGCATCAGCCGGATCTCGTCCGGGACCGTGACTCCACACGCCGCCTCGATCGCCAGGCAGGAGCTCATCTGGTAGGCGACCGGGCAGATGCCGCAGATCCGGGCGGTGATGTCGGGCGGCTCGGTCCACGCCCGGCCGCGCAGGAAGGCCTCGAAGAACCTCGGCGGCTCGAAGATCCGCAGCTCGACGTCCGTCACCTCGCCGTCGCGGACCTCGACCCGCATGGCGCCCTCTCCCTCGACCCGCGCCAGGGTGTCGACCTGCAGTACCTGGCTCCCGTCGCGGAGCTTGTGCGTCACGGGGCCACCTCCTCGTGCCGCTCGCTCTCGCGGCGGAACGGCTCTGCGCCGGCGTTGAAGGTGCGGAAGACCCGCAGGACGTCGACCTCGGGCATGCCGAGGAATCGCAACCGGCCGGCGAGCGAACGGGTGTTGGGGGTGTCCTGCGGCCCGAAGCAGCCGTAGCAGCCACGGGCATGGGCGGGGCAGATGGCGCCGCACCCGGCCTGCGTGACTGGTCCCAGGCAGGGCGTGCCGTGGGCGACAGCGACGCACACCGCTCCCCGCCGCTTGCACTCGACGCAGACGCTGTACGAGGGGACGCGCGGGCGCCGGTGATGCAGGTGGGCCGCCAGCACCTCGACCAGCTGTCCCTTGTCGATGGGGCAGCCGCGCAGCTCGAAGTCGACCGTGACGTGCGCCGAGATCGGCGTCGACCGGTCGAGCGTGGCCACGTAGGCGGGATGGGCGTAGACCACGGAGCGGAACTCCCCGACGTCGGCGAAGTTGCGCAGCGCCTGGATGCCGCCACTGGTCGCGCAGGCCCCGATGGTCACGAGCCGCCGCGAGACCTCCCGGACCCGGCGGATCCGCTCCGCGTCGTCCGGTGTGGTCACCGACCCCTCGACGAGCGACACGTCGTACGGCCCCTCGACGACCGCGCGGGTTGCCTCCGGGAAGTAGGCGATCTCGATCTCGCCGGTCAGCGCGAGCAGCTCGTCCTCGCAGTTGAGCAGGGTGAGCTGGCAGCCGTCGCAGGAGGCGAACTTCCACACGGCGAGCTTCGGGAGCGCTGCTGTCTCGGTCATGTCACAGCTCCGCCACCGCCATCAGAGGTGCGAGCCGGTCGTACGGCAGCACCGGACCGTCGACGCAGAGGAAGAGCTCGCGCAGCTGGCAGTGGCCGCACAGCCCGATCCCGCACCGCATGTTGCGCTCCATGGACAGGCGCACGCGCCCGGCCGGCACTCCGCGGTCAAGTAGCGCTGTCGCCGCGTACCGCATCATCACCTCGGGGCCGCACACCAGCGCCAGGGTGTTCCGGGGGTCGAAGCCGGCTCGGGGGATGAGGGAGGTCACGAGCCCGACCCGGCCGGTCCAGTCCGCGGTGCCGTAGTCGACGGT
Source organism: Jiangellales bacterium (assembly GCA_035462375.1). GTDB lineage: Bacteria > Actinomycetota > Actinomycetes > Jiangellales > Jiangellaceae > DASTQL01. The sequence goes on from DATHUJ010000094.1 coordinate 4,165, forward strand.
CACCTCGACCTCGACACCGTGCCGTTCGCTCCACTCCCCGAGCTGGTCGGCGAAGAGCACGTCGTCGGGAGTTCGTGCACCGTAGAGGAGGACGACCCGGCCGAAGGCCTCCCGACGGGCCAGCGCCTCGAGCAGCGCGGGGCGCAGTGGGGCGAGACCGATGCCGCCGGCGACGACGAGCAGGTCACCGCCCGCTCCGTCACCGGCACCCCAGCCCCTCCCGTACGGGCCGCGGACACCCAGCACCGTTCCGGGCTCGCTGCGGACCAGAGCGTGAGTGACGGAGCCGACGTCCCGCACGGTGTGCTCCAGGGGGCCGGCCTCGGTCGGGTTCCCACTGATGGAGATCGGCACCTCGCCGGCCCCGAAGGCGTCGAGCATGGTGAACTGACCGGCGCTGAACCGGAGCGGCCGGCCGTCCAGCGGCTCGAGGATGAGGGTCACGGTGTCGCGCGTGTCCTGCCGTCGCCGCTCGATGCGGAACGGGCGGGGCAGCATCGGCCCGAACTCGGCCCCGGGCCGACCCGGAGCCAGGTCAGCGAGGGGCGCCATGAGGGGCTCCGTAGAGGTCGAGCAACCGCACCCGCGCTGCCTGCAGCCGCTCGTACATCACCCGGGCGACCCGCTGCATGAGAGCGAAGCCGAGCGCGGGGTCGGCGTCGCACTTGCCGCGCAGGCAGACCGCGTCGAAGGCGACCGCGCTGGTGGGAGCCACGGCACGGGCGTCGAAGACCCAGCGGTACGGGGGAACGAGCCAGGACCAGCCCACGACGTCGCCCTCGTCGGCGGTGTCGATCACGATCGGACCCGTCGGTGCGCGCACCTCGATGGCGACCCGGCCCCGGCGGATGACGTAGAACAGGTCGGCCGGCTCTCCCTCGCGGAACAGCATCCGCCCGGCGTCGACGTGCACGTTGACGGCGCACCCGGCGAGCAGTGCCACAGCCGAGTCGTCGAGGCCGGTGAAGAACGGGTGGTCGGGAAGGTACTCCTCGATAGTGCGCACCTAGGCCTCCTCGGCTGGTGGGACGGAGTCCACGAGGTCCGAGCGCAGGGCAGCCGCCTCGGCCGTGATGTCGATCGCCGCGGGGCACCAGGTGATGCAGCGCCCGCACCCCACGCACCCGGAGGTGCCGAACTGGTCGATCCACGACGCGAGCTTGTGCGTCATCCACTGGCGGTAGCGCGCCGCGGTGGAGGCGCGGACGCTCCCGCCGTGGATGTAGGAGTAGTCGGCGGAGAAGCAGGAGTCCCACACCCGGTGGCGCTCCCTCGCCGCCCCGGTCAGGTCGGTGACGTCGTCGACCGAGGTGCAGAAGCAGGTGGGGCAGACGAGCGTGCAGTTGGTGCATGCCAGGCACCGACCGGCGACGTCGTCCCAGCGCGAGCTCTCGACCGAGGCGTAGAGCACGTCCCGCAGCCCGTCGGTGTCCAGGGCGCGGCCCATCCGGTCCGTGGCGTCGGTCGCCACCCGGTCCGCGGCCGCGAGGTCGTCCGCACCGGCAGGTGTGCCGGGGAGCGAGCCGAGCACGTCCGCACCACGCTCACTTCCCGGCTCGGCGAGGAACCGGTGCGGGCCACTGTCGTCCAGGATCTCGGTCAGGGCCAGGTCGTACCCGGCTCGAGGGCGCGGCCCGGTGCCCATCGAGGCGCAGAAGCACGTGCCACCCGGGCTCCCGCACGTGACGGCCACGACGAAGGAGTCGTGCCGGCGGCGCACGTAGTCGGTGTCCACAGCAGCCCGTCCGGCGAGGACCTGGTCGTGGATGCCGATCGCCGCCAGGTCGCAGGACCGCACGCCGAGCAGGGCGTACGGGGGAGCGGGCTCGCCGGGTCGTACCACCTCGTCGGCCTGGGCGGTGAAGCCGTCGTCGGTCCGGGCGCCTCGCCACAGCAGCGTGGAGGCAGGGAAGAGCACCGGCTTGGCCGACTGCGCCCCCGAGGCGAAGCCGAACACGGCGTCGTCACCTCGCCGGCGGAGCCGGTAGTGGCCTGCGTCCTGCTCGTCTCCCCACCCTCGAGGGAGGTCGTCGAGCCCGGTGACCTCCGCGTTGACGATCGCGCCGTCGCGCACGGTCGG
>DATHUJ010000095.1:0-5165 GCA_035462375.1 Jiangellales bacterium
GACGACCTGGCCAAGGGCGCAGGCTGGGTCGTCAACATAGCCGTCGCAGAGTGGGTCGTCCGACGCCCGACTGGAGCACGCACATGACCACCACGACCACGCTCACGTACGAGTTCCGGGTGGAGGGCCACCTCGACGACCACTGGTCCGCCTGGCTCGCCGGCCTCGACATGACCGGCCTGGATATGACCTGCCACGAGGACGGGACGTCGACCCTGGTCGGGCCGATCACCGATCAGGCCCAGCTCCACGGCGTGCTGGCCCGGCTGCGCGACATCGGCGCCACGCTGCTGTCGGTGCGCGCTCTCGGGGTCAGCGGCACCGGTGACGAACCGGCCACGCACAAGAGCCGGCAGCCAGTCCTCCCTCAGTCGATCCGCACCGAGCGGCTCATGCTCCGCGCGGCCACGGCCGAGGACGCCGAGGCCACCTTCGTGTACCGGCGGCTGGAGTCGGTCGGTCGGTGGCTCACCCAGCTCCCCACGGACCTGGAGACCTACCGGACCACCTTCACCGACCCCGCTCGGCTCGCGGCCACGATCGTGGCCGAGGTGGACGGGGAGACGATCGGCGACTTCATGCTCCGTGCCGAGGACGCGTGGGCACAGACCGAGCTCGCGGACCGGGCGGCCGGCACGCAGGCGGAGCTCGGCTGGGTCCTGGATCCGGCACGTACCGGGCACGGGTACGCCACCGAGGCCGTGCGCGAGCTGCTGCGCGTCTGCTTCGAGGACCTCGGGTTGCGCCGGGTGGTCGCGACCTGTTTCGCCGACAACGACACGTCGTGGCGGCTCATGGAGCGGGTCGGCCTGCGCCGAGAGACGCACGGCGTGCGCGACTCGCTCCACCGGTCAGGGCAGTGGCTCGACACGTTCACCTACGCGCTGCTCGCCGAGGAGTGGAACAGGTGAACGAGCAGCACCTCATGCCCGGCGTCGGTGTCGACGCTCAGCGCCCTCGGTCGTGCAGGAAGGCCAGGAGGTGCTCGGCGACGAGCTCGGGCGCGACGATGTCCGCGGTGTGGGCCTGTCCCGCCAGGACCTCGACACGCGCGTCGGGGAGGTGCCGGCCGACCGTGCCGACCTGCCAGTCGAGGGTCTGCTCCTCGCCGACCAGCAGGAGTGTCGGCACGGTGACGAGTGCCGCCTGGGCCGCATCGAAGGCGACGGTGGGAAAGGCGCGCTCCTCCCGCAGGATCGTGTGCGCAGCGGCGATCCGAGCCGACCAGGAGGGGTGTGCGCGGTAGGCGTCGATCTCCGCGTCGGTCATCTTGACGGCCTCGCGGAGGAACGTCTCGAGGACCGCCTCACGGTCCCCCTCGACCAGGAGCGCCTCCAGTCGCTCCAGCAGGCCCGGTGCGGGGATCCACGCTGCGGGGTCCACCGGTGGCCACCCCTCGTACAGCGCGAGCCTGCCGATGTTCTTCGTCAACCTCGCCGCACCGAACGCACACAGCCCACCGTAGGAGTGCCCGTACACGCCGACACGAGCGTCGGTGCTGCGGGCGATCGCATCCACCACGGCCGCGACGTCCTCGAACTCGCTCTCCACGTGGTAGTCGGGGTGGTCGCCGCTCGCACCGCGTCCACGTCGGTCCATGGCGTGGACGGTGACGTGCGGCTCGAGGTGGGGCCGGAGAGCGTCCCAGCGGGTGTGGTCCCCGAGCCCCCCGTGGACCAGGAGCAGGGGTGGGCCCTGACCGCTCACGTAGTAGCCGATCTCGGTGCCGTCACGAGACGTCGCGCTGGAGGGGATCGCCCGCGCCGTGGCAGCCATGAGATGCCCCTTCCCTCCGGTCCGACCGTAACGTGCACCTGCACCGGGGCCTAGGGGCACGGTGCGGTCGGGGCCTCCACCGTGCCGCCGGCGGACACCCATCCCGGCAGGCCAGCGCGGAGCCACCGGACCGGCCGGCCGAGCGCCTCCGCCAGCGCGCCGGCGAGCAGTGCCGCGTCACCGTCGCCTGCGTGTGGGCCGTAGACGACGACCTCCTCGTCGGCCGACAGGCCGCCGACGAACCCGCTCGGTGTCGAGGCCCGCACCGCTCCCGGCACGTGTCCGCCGCCGAAGGACGCCGCCGACCCAGCGTGCACGACCCGGACCGGCCGGCCGGCGCGCAGCCACGACAGCAGCGTGACCGGCTCCACCACCCGTACCGCGTCGACCGGCACCGACGACCAGGAGGCGCTCACGAGGCAGCCTCGGCGCGCCATGGACGCAGCTCGTTGACGAGCACCGCCGTGAGCAGCCCGCCCATCGCGATCACTCCGGTGACACCCGGGTGCCCCCACGCGAAGACCACCGCGGTGAGCGCGAGTCCGACGACGACGAGCCAGTGCGAGCCGGCGAGACGGTGCGCGAGAGCTGCCGCCCCGATCGCCAGAGCCCAGCAGAGTGGCCCGAAGATGCTGACCAGCATGATCGGCAAAGGGACGTCCCACCAGTGCTGGGCCAGTGCCCACGCCCCGTCGTGGTGGTGGTGGTCGGGCAGGTGGTGGACCCCGCGCATCAGCACGCCGGTGCCGATCCCGAGGAGCGCGTCGAACGCCGCGTACAGCGCCACCGCCGGCGCCAGCAGCAGCCGGCTGACCGTGGCGGCCCGGTTGTCGACGTCGCGCAGCAGCCGCCACACGACCACGCCGATCAGCGGGACGGCGACGAGCAGCGCGAGGTGGACGTTCAGCCACGTCGCGGTGGAGCCGGCGAGCTCGCGGATGTCCCGCGGCTCCGCCGGGTGCGGCGCGACGACGGCCGCGGTCAGCACGGGCACTGCGGCCATCAGGACCACCTGGCCCAGCGGCAGCCGCCGGCCGGTGGCCCGCGAGGCGGTGTCGGTGCCGGTCATGCCGCCACCTCCGCCCGTACGTCGGCGGTGGCGCCGCAGCGCGGACCGCACCCGGTCTCCTCGTGCAGCGGCAGCCCGGCCGCGGCCCAGTCGGCCAGCCCGCCCGCGTACCGGCGGACGGAGCGGAAGCCACGGTCCACCAGCAGCCGGTGCGCGGCCCGGCTCGACGAGCACGCCTCGTGGCTGCAGTAGAGGACGATGTCGTCGGCCGGGTCGAGCGCGCCCAGCGCCTCGTCCAGGTCGGCGAAGGTCTCCGAGCCCGGGATGTGCGCCAGCTCGTGCCGCAGCGGTCCCAGGGTCAGCACCACGCGGGCGCCGCCAGGCGAGGCGACGAGCTCGGCGAGCTCGTCGCGGGTGATGGTCTGCATCGTGTCCTCCTGTCGGGCCCCGGTGGGGCCCTTGTCGGGGCGTGTTGTCGGGTACGACTGCGAGGCTGCCGGGCCGCGCTGATGTCGCCCTGACGTGGCGCTGATGCCCGCGTGCGCGGGGCTGTCGCGGCCGGCTGGGTACGGTCGTGAGGGTGGAGATCGGTGTCCTCGGCCCGCTGGAGGTCAGGGACGGCGCGGGCCGCCCGGTGGCGGTCGCCGGCGCCAAGCAGCGCGCTCTGCTGGCCGCTCTCGCTCTGCACGTCCCCGATCCGGTGTCCAGCGACCGGCTGCTCGACTGGCTGTGGGCCGGCGAGCGCCTCGCCGACCCGGCCAACGCTTTGCAGGCCAAGGTCTCGTCGCTGCGCCGGCGGCTGCGGGAGGCGACCGACGGCGCGGTCGTCGAGGCCGCCCCGCCCGGCTACCGCCTCGCCGTCGACCCCGACCGGGTTGACTGGGTGCGCTTCGAGCGCGGTGTCGCGGCCGGCCGGGAGGCGCTCGAGCGGCAGGACTGCGACCGGGCCGTCGCCCTGCTCGACGCGGCGCTGGGGCTGTGGCGCGGCGATCCGCTGCCCGAGCTGGAGGACACCGCCGCCGGCGCGCAGGCCGCCACCCGCTGGGCCGACGCGCGACTCGCCGCGCTGGAGGACCGGGCCGACGCCGAGCTGCGCCGCGGGCGGCACGCCGCCGCGCTCGCCGCGCTCGAGGACCTGGCCCGGCAGCACCCGCTCCGCGAACGCACCACCGCCCTGCTGCTCCTCGCGCTCTACCGCGCCGGGCGGCAGGCCGACGCGGTCGACGCCTACCAACAGGCCGCCTCCCGCTTGCGCGACGAGCTGGGGCTCGACCCCGGTCCCGAGCTCCGCGGACGGTACGAGGCGGTGCTGCAGCAGGACGCCTCGCTCGAGGTCTCGGCGTCGCGGGTCCCGACGGGCGGCGCCCCACCGGCCCGGCAGACATCCGGCCTGCCAGCACCGGCGACCGCCTTCGTCGGCCGTCACGGCGACCCCGAGCGCATCCTCGCCCTGCTGGCGGCCTCCGGGCTGGTCACGCTCACCGGCCCGGGCGGGGTCGGCAAGACCCGGCTGGTCGTCGAGGCCGCCCGGCTGGCCGAGGCCAGGGACGCGGCGGGCGAGGTGCGGTACGTGGCGCTGGCGGAGGTCGCCCATCCTGCCGAGGTGCCGCTGCGCCTGGCCAGCGCGCTCGGCGTCGTCGACGAGTCCGGCGGCGGGGCGGCCGGCGGAGGGCCCGCGCTGACCGCCGTGCTGCGGGAGGCACTGCGCGAGCGGGAGCTGCTCGTGGTGCTCGACAACTGCGAGCACCTCGTCGAGGCGGTGGCCGACCTCGTCCCCGACCTGCTCGACGCGGCCGCCCGGTTGCGGGTGCTGGTGACGAGCCGCCGTCCGCTGGGCCTGGAGCAGGAGGCGGTCTGGTCGGTGCCCTCCCTCGGTGTCCCGCTGGAGGACGCCGACCTGGGAGCGCTCGAGGAACTGGACCGCTACGACGCCGTCGCGCTCTTCGTCGACCGGGCCCGCGCGGCCGACCGGCACTTCGCGCTCGGCCCGGACAACGCCGCCGCCGTCGCCGAGGTGTGCCGCCGCCTCGACGGCATCCCGCTCGCGCTGGAGCTGGCCGCGGCCCGCGTGCGGTCGGTCGACGTGGCCGATCTCGCCCGGGTGCTCGCCGACCGGCTCTCGGTGCTCGACGGCACCGGCCCGCGCAGCCGCCGTCGTACCCTGGGCGATACCGTCACCTGGAGCTGGGAGCTGCTGGAGCCGGACGAGCGGGAGGCGCTGGCGCGGCTCTCCGCCTTCGCCGGCGGCTGGGACCTCGCCGCCGCCCGGGCGGTGCTCGGCGACGACGCCCTCGACCTGACCGCCCGCCTGGTCGACCACTCGCTGGTCACCGTCCGTACCGCCGGTACGGGGCGGCGGTACGGGATGCTGGAGATCGTC
>DATHUJ010000096.1:0-13911 GCA_035462375.1 Jiangellales bacterium
GCAACCTCCTCCCACACGGCCGTGCCCAGCGGCACCCTGACCGCGGCCTGGTCGCCGACGGCCCGGGCCGACCAGCCGGCCCCGCGGGCGTCCCGGAGCCGCGCCCGGTAGGGGGAGAGGGCGACGCCCGCCCAGAACGCCATGATCGGCGTGCCGACCGTGGCACCGGCGCGCGCACCCGCGGCGACCCGCTGCGAGGACAGACCCAACTCACCCGCAGGGACCCCTCGCAGGCGGGCGAGGGTCAGCAGGGCTGAGGTGCCCACGAGATTCGCGAACACGTAATGGCGTGCATGCCAGGGACGGGCAGCAACCCGGTTGTTCCAAGCGACCAGCCCGACGGTCGTGGCAGCGGCCACCCCCACGTCAGCGGGGGTCCGGGAGGGATTGCCGTCCCGCGGCAGGACCTGGCTCACCGAACCAGCGGATGCCCTCTGCCACGACGAGTCAAGTGCAAGCGCGAACCGGGCCGCCGCCGGGGCGTCATCGACGGCTGCCGCTCGACGAGTGTGCCGAGCACGTGAGTGCCGGTGCCTCAGTAGGCGATGCCGATGTGCTCGCGCGAGTGGCGGGGAGTCTCGATCTCGTCGACGACCGCCAGTGCGAAGTCGGCACCGGAGATGGCCGAGGCGCCGTCCGCGTCGAACAGCGCGACCTCGCCGCCGACGCGGTAATCGTCGGTCGGCTCGCCCGGAGCCCAAGCTCCGTAGCTGCCGGCCGGGCTGATGAACAGCCAGTCGAGATGTGGCGGCGCCTGCTCGACCAGCAGGACACGAGTGGCTTCGCCTTCCAGCGCCTCCTGGCGGAACTGCTCCGCCAGGTCGCCGTCGGCGAATCGTGGCGCACCTGCCGCGGGCCTCAGCGAGCTGAACCCGCCGACCTGGAGGTAGCGTGCCCCGGCCTCGGCTGAGCGGCTGGCCAGCTCGCCGTACACCTCGACGAGTCGACCCGCCATGTCACCGCGAGGCGAGAGCGCGGCCACGACGACGTCGGCGTCGGCGATCAGCTCGGCGGCCAGGTCCTGCGCCGACCCGGTCTCGTACCTCACGCCGTCGACCGGCTGCTGCGGCTCGGACCGGCTGACCGCCACGACCGAATGACCGCGCGAGTCGGCCTCCCGGACGACGTTGCCGCCGGTGTATCCCGTCCCGCCGAACACGACGATCTTCACAGGGCGTCTCCTCGCGTACATCACGTGCTGGCCGACGGACGGTGAACGCGGCGGCCAGGTCGAGTAGTCCCGTGCGCACGAGCGACCGCGCCGACGTGGGTCGAGGCACGGGCAGCCGGCCCCTACATGGAGTCGCCGAAGCCTGTCAGGCGGATGACTTGGCGGGGACGCCGCCGACGATCGTGTGGGACGGGACGTCCCGGGTGACGACGGCGCCTGCGCCGACGATCGCTCCGTCACCGATGGTGACGCCGGGAACGACGGTCACTGCGGCATCGCGCCACACCTGGCGGCCGATCACGATGGGCGCCGGCACCATGTCTGCGCGACAGTCGGGGTCGACGCTCACCCTCGCCTACGAGGAGCTCGCGAATACCGCCGAGCCCGGGCTCGTGCTCCTCGTCTACACCGCCGAACGCGGCTCCACGTCGGCCGACCGGCTCCGTTGCTCGCCTCCTGGGCAGCACCCGCAGACCTCCCGGTCGACACCCAGACGTCAGGTACGTAGGAGGACCGATGCAGATCACGCGCAGCTCCATCGACACCGCCAAGGGCCCGTCCGACTGGTTCACCGGCGACGTCTACATCGACTCCGTCGCCGCCGCACCCCCGCCGTCCCGGGTCACCGCCCACCTCGTGCACTTCGTGCCCGGCGCCCGCACCCACTGGCACCGGCACCCGCTGAGCCAGACCGTGTTCGTCACCGAGGGCATCGGCCTCTGCCAGCGTCTTGACGGACCGGTCGAGGTCATCCGTCCCAGGGGACCGTGTCCTCTTCGAGGCCGGCGAGGAGCACTGGCACGGCGCTGCCCCCAACCGCCTCATGGTCCACCTCGCCATCAACGAGGGCGACGATGAGCACGACGTCGTCCGGTGGCTCCAGCCAGTGTCCGACGACGAGTACGCCCCTGCCCCAGCTCTCGACGCCTGAATGCAGCCGTCGCCGGCGGTGTGATAGGCCTGATGCCGTGCTGATCTACTCGATGAGCGTCTCGGTAGACGGCTTCATCACCGACCGCACGGGCGACTTCGGGTGGACGGTGCCCAGCGAGGAGCTGTTCCGTTTCCACACCGAGCGGGTACGCGAGCTCGGCGGTTGCCTGTGCGGCCGCAGGCTGTACGAGACGATGCTGCCCTGGGAGACGGATCCGGCGATGCGGGAGAGCGAGCTCGAGGCCGAGTTCGCCGACGTCTGGAGCGCCATCCCGAAGGTCGTCTTCAGCCGTACGCTCGACAGCGTTCAGGGCAACGCCCGGCTGGCCGAGGCGTCGGTGGCCGAGGAGGCCGCAGCAGCGCTTGACGCGACCGACAAGGACGTCGAGATCGGCGGCGCCGGCCTGGCCGCAACAGCGATCGAGCTCGGCCTCGTCGACGAGCTGCGCATGTTCCGCTATCCGGTCGTCGTCGGTGGCGGCACGCCCTTCCTGCCGCCGGTCACCGAGCACGTCCCGCTGGACCTGGTCGAGACCAGGACGTTCGGCGCGCGCGTGGTCTACGAGCGCTACCGGCGCGCCCGCGACGAGTCGCCCTGACACCGCCGTCCGGGTCATCAGCGCCCCGGCCGGACCCCGGTAGCGACGGCCGCACGGCGCCCGGTCCTAGTCTGGGTCGATGGCAGGCGTGAAGCAGGTTCAGGTGACCTTCGACTGCGCGAATCCACGGGCAGTCGCGGAGTTCTGGAAGGCCGTGCTCGGCTACGTCGACCCTCCGGTCCCGCCGGGGTTCGACTCGTGGGACGCATTCAATGCCTCGCTTCCGGCCGAGATCCAGGGCTCGGCGTGGGCGTGCCAGGACCCGGACGGCGTCGGCCCACGGCTGTTCTTCCAGCGCGTGCCCGAGGCCAAGACGGTGAAGAACCGGCTGCACCTCGACGTACGGGTCGGGGTCGGGCTGACCGGCGACGAGCGAGTCTCCGCGCTCGAGGCCGAAGCGGCGCGACTGGAAGCGCTCGGCGCTCGGCGCCTGCGCCTGCTACTGGCCGATGAGCAGAACGAATCGTGCCTCGTGATGCAGGACGTCGAGGGCAACGAGTTCTGCCTCGACTAGCGATCCTGCCTGAGCCTCGCGTGGGCCCTTACACACAACCCTATAAGTCCCTCTAGCATTGTGTTCGTGGCGAAGTTGAGCGTGGCCGAGGCTGCCAGGCGGCTCGGCGTCAGCGTGCCGCGTATCCACCAGCGGATCGCGGACGGTTCGCTGCGGGCCGAGCGCATTGGGTCCCAGTGGGTGGTCGACGAGCTCTCGCTGCTCCGGATCGCCGAGCGCAGGGAGGCGGGCCGGCCGCTGTCGGCCCGTTCGGCGTGGGCCGTGATGGCACTCGAGGCGGGTGACGACCAGGCCCTCGCTTCACTCGCCCCGGTCGAGCGGTCCAGGGCCAAGGTGAGACTCCACGACCTCCTGTCGCTGGTCGCCGAGCCGCCGAGGTCGGAAGCCGACGTACGGCGCGCCGCGTCCGCCCTGCGGCGACTCTTCCGCAACCGTGCCCGGCGAGAGCTTCGCAAGGTCGCTGCAGCCGACCTGCCCAAGCTCCGCGCAGACCCGCGCTGGGTGTCTCTCATCAGTCCGGCTGCCAGCGGCATCGCCTCGTCCGATATCGACGGGTATCTTGCGGCAAGCGACGTCGACCCGGTGTCGCGGGACTTCTTGCTCATGCCGGCCGACAGCGACGCCAACGTCCTCATCCACGTGCTCCCTGAGGCCCAGCAGGCCTATCCCGAGTCCAGGCTCCAGCTGGCCGCAGACCTGGCCGAGCAGCGTGGCGCTCGCGAGGAGCTGCGGGCGGCCGAGCTGTTGCGCGAAGTCGCCGAGGAACGCGGGGTGGTCGACCGATGATCGTGCTGCCGGCGATGCCGCCCGAGCAGACCGCGCGTCCTGGATCGGTGTCCTCGACGACGCGCGGGCGGCGCTTCTTCGCCCGGCGAACGCCGCCCCGGCTGCCCCGGGCCCGTTCTTGGTCGGCTGCTCGGCTATCCCGGCGGCAGGCCGCCGCTGGTCTCGCTCGGCCCGAGATCGTGGCGCAGGCCAGATCACCGCGGGTGACCGACGTCCTCAGCGGGTCGCTGTCACCGCGCTGAGCGCGGCGGCGGGGGGGCCGATCCGCTCCGGTGGGTACGGCTGCAGGCCCGCCTCGCGGAGCTGACCGAGCAGCACCTCGACGGTGGGGAGCTCCATGCGGCCCTCCTGGGCCCGCAGCAGCAGGTCCAGGTGCCGGCTGAACAGCGGCGGCCCAGCCAGGGTGGTGACAACCACGAGGGCGCCGCCGGGTGCGAGCACGCGGGCGATCTCGCGAAGCAGCTCCGCTCGCTCGTCGACGGGTACGTAGTAGATGACGTTGGCGAGCAGGGCCAGGTCGACGCCGTCGATGGGGGTGCCCGTGCGACCGGCGGCGAGTGCCTCGTGGATGTCGACCGCCTCGACGCTGGCCCGGTCGGCCAGGCCCCGCTCGCTCAGGGTGCGACGGGCCCGTGCCGCGGCGTCGGGGTCGACTTCCACGCCGATGCCGGTGGCGTCCGGAGCGGCCTCGAGCATCGCCGCCAGGTGCAGGCCGGCACCGCACCCGAGGTCGAGCACCCGGCGTGGCCGGCGCTCGGTGACCGTGCGGATGAGCAGGGCGCGGATCAGCGGGTAGATCGCGGCGGAGATCCGGGCAATCACCTCGCCCTGCTCAGCGGTGTCGCGCCGCCCCGGGCCACCGCGCAGCAGCGCCGGCAGCTCCCGGTACAGATCGGTGTGGTAGCCGCCGAAGCCCTCGTACGACGCGCGCACCGGGTCGTCGCCGACGACTGCGCGGCCGAAGCGGGTGAGCCGCCACGAACCGTCTCCGGTGATCAGCCCCGCTGCAGCGAGGACGCGGAGATAGGCGGCCAGCAGGTCTTGGTCGACCGCGCCCACGCGCCCGGCCAGCTGCCCGGTGCTGGCCGGGCCCGCGTCGAGCGCGTCGAGCAGGCCCAGGTCGAGCGCAGTGGCGACCAGCTGCAGCCGAACCCCGGTCAGTCCCTCCCGCGCGCTGCGCAGCCGCGCGCGGAGGTTCCCGCTGCGCAGCACCTCGCCCAGCACTCTGAGGTGGGGCATCCTCGTCATCGGGCACCTCCTCGGCCCAGCTGCGCGACGGTTAGCGCGCATCGACCGCCGGCGCGCCCGCCACCTCATCAGTCTCCTCCGTCGCGTCGGGCGACACGCCCGCCCGCCCGAAGCAGCCGACCCGGACAAGAACCACAGCACTAGCCGGCGCCGCACGTGAGGTCACGAAGGCAGCGGGCGACCGGACTTCGGCGGTTTCGCCTGGGTGGACGACCTCGATCCTGATGATCTGCTCGTCAATCTCGTACAGCACCAGGTATCTACCGACCCGAAGCCGGAGGACGTCGGTGTTGCCCCACTGCAACGCCTCCGGCGGGCGCGGGTTGCCGGCCAGAGCGTCCACGGTGTCGAACGCCTCTGCCAGCCCGGCCGGGTCATCTGTCATGAAGCCCCGGTCCGCCGCTGATGCCTCGTCGGCCCAGACGATCTCGTTGGTCAAGTTCTCGTGCTCCGAGGCGGCGCCGACGGGAGCCCAGCGAGGACCGGGCCCCGGCCTGCGAGGCGTCGTTGACCTCCCCGCTGCTTGCGCAGGCTGGTAGCGGGCGATGGCCAGCTCGTCCTGCAGGTCCTCGATGCGCCGCACCTCGTCGGTCAGGTAGACGTGGATCGCCGCACGCGCCACTTGCTGCTTGCTGCGCCCTTCGCTGCGGGCCCGCGCGGCCAGCAGGCGGTCATCGGCCTCGCTCAACCTCAACGTCAGCCGTGCGCAGGGTGGCATCGCCAGAAACTGCCACCGCTAGAGGCACCGCCCGTCCGTCTCTGGCATCCATCTGTCGCTGGCCGAGGAGGCCGCAGCAGTCCTCGACGCGACCGACAAGGACGTGGAGATCGGCGGCGCCGGCCTGGCCGCGTCAGCGATCGAGCTCGGCCTCGTCGACGAGCTGCGCATCTTCCGCTATCCGGTCGTCGTCGGTGGCGGTACGCCGCTGCTGCCGCCGGTCACCGAACGCGTCCGGCTGGACCTGGTCGAGACCGGGACGTTCGGCTCGCGCGTGGTCTTCGAGCGCTACCGGCGCACCCGCGACGCGTCGTGCTGACGCCGGTGTCAGGGTCGTCAGTTGTCCTGCGGTCATCGGATCGCCGCGGTCCCGACCCAGGTGGCCAGTGCTTCGCGCAGTGCGGGTAACGCGGTGTCGCCGCGTTCGTCGAGCGTGGCTGCCCACGCGATGCGGGCATCCGGCAGGAGCAGGAGTGCGTCCGCGGGCCTCTCCTCGATCGTCGCGTTGACGACGTCCACGCGGCCACGCCACTGACCGGTGAGCTCCCGGAGGTCCCTACGGTCAGCGAGGTCGAGGAGCACCGGGCGGCCCTGGCGCAGCACCCCGGCCAACCTGGGGTCCTCGTGGTCGACGTGCAGGGCCCGGTCTGTCGCGACGGTGCTGACCAGCGGGTGCGCGTCCGACATCGGGGACCCCACATCCGTACCGGCCATGAGCGCACCGAGGCGGCGCAGCGGCTGCTCGTCGGCGGTCAGCTCGACGAAGAGCGCCCGCAGGGCGTCGCCGCCCGGACCGTACGCGCGGCGCAGTGCCACCTGAGCACGCGTGTGGAGCAGAGTGCGCTCGGCGGCGGCGCGGCGTTCCTCGGAGTACGTGTCGAGCAGACCGGGCGGCGCCCAACCATGGACGCTGCCGGCGAGCTTCCACGCGAGGTTGGCGGCATCGAGCATGCCCGCGTTGACCGCGACTCCGCCCGCGGGGACCAGGTGCGCGGCATCGCCGGCCAGGAAGACGCGGCCGGTGCGGTACGTGTCCGCCTGCTTCGCCGAGTAGCCGAACCGCGTCATCCGGAGCGGCTCTCCCAGCGGGAGTTCGATGCCGAGCACGCGGCTCACGCTCGCGCTCAGCTCCGCGACGGTCATGGGCACGTCGTCGTCGTACGCGGTCGCCTCGACCTCGGCGGTGTAGACGCTCATGGTGCCGCCCATGCCCGAGCACGCGAACACGCCGCGTTCGGTCGCGGTGTAGCCGAACGGGATCGTGCCGACTCCGGCGACGTCCAGACCTCCGTCGTCGAGCACCGTCACCGAGTCGGGCACGGTGACCGAGGCGAGCCGCTCGATCTCCGGGAGGGAAGTGCCCGGGCACGGGATACCAGCCAGGTCGCGGACCCGGCTGCGGCCACCGTCGCAGCCCACCAGGAACTGCGCGGCCACCTCGTACGGCCCGTCCGGGCCACGCACCTCGGCGGTCACCGCGACGTCGTCCTGGCGCAGGCCGACCACCTCGTGTCCACGGCGTACGTCGGCGCCACGCTCGGTCGCGCGTCCGGCCAGGACGCCCTCGAGCCGTGGCTGGGGGAGCAGCATCGCCCGCATCGGCGGATGCTCGAGCTGGGTGAAGTCCAGGTGCAGCCCTCCGAACGGGAACCGCAGAGCCGGCGCCCCGCCTCCGGTGCGGGGCAGGCGCGGCTCGGGACCGGTGCTCGCCTCGCGGAACCGGTCCAGCTCGCCGCGGTAGTGCAGCAGCTGCAGGATCTGTCCCGCGAGACCGCCTGCCTTCGCCATCTCGGACGGCTCCGGCCGCCGCTCCAGCAGCAGCGTCCGCATCCCCGCCTGGCCGAGCTCACCAGCAAGCATGAGACCGGTCGGCCCAGCGCCGACAACGACCACGTCCATGTTCACCATGTGCCACTTGCCCCCGCGCTACCTCGACTGACCGCCCCTTCAGCCGTCGATGGTGGGGGAGGACGGGGGTCTTGCCGCAAGCCCCCTGCTTCCGTATACGTTGACAGTGGAAGGGCATCTCACTACGTGCCGCCTGGCCGCGGCGTCGCATACGTGCCAGTGAGTTCAGGCGCGAAGACGGGTCCCTGGTCGGGTCTTCGCCGGCACGTGCTGGACCGTGACCGAGCCGGGCCGCCACGCGATCGCAGGGATGGCGTGGAGCGGCGCGAACGGGTCGGCCGCGTGCTGCCACGCGGCCGCGAGGCTGTCTGCGATCGACGCCGCCTCGTCCGGGTGCGCCTGGGCGGCGAGCCGGCGCAGTGTACGGACGTCCGTCAGCTTGACCGTGACCGTCCAGGCGAGCGTGCCTCGGTCGTCGGGCTCAGGCTCCACGTCGATGTCCTCCGAGAGGACTCGGAACGCACCCGCCTCCAACGGCGCCTGCATGGCAACGCTGGGCCAGAGCAGCCAGGTCAGCGCGTACAACGGATGGTCGACGTCGTTGACAGCGGGCTCAGCGACCGCCTCCTCCCCGTGAGGGAGGCCCGGGAGCGTCACTGTCACGGCCTCCTCCTGCACTCGCCGAGCGGCCTCACGCAGGGCGGCTGGGTCTAGCACAGTGATCTCGGCGGTGACGGTACGAGCCCAGGTCTCCCGGTTCCGCCCGCGCTGGCGGGGCTGAGACGTTGCCGGCTGCTCTGCAGCAGGCAGGTCGAAGAGGGCGGGCTCGTCGGCATTCACCGCCACGCAGCCTATGCGCGACAGGTCGCCTGACAGCACCTCGGGGGCACACTGCATCCACGGACCCGCACCACCACCGGCTCGTGTGCTGGCAGGACGGTTGCGCGACAGCGGCTCGGCCGGGGGGTCAGGACTGCGAACGCCCGAGAGCGGACAGGTGATCATGTCGGAGCGGAACGCAGGGCACCGGGGCGGCGACCACCTACCCGGCGACTGGGACGCGCCGTACGCCGGGACGCCGCCGTGGGACATCGGCCGGCCGCAGACACCGTTCGTCGAGCTGGCCCGTGCCGGCCACCTGCACGGCACCGTCCTCGAGCTCGGCTGCGGGACCGGCGAGCACACCCTGCTGGCCGCCGAGACGGGACTACGGGCGACCGGCGTCGACCTCGCCCCGACCGCCATCGCCAGGGCGCGGGCCAAGGCTGTGGAGCGGGGACTGGACGCCCGCTTCTTCGTCCACGACGCGCTGACGGTCGACGCCCTCGGTGAGACCTTCGACGTCGTCCTCGACTGCGGGTTCTTCCACGTGCTCCCCGACCCGGGTCGCGAGAGGCTCGCGGAGGTACTCCGGCGAGTGATGGCGCCCGAGGCGTCGTACTACCTGTTGTGCTTCAGCGACCGCGTACCCGGAGACGCCGGTCCCCGCCGCATCCGCCAGGACGAGATCCGAGCGTCGTTCGCGGAGGGGTTCTCGGTGGACTGGATCGCGGAGTCGTCCATCGAGGCGACGTTCCTGGACGTCCCGGTGCCGGCGTGGTTCGCCAGGGTCGTTCGGCAGTGATCATCGCGGCGCGTGGAACGTGGGTACGCAGCGGGGCCCACGAGTAGCAGCGGGACGGAGACGGGTGGCTGGCCCTGCCGGTCCTACGCTGGTCAGATG
Source organism: Jiangellales bacterium (assembly GCA_035462375.1). Lineage (GTDB taxonomy): Bacteria > Actinomycetota > Actinomycetes > Jiangellales > Jiangellaceae > DASTQL01. The sequence goes on from DATHUJ010000096.1 coordinate 9,541, forward strand.
CCTGTCCTGGGCTCCACGGTGCACGTCCCGTCGCCTCGACGGCAGCTCGTTCCACGGCCCCGGCTCACCGACCAGCTCCTTCTCACGCCGGGCACGATGCCGCGGCTCGTGCTCGTCTCTGCACCGGCCGGGTTCGGCAAGACCACCTTGCTCACCCAGTGGCTGACCTCGGGCGGGACCGATCCTGCCGGGGAGGGTCTGAGCGTTAGGCATCGGCGTGTGGCATGGCTCTCGTTGGGCGCCGACGACAGCGAACCGCGCCGCTTCCTCGCCCACCTCATCGCTGCGGTCCAGGTGAGCAGCCCGCAGGTGGGAGCCGAGGTGCTGGCGCTCATGGACGTCGACCGGGGACTCCTGACCGAGGCCGTGCTGGTCAGCCTCGTCAACGACCTCGCCGCGCTGTCCGGGCCGACCGTGCTGGTCCTCGACGACTACCACGCCATCGACGAGCCGGCCGTCCACGAGTGCGTGAGGTTCCTGCTCGAGCACGCACCGCCTCAGATCACCCTCGCGATCACCACGCGCGCTGACCCACCGTTCCCGTTGGCCCGCCTGCGCAGCCGCGGCGAGCTCCTCGAGCTCCGTGCCGGAGACCTGCGCTTCACCCCGGAGGAGGCTGATGCGTTCCTCAACCGGGTCATGGGCCTCGACCTCGACCCGGCACACGTCGCCGCCCTGGACAACCGCACCGAAGGATGGGCGGCCGGACTGCAGCTGGCTGCACTCGCGGCACGCAGCCGGAGCCACGCCGGCGACGCCGACGGGATCGACGACTTCGTGAACGCCTTCACCGGCAGCCACCGGTTCGTCCTCGACTACCTGGTCGAGGAGGTGCTGGCCGGTCAGCCCGACGACGTCCGCCAGTTCCTCCTCGACACCTCCGTGCTCCAGCAGATGACCGGCGCGCTCTGCGACGCGGTCACCGGCCGCGACGACGGGCAGCAGACGATCGAGACCCTGGAGCGCGGCAACGTCTTCGTCATCCCGCTCGACGACCAGCGACGGTGGTTCCGCTACCACCACCTCTTCGCCGACGCGCTCCGCTCCCGGCTCCTCGCCCAGTCCCCGGACCGGGTGCCCCAGCTGCACCAGGCTGCCGGCCGGTGGTACGCCGAGAACGGGATGCTCGCCGACGCCGTCACCCACGCGCTCGCCGGCGGCGGCGCCGCACAGGCCGCAGACCTGGTCGAGCTCGCCCTGCCCGGCCTGAGCAGGCGTCGCGAGGACCGCACCCTGCGCGACTGGGTGCGAGCCGTCCCGGAGCACGAGGTCCGGCGGCGGCCTCTGCTGGCCACCTCCCGGGCGTGGACGTGCCTGTCCGAGGGTGACTTCGAGGGGGTCGAGGCGTGGCTCGACGACGCCGAGAGGGCGCTCGAGGTCACCGCGCACGTGGCCACACCGACCGCGCCGGACTCGCTCCAGGCGGCGGCTCGGGAACGGGACGAGGAGCTGCGGACCCTGCCGGCCATGATCGCGGTCTATCGCGCCGCAGTCGCCCAAGCTCGCGGCGACGTCGACGGCACCTTCGGGCACGCCCGCCACGCCTTGGACCTGGCCGGCCCGAGCGACCACATGACCCGCGGCGCCGCCGCCGGCTTCCTCGGTCTGGCCGCCTGGGCAGCCGGCGACCTCCCCACCGCCGTGGACACGTTCGGGGAGGCCGTCGTCAGCCTGCGCACCGCCGGTCGCATCGCCGACGCGCTGGGGGCGACCGTCGTCCTGGCCGGCATGTGGGTGGCCCTCGGTAGACCCGCTGAGGCCCGACGCCTCTACGAGCGGGCGCTCGCGACGGCCGAGCGCCGTACCGGCCCCGTGCTCTCCACGACCGGTGACCTGCACGTCGGCATCGCCGACGTCCTGCGCGAGCAGAGTGATCTCGACGCGGCTGCCGGACACCTGGAGGCGGCGCGCGAGCTCGGCGACCGGGCGTCGCTGCCGGAGAACCGGCATCGCTGGTACGTCGCCATGGCCGGGCTGCTGCAGGCCCGCGGCGACCTCGACGGTGCGTTGCGGATGCTCGAGGACGCCGAACCCCTGTACCTGCCCGGCTTCTTCCCCGACGTACGACCCATCCCCGCCGCCAGGGCGCGGGTCCGCATCGCGCAGGGGCGTCTCGCGGACGCGTGGGACTGGGCACGCGAGCAGCACGTGGCGGCCACCGACCAGCCCACCTACCTGGACGAGTTCAACCAGCTCACCTTCGCCCGGTTGCTCATCGCGGAACTCCGGGCCGGTCGGGGTGGGACCGGAGCTCGAGGCACGGTCAGCCACCGGACCGGTGAGGTCGCTGGTCCTCAGCAGGCCCGTGCCCTGCTCGACCGTGCCGTCGACGCCGCGCGGGTCTCCGGGCGCACCGGCAGCCTGATCGAGGCCCTCGTCGTCCGCGCCCTGGCCCACGACGCCGCCGGCGACCCGGACGCCGCACTCGCCGACTGCGCAGCAGCCGTCGTCGACGGCGTCCCGGCCGGTTACGTCCGCCTCTTCCTCGACGAGGGACGGCCGATGGAGGCGCTGCTACGGGCGGCCGAGCGCCGGCCGGAGTGTGGTGAGTACGCCGCGCGCCTGCTGCGGGCCGCGGCGCCGGCCCCGGCCACCGAGCCCGGCGCCCTCACCGGCGACGAGCGGATGAGCGACCGGGAGCTCGAGGTGCTCCGGCTGCTCGCCACCGAGCTCACCGGGCCGGAGATCGCCCGCGAGATCTTCGTCTCCGTGAACACGCTGCGCACCCACACCAAGCACATCTTCACCAAGCTCGACGTCAACACCCGGCAGGCCGCGGTACGGCGAGCCACCGAGCTCGGGCTGCTGTAGCCCGCCGCCCGGCGGGCGCGCCAGCACGCAGGGACGTCGGGCGGCGGCAGGTGAATCACCAACCCGGTCACATCACGTGGTGATGTGGGGTCACCCCGTCGGTTCCTACGTTCCCAGTAGCGCCGGACACCCGCCCGGCCCCGGATCCCAGGAGCCCGCAATGACCATCACCCCCGCCGGCCTCACCCGCGCCGCCGGCCTCGCCGCCGCGGCCGCCGGGCTGATCTTCATCGCCGTCCAGATCGACCACCCGCCGATGGAGGTCGCCTCCGTCACCAGCGCCGAGTGGGCGCTGCGCAACACCGCCAAGGTGGTCATGGCGGCGCTGGCGCTCGCCGGCATCACGGGCATGTACCTGCGCCAGGTAAGGCAGGCCGGAGTCCTCGGGCTCGTCGGCTACCTGCTCTTCAGCGCCGGCTTCCTCGTCATCGGCGACATCGCCTTCGTGGCCGGCTACGTGCTCCCCTCGCTGGCCGACACCGCCCCCGCGTACGTCGGCGACGTCCTGACCGCGGCGGTCGGCGAGACCCCCACCGGTGACATCGGCCTGATGCAGGCCGCCTTCCTCGCCTCTGCGGTCGGATACATGCTGGGCGGTCTCGTCTTCGGCATAGCCCTCTTCCGGGCCCGGGTCCTGGCCCGGTGGGCGGCCGCACTGCTCGCCGTCGGCACAGCTGCCACCGTCGCGCTGGCTGTCCTGCCGGAGTCCTTCGAGCGGCCGTTCGCAGTCCCGACCGGCGTGGCGCTGATCGGCCTCGGCGTCTCCCTGTGGCGCGACCGGCGCGACCCCGCCCGTACCGCTGCTCCGGCCATCGGGCGCCTCGAGCACGACACCGTCCGATGACCACCCACCAGCCGACGGCGCTACCGTCGCCGCTCCGGGGCCGGCCGCGCAGCTGGCCCGTCCCGGTGGGCCTGGTGGCCCTCAGCGCCATCCCGCTGATCGCCGGGACGCTGCGGCTGGTCCAGCTCGCCGGTGGTCCGGAGCTCATCCCCGCCGACCACCGATTCGCGAGTTCTCCGCTGCCCGTCGTCGTGCACATCGTCGGTGCTGCCACGTACGCCTTGGTCGGAGTGCTCCAGCTCGTGCCCCGCTTCCGTCGCCGCCACCGGACCTGGCACCGCCGCGCCGGCCGCGTCCTGGTCGTCGCCGGTCTGCTGGTCGCCGGCTCGGCGCTGTGGATGAACCTGCAGTACACGCAGAAGCCCGGCACCGGTGACCTGCCGTACATCCTGCGCCTGGTGTTCGGGTCCGCCATGGTCGGCTGCCTGGTCCTCGGCTTCACCGCCATCCGGCGTCGGGACATCGCGGCCCACCGCGCCTGGATGATCCGGGCCCACGCCATCGGCCTGGCCGCCGGTACCCAGGCTTTCACCGAGGGCCTCAGCGGCGCGCTGTTCGGCTCCGGCGTGGTCCGCGACGACCTGGCCAAGGGCGCAGGCTGGGTCGTCAACATAGCCGTCGCAGAGTGGGTCGTCCGACGCCCGACTGGAGCACGCACATGACCACCACGACCACGCTCACGTACGAGTTCCGGGTGGAGGGCCACCTCGACGACC
>DATHUJ010000097.1:0-10717 GCA_035462375.1 Jiangellales bacterium
GACGGCTGCCAGGGTCGGGTGGTCCGCGCCGGAACCGGTGGTCGAGGCGCCACCGACGCCGGGGTTGCCGGGGCTCACGAACCGCGAGCGGGAGGTCCTGGCCCACGTCATCGCCGGCCGCACCTACGCCGAGATCGCCCGAGAGCTCGTGATCAGCGAGAAGACGGTCAGCGTCCACGTCTCGAACCTGCTGCGGAAGACCGGGACCACCAGCCGGCTGGAGCTGGCCCGACTCGCTGGCCGGACCGCTGGGCGTGACTGAGGGGGCCGCCGCCTACTGCCCGACCCGTCCGTCGATCCGCTCGCGCAGGAAGTCGGCGTGGCCGTTGTGCCGGGCGTACTCCTCGACCATGTGCAGCAGCACTTCGCGGAGCGTGACCTCCACCTCCGGATTGCGTGCCGCGAGACCGAGGTCCGGCGCGCCCGCCACGAACCGCTCGGCGAAGTCGACCTCGCTCCGCCAGGCCGCCCACGCCTCGGCCACGACGTCCGGGTCGGCGACAGCGCCGTTGAAGTCTCGATCCGGGTCGGCCTCGGACTGGTAGCGCCTCGGAGCCTCCTCTCCCGCCATCCGCCGCCGGAACCAGTTGCGCTCCACCTCGGCCATGTGCCGCACGAGGCCCAGCAGCGACAGGTTGGACGGGGGCACTGCCCTGCGAGCCAGTGCATCTGCATCCAGGTCCGAGCACTTGAGCTCGAGGGTCAGCCGCTGGTCGTGCAGGTACTCGGCGAGGAGGGTTCGTTCGTCGGTGAACCCTCCCTCGGACCTCGGGTCCTCATCGGGGTGGACGAACATGTTGGACCAGCCGAAGTGTCGTACGGGCTCGTCCGGGACCGGTCCGTCCTCGTCACCCATCTGCTGATCATCAGACATCTCGGGCATGCGTTGATCCTCTGCCCCCGTGGGGGCTCCCGCCAAGGATTGCTCCTGCGTCACGCCGCCTACGGCACCAGCGCACCCAGGATGCCGGAGACGAGCGGGGCGAGGATGAAGAGGCTGGCCTGCAGCTGCTGGCCGGTGGTCACGTTCACCTGGGTGAGGGTGTCCAGTCGGGCGCGTCCCTCGACCCAGCCCGCGAACTCCTGGCTCGTCGGTCGTGGCATGTCCTCGACCGAGAAGTAGTGCTCCCGGATGTCGACGCAGAACCGCCGTAGCGAAAGGTGCGCCGGCACGTAGACCAGCACGAGCAGACCGGTGAAGAACGCCCCGTAGAGCAGCACGGCGGTGGCCGGGAACTCGGACTCGCCCAGGTGCTCGGGGACCGTGGCCAGTCGCAGCGCTCCGGAGGCGAGGACGGCCAGGCCGATCACGGCACCGGCGGCCCCGAGGAAGCGCCGCATCTGCGCCCTCGCTGACAGCGCGACCTGGATGTCGCCGGTCGTCATCGTCTCGGGCCGGTGCCGCCGTACTCGGTCCTGCACGAGGCAGATCCCGAAGACGGCGGGCACGCCGACGCCGGCGGCGGCAGCCGTGGTCAGCAGCCATGCCTTGACCTGGTGACCGACCAGCGGCCAGGGCGCCTCCCGCGCGGGGGAGAAGAGGGCCAGGAGCGCCAGGGCTGCCACGATCAGGGCGGGGACCACCCAGATGGACCGTGCCGGGTCCGTCGCCAGGTAGAGCGTGCGCACCTCCCGCCACAGCGGCACCGTGACGACCGCCCAGACGGCCGACTGAGCGGCGAGGACGGCTGCCCACGTGGCGAAGCCGGGCGAGTTCGCGAACGCGGCGCTGTCCGTCGTCCCGCTCGCGCCGACCAGCAGGAGCGCGACGGCCGCCACCGCCCCCGAGGCCGCCAGGACGACGACGGTGATCGGGTTCCAGCTCTCCAGCGTCTTGTCCCACGGCGCCGGAGCCGGTTCCGCGGTCGCGTCCGCCATGCCACCCCCTCCTACCGTCCGGACGTTTCCCCTGGGGTGAGACCCTCCACCCGTACGGGGGCAGGATCAACAACCACGTACGCGATGACTTCAGTGGCGCGATGCGGTCTCTGCTCCCGGGAATGCCACCACCGACGATCGCGAGGACGCCATGACGCAGACGACGCAGCCGACGGTCAGCACGGGCTACGCGCCGGTGAACGGATTGCAGATGTACTACGAGGTGCACGGGGAGGGACAGCCGCTCGCCCTGTTGCACGGCGCCTTCTCCGCGATCGGTACGTCCTTCGGCAACGTGCTGCCGGGGTTGGCCCGGTCGCGCCGGGTGGTCGCGCTGGAGATGCAGGGCCACGGGCGCACTGCGGACATCGACCGGCCGCTGTCGCTCGAGCAGATGGCGGACGACACCGTGGCTGCGCTGCGGCACCTGGGCGTCGAGCAGGCGGACTTCTTCGGCTACAGCATGGGGGCCGCCGTCGCGCTGCGGGTGGCCGTCCGGCACCCGGACATCGTGCGCAAGCTGGTGCTCGCTTCCGTGACGTACACGATGGACGGGATCCACCCCGGTCTGATGGACGGTCTGGGCGAGATGACACCGGAGATGATGCACGGGAGCCCGTGGCACGAGGAGTACCTGCGGATCGCCCCGCGGCCGGAGGACTTCGCCACGCTCTTCGCGAAGAAGACCCGGATGGACCGGGCGACCCAGGACCTCTCGGCGGACGCGATCCGGGCCATCGATGCGCCGACCCTGCTGGTGCTCGGCGACTCGGACCTGGTCCGCCCGGAGCACGCGGTCGAGATGTTCCGGCTGCTCGGCGGCGGTGTCTTCGGCGACCTCCCGGCGGGTCTCCCGGACTCGCAGCTCGCCGTCCTGCCGGGTACCTCGCACGTGACGCTCGTGGAACGGGCCGACCTGCTGCTCTCGATCGTCCCGACGTTTCTCGACGCCCCTGTCGCGGCGCGCGTCCGATCACCTCGGTGATCATGGAAGCATCGCCCTCGTGGGCCGGCCGGGAGGGCGATCGGGCCATGATCACGGCGTGTGGGGGTGGGCGGGCGCCTCGGCGGAGAAGCGGTACTCGTACACCGGCCGGTAACGGTCGTAGAGGGTCACGAGGACGCTGAAGAGCAGTACGAAGAACAGCGCGTTGGTCAGGTTGATGGAGCCGGACCGGATCACGTCGACCGCGACCAGGATGCCGACGTTGACGGCGACCCGGACGAGGAAGGACGCGATCACCGACTCGGTGCTCCAGCCGTGGCGGGCCACCCAGAGCCCGATGACGGCGTTGACGAGCACGAAGACCGCGATCCAGGTGAAGAGCGCGAGGCTCGACACCCTGACCCCCGGCAGCACGGACCCGAAGATCACCGTCAGCAGCCCGATGAGGAAGACCTTCTCGAGCGAGGCGGCGGACCAGACCCTGCCGTGCTCGGCCATGAACGCAGTGCGCTCGTGCGCCTCGTCCATGGCCGTCGGCAGGGGCGGCGCCGTGAGCTGCCACGTGTGGTCGGCCGGGTCGAGCCGCGGCCGTACGAGGAACCAGAAGGCCAGCAGCAGGCCGACGACGCCTACGACGACGGCGGGGCCGAACCACGGGACCTCGGCGACCGTGTCGGTGAAGTCGAGCTGGGCGATGTGGATCCAGTACTCCTGCGGAAGCTTGACGAACACCCAGATGAGGGCTGCGGTCACGACCCAGAACCGCATGCCGAAGCGGGCGGGGTCCCATCGCGAGCGGATGGCCTCGTACGCGATGAAGAAGTACTCGAAGGTGTTCGGGAAGATCAGCAGCAGCGTACGGACCTGGGTGAGCTCGAAGGCGACGACGCCGATCTGCCGGTAGAAGAACAGGAAGCGTGACACCGTGAATGCGGGCAGGCTGGTCCAGTTGCGCATGGTGGCGATGTAGGCGATGCCCAGGTAGAAGACGTCCATCGCCTTGTCGTAGCCCTGGTAGAAGGGCGGGTCGAAGCCGAAGGTCTGGAAGACCGTCTGGTCGATGCCGTCGACGACCAGGCAGGCGATGATCGCCGGGAGCGGGTAGCGGAAGATCGCCAGGGGCAGGAAGAACCGGACCAGCACCACGGTCCAGAACACGACCTCGGCGGTCACGCGTCCTCACCTGCTCTGCCGAGGGCGCGGCGGACGACGACGCGGACGTTGCCCCCGCCGGCGGAGGAGCGGGTCGGTGAGACGACCGAGAAGCCGGCCCGCTCGAACATCCCCAGCGTGCCGGTGTAGGCCGAGGCGGAGGTGATGCGGTCGCCGCCGGTGCTGACGGGATATGCCTCCAGAGTTCGAGCCCCGTTGGCTTCGGCGTGGCCGACGGCGGCGTCGAGGAGGGCGGTCGCGACGCCGGAGCGGCGGGCCCGCCGGCCTACCACGAAGCAGACGACGGACCACACGTCCTCACCCGGGACGTGGGGGATCGTCCGCGACCTGGTGAGGCGCGGGAAATCCTCCCGGGGCCCCAGGCTCACCCAGCCGACGGCCGTGCCGTCGCGGCGGGCGACCAGGCCCGGCGTCGGTCCGCCGCCCTCGACGAGGTCGTACAGCGCGTTGCGGTTGGCCTCGGTGTTCGTGAGCGACCAGGACCTGCTCGGCAACCGCCAGTACAAGCACCAGCACCGCTTGGGGTCGCCGCCTTGGCCGAAGAGATCGGCCAGAGTGCCCCACGTCCGGCCGTCGAGCGGCGTGATCGTCAGGTCGTCCACGCGGCTGATTGTGCACGCCGACGCGGGCTCATGAGTGCGGTTGCCGGGTTGGTCCTGGTGGCGGCGAGTCGGCCCGGCTGGTGCTCCGACAGACAGCCACGACTCGGGGTCGTTCGTTCCTCTAGCCTCGGAGGATGCCTGGTGGGAAGTGGGAGGGATCCGGTCCGCTGCGCCCGATCCTCCTGGCGGTCGTCACGGACCCAGGAGGGCTCGACCGGGTCGAGGACGAGCTGCAGCAGGCCTTCGGGAGCGAGTTCCGGATCCGTGGGGAGCGGACCGGCCCCGACGCTCTGCGCCTCGTCGAGCAGGCACGGGAACAAGGCCAGTCGGTGGCGGTGGCCCTGGTCGACTACAGCCTCGCCGCGGAGCAGCGCAGCGAGCTGTTGACGCGCCTGCGCAGCGAACACCCCAACGCGCGGCGGGCGATGCTGGTCGAGTGGGGGTCGTGGGCCGACCGGGACACCGCGAGCGAGGTGCTTCGGGCCATGGCCGTCGGCGACATCAACTACTACGTGCTCAAACCGTGGATCTCGCGGGACGAGCTGTTCCACCGGACCATCGCCGAGTTCGTGCAGGAGTGGTCACGCAGCGATCCCGCGAACCTCCGGGAGGTCGTGGTGGTGGCGGACCGTCACTCGGCCAGGGCATCGGCTATCCGGAGCCTGCTCACCCGCAACGGGATCCCGCACGCGTTCCGAGAGGAAGGCTCGGCCGCGGCCGACGCAGTCCTGCGCGAGGTGAACCTGGAGGGACTGGACTCCTCCGGCGCCGAGGTCCTGGTCTGGATGGCGGCGCTCGGCGGCCCGGTGCTGCTCGACCCGACCGACGTCGAAGTGGTCCAGGCCTGGGGTGTACCCACCATGCTGGGTCCCGAGGACCGCGATTTCGACGTGCTCGTCGTCGGAGGCGGGCCGGCCGGTCTCGCCGCTGCGGTCTACGGGTCCTCCGAGGGGCTGCGCACGCTGGTCGTCGAACGCGAGTCGATCGGCGGGCAGGCCGGGTCGAGCTCACTGATCCGCAACTATCTGGGCTTCTCCAGGGGCATCAGCGGTGCCGACCTGGCCCAGCGCGGCTACCAGCAGGCGTGGGTCTTCGGCACGTACTTCCTCTTCCTTCGCGAGGTCCGACACCTCGATGTCGACGACGGCGGGGTGTTCACTGCCGAGATCAGCGGTGTCGGGAAGGTCACCGCGCGAGCGGTGGTGCTGGCCACCGGTGTCTCCTACCGCCGGCTCGGCGTCGCCGACATCGAGGCGCTCACCGGCGCCGGCGTCTACTACGGTGCCAGCGTCTCTGAGGCACAGGGGCTCACCGACCTGCATGCCGTCGTCGTGGGTGGTGGCAACTCGGCCGGCCAGGCGGTCCTCCACCTGGCGCGCTACTGCGAACGGGTGACTCTGGTGGTCCGTGCCGCCGCTCTGGGGCAGGGCATGTCCTCCTACCTCGTGGACGCGATCGAGGCGACGCCGAACATCGGCGTGCAGACCTCGGCCGAAGTGGTCGGCGGTGGGGGCGAAGGGAGGCTCTCTCAGGTCACCGTCAGGGACCGGACGACGGGCGAACGGCAGGTGGTCAGGGCCGACGGGCTGTTTGTGATGATCGGCGCCCAGCCCCGCACCGACTGGCTCCCGGAGTCCGTCGGGCGCGACCGTTTCGGGTTCGTCCTGGCCGGGTCCGACGCCGAGAGCAGTGGCGGCTGGCCCCTGGCGCGCCCGCCGTTCCCGTACGAGTCGACGCTGCCGGGGCTCTTCGCGGTCGGCGACGTCCGGTGCGGGTCGGTGAAGCGGGTCGCCTCGGCGGTCGGTGAGGGCTCGGTCGTCGTCTCGCAGCTGCACGAACTCTTCAAGGCACGGCATGGCTGAACCGCGTCGGTTCGTGTACTCACCGGCGATGCTGGTCCTGTCCGCCGGCGTGCTGATGCTGCCCATGGGTGCGTTCCTCCTGCTCATGCGGCGGCCACAACTCGACCTGAGGTGGGAGCACCACCCCTCGCACTTCTGGCTGGTCCTCGCGACCGCAACGTTGAGCGCCGTGCTGGCCTACGCCACCGGAGCAGCCGCGGAGCGCCGCGGCGACGCACGGGTGCTCCTCGTCTCGCTCGGCTTCCTCGCTGCCGCAGGCTTCCTCGGTCTGCACGCGTTGGCGACGCCGGGCGTGCTCCTCGCTCACCCGAACACCGGCTTCGTCGTGGCGACCCCGGTCGGCATCGCGCTCGCATCGCTGTTCGCCGTCGCGTCCGGGCTCGACTTCACCGGGGACCGCACGGTGCGTGCGGTCCGGGTCGGTCGCCGGCTGCGGCCCGCCCTGCTCGCCCTGATGGCCCTGTGGGCCGTGGCGTCCCTCGCGCGGGTCCCCCCGCTGCACCAGGACCAGGTGAGCGAGCAGGCCGACGGGGTATTGGCGGTGCTGGCGGTTCTCGCGATCCTGGCCTACGGCGTGAGCGCGGTGCGGTACCTCCAGCTGTGGAAGAGGCGACCATCCCTGCTGCTGCTGTCGGTCCTGGCAGCCTTCGTCCTGCTCGCGGAGGCGATGGTCGCGGTGGTCTTCGCCCGCAACTGGCAGTTGTCGTGGTGGGAGTGGCACCTGCTCATGCTCGCGGCCTTCGCATTGGTCGCCGGCGGTGCTCGGATGCAGTGGCACGAGGAGCGGTTCGCGGACCTCTACCTGCAGGACACCGTCGCGGGAACCCGCGAGATGAGCGTGCTGTTCGCAGACCTCCAGGGATTCACCACGTTCTCGGAGAGCCACGACCCGGCCGAGGTGACCGAGATGCTGAACACCTTCTTCGAGGTCGCCGTCCCTGCCACCGTCCGACGGTTCGGTGGCGACGTCGACCGGATCATCGGCGACGCCCTCATGGTCACCTTCAACAAGCGCGGTGACCAGCCCGACCATGCCGGACGCGCGGCCGGCGCGGGACTCTCCCTGCAGGAGGAGACTGCCCGGGTCGCCGACGAGCATCCCGGTTGGCCACGGTTCCGGGTCGGCATCAACAGCGGCCCGGTCCTCGTGTCGCTGCTGGGCACCGAGGGGGGACGCACGCACACGGTCATCGGGGACACCGTCAACGTCGCCTCCCGGATCGAGGGGAAGGCCCCGGGCGGTGGGGTTGCCATCGGTCCGCGCACCAAGGCTCTGCTACCCGACGCGGTCACCGAGCCCCTCGGCCCCCTTCTGCTCAAGGGCAAGTCCGAGCCCATCGAGGTACATCTCCTGGTTCGCCTCGGTCAGACCGAACCGCGTTTCGCAGGGTGAGTGGACGGCTCCCTCAACGGGGGCCGAGGCCACGTTCCGCGAGGGCGGCGCGGAGCACGCGCAGTGCCTTCGGGCCGACGCCGTGCAGCCGGGCCAGGCCGGCCTCGTCCACGTCCGCCAGCGACTGCAGCGTCGGGTAACCCGCGGCCTGCAGCGCCCGCCGCGCCGGTGCGCCGATCCCGGGTGGAAGGTCCGCCAGGGCCGGGGCCTCGTCGGTCGCCGGCGGCGCCGGCCAGCTGAGCCGCCCGGCCCGCAGGTCGTCGACCAGCCCCCGTACGTACCCGAGCTCGGTCGCGGCGAGCTCGCGCTGCAGCTCCGTCTCGACGAGGAAGAGGCGGGGCAGGAACGTGCTCCCCTGCGCCAGGTCGGTGTCGAGGGCTGCCACCCCTTCCTCGAGGCGGGCAACGCGAGTGGTCAGCGCCTCCAGGACCTCGTTCGGCGAGAGGCTCGGCAGGAACGCGAGGGCGGCTGGGAACTCGGGGTACTCCTGCGCCGGGTTCGAGAGCATGGTCCGGAGCCACTCGCGCAGGGTCGCGCGGCCCTCGGGGGTGATCCGGTAGGTCGTCCGCTCGGGCCGCTTGGCCGGCCGGCTGGTCGACTCGACGTCGACGAGGCCGTCGCGGACGAGCCGCTGGACCGTCTGGTAGATGCTGTTTCGTTGCGTCACGTTGACGACGTCGTCCTTGTGCCGCTCCTTGATCAGCTGCTGCATCCGGTAGGCGTGCATCGCCTCTTCGCCCAACATCGACAGCACCGCCATGGCGAGGACGGAGCGGCGGGGTGGCACGGGCCGAGGGTAATGGGTTGCCACGATAGTCACTCCATGTATAGTCATAGCATGGATAACAGGGTGCTCGTTGTCGGGGGCGGCATCGCCGGGCCCGTCACCGCCGTCGCGCTACAGCAGGCCGGGCTCCATCCCGTCCTCTACGAGGCGTACGGGAGGGGTTCGGAGGGCGTCGGCGCCTTCCTCACCCTGGCCGTCAACGGCATCGAGGCGTTGGGAGCGGTCGGCCTGCGTGAGCCGGTCGAGCGGCTGGGCATGGAGACGCCGGGCATGACCATGGTCAGCGGGCGGGGCAAACACCTCGGCACCCTGCCCATGCGGGCCCGTACGGTCTCGCGGAGCGACCTCTACCAGGTGCTCCGCGACGAAGCGGTCCGTCGTGGGGTGGTCGTCGAGTACGGCAAGCGGCTCGTCGACGCGACGACGCACCGCACCGGCGTGACTGCAGTCTTCGAGGACGGCACGTCGGCGGAGGGCGACCTGCTCGTCGGCGCCGACGGGCTGCGGTCTCGGACCCGCAGCATCATCGACCCGAAGGCCCCCGCAGCCCGACACATCGGATTGCTCAACACCGGTGGCTACGCCCGTGGGCTGCGGCTTCCCGGGGAGCCGGGCGTGGCCCACTTCGTCTTCGGCCGGCGCTGCTTCTTCGGCTACTTCCTTCACCCGGACGGCGACGTCTGGTGGTTCGCCAACCCGCCGAGCCGACGCGAGCCCAGCCGGGAGGAGCTGCTCGCCTTCACGTCCGAGCAGTGGCGGGCCCGCCTCGTGGACCTGTTCGCCGATGACCAGGGCCCCATGCTCGAGGTCATCGCAGCGACCGACGAGATCATCCCGGGCTGGAACACCTACGACCTCCCGAGCGTCCCGCGCTGGCACGACGATCGGATGGTCGTCATCGGGGATGCCGTGCACGCTGCCTCGCCGTCGTCCGGCCAGGGTGCGTCACTCGCGATCGAGGACGCTGTGCTACTGGCGATGTGCCTGCGTGACCACTTCGACGCGCTCGCTGCCTTCCGTACGTTCGAGGCACTCCGGCGCGAACGTGTGGAGCGAGTTGTCCGGCACGGCAAGCGCAGCGGGGACGGCAAGGCCGACGGCCCGGTCAAGGCGAGGATCCGCGATCTGGTCCTCCCGGCCCTGATGCGGCGGATGACCGCCAAGGGCAGCCTCGACTGGATGCTCGACTACCGCATCGACTGGGACGCCTCGGTCTGCGAGGCCCGGCCGGGCGAAGCGGTGGCGAGGACGGCGGCACAGCCCTGAGCGCCGTCCCCCGGCTCACCCGCCGAGAGCCAGACCCGCCACCCCGCGAGACCCCACGCCACGGCCTGGGAGACGAAGGCTGCCCCCAGGCTGACCGCACTGCTGGCAGCCAGGACGAGGACCGGGGCCCCGAGGACCAGCCACGAAGTGAGCCGGGGGCGGGACCCTGCCCGAACGAGCAGGACGCCCAGTACCGTGGAGGAGACGAGGACCATCAGTCCCCCGGGCACGACGAGCACGAAGCCCTCGTCGACGAGGGTCAGCCAGTAGGACACCGTCGCGCCGAGGACCGGTCTACCGGGTGGCACAGGAGGCCTTGACCAACGCCCTCAAGCATGCGCCCGCCGGCCGTACGACGATGGCTCTGGGAACCGGCCCCGATGCGCTGGACCTCAGCGTCCTGACGCAGGGCGGGGCGCCTCGTCGGCTCGACGCCGAGGGAGGCGCCGGAGGGTACGGCCCGGTCGGTATGCGCGAGCGGGTCGAGAGCGTCACCGGATCGCTCGAGGCCGGCCCCGACGCCACGGGAGGGTGGCGGGTGCTCGCCCGGTTCCCCGTCGGCGGCCCGGCGTGACCTCGGTCGTCGTCGCCGACGACCAGGCACCGATCCGTACGTACTGCGGATGGTGCTGAAGCACCGGGGCGTCGAGGTCCTCGGCGAGGCGGGGGACGGCCGTCAGGCCGTCGAGGTGACCGCCGCGACCGATCCCGACGTGGTCCTCATGGACATCCGGATGCCGGTCCAGGACGGGATCGCCGCTACGGGCGAGCTCGTGCGTCGACGGTGCCGGAGCCGGGTCCTGGTGCTCA
>DATHUJ010000098.1:0-2618 GCA_035462375.1 Jiangellales bacterium
CCACAGCCCACCGGCCGAACGCCATCGAGGGTTGTGCGGTGACTTCGAGGCGCCTCGCCTCGTCACCGCTCAGGCGTCACCGTGACGGATCCTTCGGGCGGCGGCGTACGAGGGCTGGCGCAGTGCCGCGAACGGGGCTGCCTGCGGCAGGCCCGGCACGTGGTTGAGCACCGGGTCGAAGTCCACCGGGGCGTCCGCGTGCCGGTCGTCCGGTCGCTCGACCAGCAGGGTGCCGAACGGCCACCACGGCCCCGTCACCGTGGCGACACGAAGGACGAAGGCGACGTGGGTGTCCGAACCGGTTCCGGGGACGGCCGAGAGGATCACCCTGGTCCCTTCGGCGTCATACGGGAAGAGCGACCCGTAGGCAGCGCGCAGCGGGTCCCGCCTCGGCGCCGGCGCGTGTCGGAGGACTGGGCGCATCCCCGTCGTGTCAAGGAGCAGGTCGTACGGGCCGCATTCGCCGTCGAGGCGCAGCGCCATGCCCATCACGTCCGGCCACGGCGGCGGCAGGCCCAGCGACCGGGAGAGCCGTACGACGCCGGCGTCCCGGCCGCGGTCGTCCAGGAACGGCACCCCCCAGGGCACGGCGCTGCCGTCCCGGGTGAGCACTGCCGGCAAGACGACACCACGCGGGTGCACCGGCTTGGCCGCTCGGAAGCGGGTTAGCCACCGGCTCACCGCGGCCAGAGCGGTGGCACCGGCTGCGGTAGTCGGCCCACTTGCCTTGCGGTCCACGGAGTGCGACACCGGCGATTCCTACCCGCTGTCCGCCCCGGGATACCGTTTGCGGCCACCGATCGACCGCGACAGGACAGCCCGGGTGGCGCCGTGTCGCACGCCGAGGTGCGCTTGGGTGACGCGGTGTCATGGTCGCATCGGCCGAGGCCGCCTACATTCGTCCCCCGATGCTGGGGCGTAGCACGGGCGACGGTCTCTACCTCTGGTTTCCCGACGCTACGGACGTGGACAACTGGCATCGCCGCGCCGTGGATACCGGAGCCCGAGAGGTCTTCCCGCCGGAGGTGGTCTTCCGCACCCACTACCGCCACGTCCACGCCTGGGACGGTGTCCCCGACCGGCCCGACTCGCCCTCCCGGCGTCACGGAGTCAGGATCGCCTGGTTGCCACCGGGACAGGACGTCGTCCCGCTGGGCCGACGGTGACAAGCCCGCGGCGCAGTAGGGGACGCTGAAGCCGTCGATGGACGTCATGTGGTTCGGGGGAAGGATTTCCAGCGTGAACGTCCCCACGTACACGTCCTCGTCGAGCCTGGGCTGCGCCTGCTCGGGCGTCCTGTCTACGTAGGACACGGGCCGGCCGGTGGCCCTGCTCAGGGCAGCGGCAACCTCGTGGAAGTCGAGCGCCTGCGGTCCGGTCAGCTCGTATGCCTGCTCTAATGCCGCTGCCGGTCACGCCCGTGGCGAGTGGCGACCGATGAGTTGGATGGCGCGGCGTCGTCACCACCCTGACCGCGAGGCAAGGAGAACACTGCCGTGGCCACGTTCGTGTTGATCCACGGCGCCGGTGACGTCGGCTGGTACTGGCACCTGGTGCAGGCCGAACTGCGTCGGCGCGGCCACAACGCGGTCGCCCCGGATCTGCCATGTGAGGACAGCTCGGCCACCCTCGACGATTACGCCGACACGGTGATCGAGGCGATCGGCGGTCGCCGCGACCTGGTCGTGGTCGGCCAGTCCTACGGTGGGTTCACCGCGCCGCTGGTGGCCGCCCGGGCGGGGGCCGACCTGCTGGTGCTGGTCGCCGGCATGGTCCCGGTACCCGGTGAACCGCCAGCACGGTGGTGGGAGAACACCGGCTACAGCCAAGCCGTGCGCGAGCAAGCCCGCCGCGACGGCGGCTTGACCGGGAGCGGCGACCCGTTCGTCGCCTTCTACCATGACGTGCCCCGCGCCCTCGCCGAGCAGGCCGTGCGCAAGGAGCGCGACGAGTCCGACGCCGCCTACCAGCAGCCATGGCCGCTGACAGCCTGGCCGGACGTGACCACGAGATTCGTGCTCTGCATCGAGGACCGGTTCTTCCCGCCCGAGTTCCTTCGTCGTGTGGTGGCCGACCGGCTAGCCATCGTCCCCGACGAGATCACCGCCGGACACTGCGTCGCCTTGAGCCACCCCGCCGAACTCACCGATATGCTGACCAGCTACGTCGCCACCACGGATCAAGGTGGTTCTCCGCAGAGCTGACAGTGGCGCCATCGGGCCCACGAGGCCACCGCACACCCCGACGAGTCCAGCAATCCCGGCCCCGACCGCTTGGTCAACCATCCGCTCATCAGCGTAAGGCGGTTTGCGTCAAGCATGTGGTCGGTGCCTCGTCCGTCGTCTGTCCCTGCATAGCGGTGAATCGGGCTGTGCCCGACAGCGTGTAATCGGGTTGAGGAGACGACGGACGGAGCTGCCCATGATGAGCGACGAGGTACTCGAGGATCCTCAATGCCGCGTAGGGCTCGCCCCGACCGTCAGCTTGGTGCACACCGCCTGTGGTCACGCGGCGAGCGTGGTGGCCTCCTTGCGTCGAATACCGTGCGTGGCGATGACCGGGTCCCAGGCCGTGCCGGTGGTGACCACCGCGTGCAGGTGCCGCAGGATCGCGGCGGC
>DATHUJ010000099.1:0-34831 GCA_035462375.1 Jiangellales bacterium
CCTGGAACACCTTCGTCCCCCACGAGACCAAGCGCCGTCTCGTCCCGGGGATGGCCGAGCTCTACGAGCGGCTCCGCTCCGCCGACCACGACGCGCCCTTCGTCTACCTGTCCACCGGTCCGTGGAACCTTGCCCCGGCGCTGGTCCGCTTCCTCCCCCGCCACGGCTTCCCGATCGGTCCGCTCCTCATGACCGACTGGGGGGCGACGCCCGACCGGTGGTTCCGCTCCGGTCGTGAGCACAAGCGCACCTCCCTGCGCCGGCTGCTGCGCGAGTTCCCCGGGGTGTCGTGGGTCCTCGTCGGTGACGACGGCCAGCACGACCCGCAGATCTACGACGAGCTGGTGCGTGAGGCGCCGGAAGCGGTCCGCCTCGTCGCGATCCGGCAGCTGAGCGCCACGGAACAGGTGCTGACCCACGGCTCGCCACTGCCGCCGGACTCCGGCGTGCTCGCACCCGAGCCGGTCACGGCGGCCGGGGGCGTGCCGTGGCTGCAGGCCCCGGACGGCTTCGGCCTGGCACAGCTGCTCGGAGCGGTGCCCGGCGCCCGCCGGGACCGCCGCACCAGGTCGCGCTGACCCGACGTCAGACTCGGCCGGCGGCTCCGACGGAGCGCGCGGGCAGCTCGAACCAGCGCAGCTGCTCGAAGTCGTCCGACAGCAGCCCCGCACCGTCGACGTGGTCCTCGTCGTGCCCGAGGAGCACCCGGCGGGCCTGTTCGAGGTAGTCCTGCAGGGCCGACTCCGGTGCCGTCTCGTGAGCGGCGGGGAAGCGCATCACGCCGTCGGCGTCGTAGCGGACCTGGTCCAGCCGCACCGGTGGCTCCACGGGGCCGTCCTGGTGCCGCCACAACCCGGAGGCCGGATCGAAGCGATAGTCGGGCAGCAGCCGCCAGCCGTGCTCGGCGACCAGGTGCACGGCCTCCACGACGTACCGGAAGACCGCCTCACTGATGAAGTAGTTGAAGTTCACCCTCACCCAGCCCGGCTTGATCCCCTCGCAGCCGTGCTCGATCTCCCGCTCGTACGCGTGCGAGCGCTCGATGTCGATCCCGAGCAGGCGGTGCCCGTACGGGCCGGCGCAGGAGCAGCCGCCACGCGCCTGGATGCCGAACAGGTCGTTGAGCAGCGCGACGGCGGCGTTGTGGTGAAGGTGGAGCCCCCCGGGCCGGCGCAGCGTGAAGGAGACGATGGACAGCCGCTCGGCCTCGAGGTTGCCGAGCACCTCGATCGCCGGGTTCTGCCGCCAGGAGGCCACGGCACGGCGGACGAAGTCGTCCTCGTAGGCGCGGATCACGTCGCTCCCGACCGCGCCCTTGAGCTGGAAGACCAGACCGGCCCGGATCGACTCGACGATCGCCGGGGTGCCGCCCTCCTCCCGGTGCTCCGGGTCGGCCAGGTAGTGGTGCTCGGTCGGGTTGACGAAGGTCACCGTGCCGCCTCCGGCGACGACGGGTACGCGGTTGGCCAGGAGCTCGCGCCGGGCCACGAGCACCCCTGGTGTGCCGGGGCCGCCGACGAACTTGTGCGGGGAGACGAACACGGCGTCCTTGTGGGCGAGGGGGTGCCGCTCGCACCGCGGGTACATGTCGATGCGCACGTACGGCGCCGCCGCGGCGAAGTCCCAGAACGAGAGCGCTCCGTGCCGGTGCAGCAGGTCGGTGATGCCGCAGGTGTCGGTGATGATCCCCGTGACGTTGCTCGCGGCGGAGAAGGAGCCGATCCGCAGCGGCCGGTGGGAGTACCGCACCAGCTCGGTCTCGAGGGCCTCGACGTCGACGTGCCCGTCGGCGTCCTCGGGGATGCGCACGACGTCAGCCAGCGACTCCCGCCACGGCAGCTCGTTGGAGTGGTGTTCGAAGGGTCCGACGAAGACGACCGGCCGCTGGTCGGCCGGGACGTGCCGGGAGAGCTGCCAGCGGTCCTCGGCGGCGCTCGGGAGGCGGAGCCCGAGGACCCCGACGATCTTGTCGACGGCTGCGGTCGACCCCGATCCGCAGAAGATCACGCACGTGTCGTCGTCACCACCCACCGCGTCCCGGATGATGCGGCGGGCGTCCTCGCGAAGCCGGGTGGTCTGCAGGCCGGTGCCGGAAGACTCGGTGTGCGTGTTGGCGTAGCGGGGCAGCACCTCCTCACGGATGAAGTCCTCGAGGAAGGTGAGGGCCCGGCCGGAGGCGGTGTAGTCGGCGTAGGTCACCCGTCGGGCACCGTACGGGCCGCGCATGCACTGGTCGTCGCCGATCACGGACTCCCGGACCCGGCGCAGCAGGGGCGAGCCGGGCAGGCCCGGCGACGGCGGCGGGAGGTGGTGGGCCATCCCGGCATCGTGCCCCACGGTTGAGACGACTGCCAGGCCCCAGGCGATCACCGCCCGTGCACGACCCGTGACCACTACGGTGATGGTGCATGAGCCGCCTGGAGGTTCGTCGCCGGCTGTCGCCGGCCGTGGGTGCCTTCTCGAGCAACGCTCGCAACGCCAACCTCCGCCGGGCCCAGCTCAGCTTCCTGGGCGCATGGACCGCCGAATGGGCGTTCACGGTCGCCCTGGGGGTCCTGGCCTTCCGCGAGGGCGGCGCGACCGCCGTCGGTCTCGTCACCCTCCTGCGCATGGTGCCGTCAGCGGTGGTGGCGCCCTTCGCCTCGGCCCTGGCCGACAGCAGGCGCCGGGAGCTGATCCTCGCCTGGGTCTCGGGCGTCCGCGGCGTGGCCACGGGTCTCGCCGCACTCGTCGTCGGCCTGGGCGGACCGTCGGCGCTCGTCTACCTGCTGGCGGTGGTGTCCACGGTGGCAGCCACGCTCTACCGCCCGGCCCACTCGGCGCTCCTCCCGTCACTGTGCCGGACGCCCCAGGAGCTGGCCGGAGCCAACGTGGTGCGGGGCCTGCTGGACTCCGTGGCCACGTTGGTCGGACCGGCTCTGGCGGCGGTCCTGCTCGAGGTGTCCGGCGTCCCCTCGGTCTTCGCGGCTGCCGCGCTGCTCTCGCTGTGGTCGGGCTACCTGGTGCTGCGGATCCGGTACGAGACGGTGGCCGGAGAGCCGGCCCCGCGGCGCCGGCTCCGGGCCGAGGCGGTGGAGGGCATTCGCGCGGTCGCCGCGCACCGTGACCTGGCCCTGCTCGTCGGCCTGGGTGCGGCCCAGACGTTCACCCGCGGTGCGGTGACCGTGTTCACCGTCGTCGTCGCGATCGAGCTGCTGGGGACCGGCGAGCCGGGCGTCGGCACGCTCACGGCGGCGATCGGGGCCGGGGCCGTGATCGGGTCCTTGCTCGCTTCATTGCTGGTCGGCACCCGCCGGCTCGCCCGCTGGGTGGGTGTGGGGGTCGCGCTGTGGGGCCTCCCGCTCACCCTCGTCCCGTTGTTCCCCGAGCAGGCCGTCGCCCTGGTCCTGCTCGCAGTCGTCGGCGTCGGCAACGCGCTGCTCGACCTGGGCCTGTTCACCTTGATGGCCCGGCTCAGCGACGACCGCGTGCTGGCGCGGGTCTTCGGGCTGCTGGAGAGCGTCGTCGCCCTATCGGTGGGCCTGGGGTCCGTCGTGGCGTCGAGCGCGATCGCGCTGCTCGGGATCGAAGGAGCCCTCGTCGCCGTCGGCGCGCTCTGCCCGGTCGTCGTCGCCCTCGCGTGGCGACGGCTGCGCCGCCTGGACCTCGCCATGGACGTACGCGACCGGGAGCTCGCCCTGCTCCGCAACGTGCCGATGCTCCAGGTGCTGCCGCTGCCGGCGGTGGAGCAGCTGGCCCGGCGCCTGCGGCCGGTGACGGTCCCGGCCGGTGCGACGGTCTTCGAGCAGGGCGACACCGGGGACCGGTTCTACGTCGTCGAGCAGGGTGCGGCCGAGGTCGTAGGGGACGGCAGGGTCGTCGCCCGGCTGGGGCCCGGCGACGGCTTCGGTGAGATCGCCCTGCTGCGCGACGTCCCACGGACGGCCACCGTGCGGGCGGTCGACGAGCTCCGCCTGCAGGTGCTCGGCGGTCGCACGTTCCTCCTCATGGTCACCTGCTTCCCCCCCAGCGTGCGGGAGAGCCAGCAAGTGGTCGGCGAGCGACTGGACCGCTTCAGCCCGGGGCAGGCCGACGGCGACGGTGACGCCTGAGCCGTAGCCGCCGGGGGGAACGCCCCACAAGGCCCGATGCCAGGCATTTCGTGGCGGAGCGGTTGACCCCCGCTTCCGTCCACGCCAGGCTGCCGGGGAGGGGGTCACGCGGGGGTGTCGTCCGGGGAGGGATTCCGCGCCATGGCCGCACACCAGGCCGCACGTCAGGCCGCACGTCAGGCCGCACGTCAGGCCGTCGAGCAGAGCGCCGTCCGACGGCGGGTTCTCACCGTCCTGACCGCGGCGATCATGGTCTCCGCACTGGTGCAGGGGTGGTCGGTCGCCGCGACAGCTCACGCGTCGAAGGGACGGTTGGCGGTGACGGCGGTGACCGACTCCGGGTCCAGTCTCGGAGCACCGGTCCAGGATCGCCCGTTCGACGTCGTCGTGCAGGTCCAGGACCAGAAGGGCTCACCGCTCGAGGTCCGCAAGGCGACGACGCTCGTCATCGACGAGGTCGCTGGTGACGGCCGGCTGGACGGGGTGAAGACCGTCGTCGTTCCCCGGGGTCGGTCCACCGCGACGTTCACCGACCTCACGTACTCACCGTTCGGCAACGGTGTCGAGCTCCGGGTCCGGGCCGTGTCCGGGGACCCGCTCACTGCGACGACCGTGACGTTCGACGTGGCGCTCAGCGCGGTCAGCCGTGGGGCGAACCCCCGGGTCGCCACGAGCCTGTCCGACCCCGCCTGCCCGGCACCGACCGCCGAGGTGCCGACGTGCGGGTACCTCGAACTGCCGAACGGTGCCAGGGGCCCTGTCACCCTCGCGCTGAACTCGTGCGAGGGAGTGCCCACCACGACGACCTCGGCGTGTCGGCAGAACGCGGACGGGACGACCGGGCTCGTCGTGCTCGCCCTCGCCGACCTCAAGGACGACACGGACCAGCCGCTGTACGGCCCGACCCAGCCGGCCACCCTCGTCGTCGCCTGCGACAAGGTCCTGTGCGGCAAGGCCGGCGTGACCAAGATCCCGCTCCTCGTCGACCTCACCAACACCGGACCGCTCCACGAGGCTCCGCCGTGCCCCGGGAAGGGCCGGCTCGGACCGGGTCAGCAGGCCTGCGTCGACTACGTGCAGAGCCGGCGCGACAACGCCGGTGACCTCTACACGTACCTGCTCTTCGACTACGACGCCCGGGCCAGCCACCCGTAGTGGCGGTCACCGCCTCGGCGCAGGCAAGGGGACCCGCACGACGCCGAGGTCGCGCAGCGTCCCGGCGACCTCGGCGTCGAGGCGATCGGCCGCGATCTCGGCCTCCCGCCGCTGGAGGCGGGCCGCGACCGACAACAGGTACGCCCGCTCGTGGCCCAGGTCGGGGGACTCGCTCAGCCGCAGTCCGGCAGACAATGCCTGGCGGGAGCCGACCACGTCGTCCAGGGCGAGCAGGGCGGCGGCGTGGACCCGGTGTGCGGAGGGCAGCAGCGTCGCCGCGCCCACCTGCTCGGCGGCGGCGAGGGCGGGGACCACGATCTCGACGGCCTGCTCAGGGCGGCTGCCGAGCAGGTGCGCCTCGGCGGTGGCGACGTCGGTGTCCACCACCTCGTGCCGCTCACCGAGCGCGACGAACCGGGCCCTCGCCTCGGCAAGGAGAACCATGCCCGGCTCGAGCCGACCGGACCGGCAGTGGGACCGGCCCTGCTCGCGGAGGACCAGGGCGACCAGCTCCTCGTCCTCCACGGCGCGGGCCACCCGCAGCGCCTCCTCCAGGAGCGGGGCAGCCTCCTCGTGCCGCCCCTGGCGGACGAGGACGTCGGCCCGGTTGTACGTGGCGTTGGCCGCGTCGGTGGCATCGCCGACCCGCCGGAACATCTCCGATGCCCGGGCCAGCATCGGCAGCGCGTCGGGCCAGCGGCCCTCGACCAGGCGCCGGAGGGCCAAGTTGTTGAGCGCGTGGGCCTGACCGGCGAGGTCGCCCAGCTGCTCGTAGAGCCGGAGCGCGGTCTCCCCGTGCCGCTCGCCGTCCGTGCCGGCCGACCAGAGCGTGACGGTGTGGAGGACCAGGTGCGCCTGGGCCAGGGCGTCGAGCTCGCCCGCCGCGGTCGCCTCCTCTACGGCCTGTCCGGCCCATCGGCGCGCCTCCGGGTAGCGGCCCTGGCTGACCCGGCACACCGCGTAGCGGACCTGCAGCCGGGCCCGGGCGGCTCTGGCATCGCGGGAGTCGAGCCCGTCGAGGGCACGCAGGCCAAGACTGAGCCGCCGGAGAGCCGGCGCGTAGTGTCCGCGGCGCTGCTCGACCCGCCCCTGCTTGAGGGCCAGGCGCGCCGACCGCAGGGGGTCGTCGCCGGCGGCTCGGACGGCCTCACGGTAGGCGCGCCCGGCCTCGGTCGAGCGGCCCGTGAGGTAGAGCGCGTCACCCAGTGCCTCGAGGTCGGCGGCACGCTCGGCAGAGGGGATGCCGGGGGCGCGTCGAGCCGCCTCCGCGGCTCGCGCGTAGGCGATCGCCGCCGCCTCGGGTGCGTGCCCGGTGGCGGCCCGCTTGCCCGCCAGCCGGGCGTAGCGCCACGCCGGCTCGTAGCGACCCGCGACGAAGTAGTGGAGCGCGAGCAGCTCGGGCCGGCGGACGGCGACCGAGGTCGTGGTCTCGAGGACCGCCGCGGCGCGGGCATGCAGTTCGCGGCGCCGCCGGTAGGGCAGTCCGGCGTAGGCCGCCTCCCGGAGCAACGGGTGCCGGAAACGCAGCCGCCCCTCGCCCGACGGGAGCAGGAAGCCGTCGAGGCGGGCGACCACGTCGGACAGGTCCGCCGGGTCGTCCAGCATGGCGGCGAGGAGCTCGGTCGGCACCTCGTCCCCCAGCACGGCTGCACGGCGCAGCATCGACCGCTCCGGGGGCGGTAGCCGGTCGACCTCGGCGGCCACGACCTCCTCCACCGAGGCAGGCAGCTCGTCCAGCGCGGCGCCCGCGGTGACGGCCCGGACCAGCTCGCGCAGCATCAGCGGGCGTCCGGCGGCACGGTCGACCAGCGCCTGGACGGTGGCAGGCGGCAACGGCCGCTCGGGCGTGGCGAGCTCGGCCACCACCACGGCCGCCGCGGGGTGCAGGGGGCCCAGGTCCAGGCGGTGCGCTCCCGAGGGGGCCCACCCGTCTGGACTCGGCTCGCGTGTCACGAGGACGACCCACGGGTGCTCCGATACGTGCGCGGCGACCCGGTCGAGGACGCCGGCGGTGGCCGGGTCGGCGAGGTGGGCGTCGTCGACGGCGAGCAGCGCCGGGCCCGGCAGGAGGCGGACCAGGAGCTCGGCCACCAGCCACTCGAGGCGGCGGGGTCGGAAGCGCTCCTCGAGCTCGTCGACCTCTGGGGTCGACGCGAGGTCGAGGTCGAGAACGGGACCCAGGAGCGGGAGCCACGGCCGCAGGTCGGCCGCGAGCTCCGCGCTGACGGCCTCGACCCGCGCGGCCGACTCGGCCGGGCCGGCATCGGGCGGGAGCTCCAGGAGCCTGCGGAGCAGCCGCCGGACAGGGGTGTAGGCGGTGCCCGCCCCGCCGCGCTCGCCCGGGCAGCGAAGCACGGCGATGTCCGTCGCGCGACTGAGCACCTCCTCGACCAGCCGCGACTTGCCCATCCCGGACTCGCCGACGACCTCCACCAGAGCGCCGCGGCCGCTGTGGGCCGCGCGGACGTGGTCCTCGAGCACCGCCACCTCGGCGTCCCTGCCGACGAGAAGGCCGGTGGCCGCGTCGGGTAACGCGCCGCCACCCTCGGGGTCCTCTGCTACGGCGACCAGACGGACGGTCGCCAGCGGCTTCCGGCGGCCGCGGACGGATCGGTCGACCCGGTCGGTGATGACGTAGGAGCGTCGGGCGTGGTCGACGACGTCAGCGGCTGCCACGACCTCCCCCGGTGTGGCGAGCGCAGCCAACCGGGCGGCGAGGTTCACGGCGTCGCCCTTGACCGAGTACGTGCGACGGTCCGGCGGGCCGAGGTCACCCGCGAACACCCGGCCCTGCGTCACCGCGGCCCGCAGCCGCAGGTGCCCGGCGCGGTCCACGACCTGGCGGACCGTGGCGAGCATCCGGTCGGTGTCGTCACCGACACTGCGCGGTGCGCCCGCGACGAGCATGACCTTGCCGCCGTCGACGTCCACGTCGCTCTCGTGGAAGGAGACACCGTGAGCCTCGGTCGCTGCCTGCACCACCCGGAGCAGCCGGTCCACCGCCGCCACGAGCGCGGTCGGTCCGTCCTCGGCCAGCAGCCGGTCCGTCCCCTCGTACCGGAGGAACCCCACGGTCACCGTCCGGTGCTCGGGTTCGCGGCTCGGCTGGGTGAGGTGCTCCCGCAGCTGCACCGGGACGAAGCGCCCGGTGGCGGTCGCCCCCGGGGCGACTCCACGGTCCTCGCCCCGGCGGCCACGGGTCGGTGGGCGCGGAGCGGTGACGAGGAGGCGCCCGGACCCCTGGCGTGCTCCGACGTGTGCGGCGTCCAGCCGTCGGGCGGTCTCGGGGCTGAGCAGGACTTGGCCGGCTCCCGCCTCCTTCTCGAGGGCGATCACCCTCGACACGCTCGGCCCGAGGACGACGAGCTCCAGGTGCGACGACGGGTCCCCGGCGACGACCAGGTCGACCGGCCCCGCGTGCACGCCGGTCGAGCAGCGCAGGACGACGCGGCCCGCCGAGGTGTCCAGGCGCCCCGAGCGGGCCAGGGCCCGGCGCATCCGGGCCGCGGCCCGGACCCCACGGCGCACGTGGGAGCGCCCGTCGAGGAGGAGCAGCAGCGCGTCGCCGCCCCACTTGAGCAGGTCGGCGCCCTCGTCGTGCGCCTCGGTGAGCAGGTGGCTGAAGACGCCCTCGAGCACCTCGCTGAGCTCCTCGGCGCCTTCGCGACCGCGCCGCGCCAGCCGTTCGGTGAGACGGGTGAAGCCGCTCACGTCCAGCAGGACCAGGGTGCCGTCGACCCGTCGGTGGTCGGGTCCGGGGCCCAGCCCGTCCCAGGTCTGCAGGACACGCGGGACGTAGGCCGCGAGGGCCGCCTCGTGCGCGGCCCCCTCGAGCCGGTCCACCGCCCCCACCACAGGGACTGTACAAGTCGGTCGGCGGAGGACACCTGACGGAAACGGGCGTGCAACGTGGCCGGTCGAGGCTGGGCGACAGCCGGCGCCGAGGAGGACCCATGCTGCTGCGCGTACGGGTGGAGCTGCCCGACCTGCCCGGGTCGCTGGCCAAGGTCACCCGCATCCTCGGGGTGCTGGGTGCCGACGTCGTGCAGATCACCGTCCTGGAACGGGACGCGGGACGGGCTCTCGACGACATCGTCGTGGAGTGGCCTGGCGGCCAGCCCCGCGACCGGCTCGTCGCCGCGCTGCGCAACGTCCCCGGCGTCCGCCCGCTGGGTGCGTGGGCGGCGGCGTCTACCCCTGAGGCCCAACCGGAGGTGGACCTGCTGGTCGCCATGGTCCGGGTGCCGGCACGTGCGGTCCGGACCCTGATGGACACCGTGCCCCTGGTGCTCGCCGCCGACTGGGCCTGCGTCAGTGGGGCGGGCGGTGAGGTCGTCGCGGCCAGCTGGGCCGCCCCCCGCCGGCCGCGGCTGCCGGCGCAGGCGCCGCCGCGGGTCGTGGGCCTCGTCGACGACGTCCGGATGGCCCGGGCGCCGTTGCCGGGAGGCCAGGCGCTGACCGTGGCGCGCGAGGAGGGGCCCGCCTTCCACCGGAGCGAGCTGCATCGGATGCAACGGCTCCTCGACGTGCTGGAGTCACTCCCGGCCGAGCCGCTCCGGGCGGGCGGGCTGCTCGCCGGCGCCTGACCGAGCGGCGCCGGACGTCCCGTCGCCCGGACGCCTGGAGCGCCTCCCGTACGGGAGTCGCGTGCGTGCCGCCATGAGTTCAGGCGACGTCGGTGAGGTGCACGCGTCGGGCGTAGCGGCGGTAGGAGCGGCGCGGCAGCCCCAGCCGGATCAGCACCCGGACCGACAGGGGCAGGTGGGAGATCATCATCGCCACCGCGTCCGGGTCCCCGTCGGCGAGCAGCATCCCGAAGATCGCCATGTGCAGCTTCTTGGGAATGTCGTCACTGCCACCCTTGCCGAGCTGCCGCCACTCCGGGCCGGTCAGCACGCGGGCCGCGATGGGCAGTAGTTGGGACTCCTCGTCGTCCATGTGCTCGACGAGCCCGTCGTGCAGCCGCTGGAGGAGCGGCACGAGGGTGTCGCGCTCCCGCGCCGCGCCGGTGGCGCGCCAGGATGCGACGAGCGGATCGATCTGGTCGATCAGCCCCTCGACCACGGCGTGCTGGGCCTCCATCAGGTCGACCACCCGCTGCAGCTCGGTCGGGGCCCGATCGTAGAGGAGCGGCCACAGGTAGTCGTCCTCGCGGGTGTGGTGGTGGTGCAGCAGCGACAGCCACAACTCCAGGTGCTCGCCCACGACCTCGGCTCGCTCGCGGTCGCCGTCGGCCACGGCGTGCACGAGCCCGGGCATCAGCCGCAGCTCCCGCCTGAAGCCGGTGTGGACGACGACCATGTCGCGGGTGTCCGGCCGGTCCTCGGGCGAGACGGCAGCGGCGAGTGGCGGTGTCGCGGGTGTGGACGGCGTGTTGGGCGCGCCGCCTGGCGTGGTCAAGGTGGGTGCTCCTCGGCTGCGTGGGCGGGCTCTGCGTCTCCGGCCCCACGCTGAACCTACGCCCTTGCGAGCTGCTTGTACGACGCTTGTGGCCGGGGCCTCCCGCGGCGCCCACCGCGCCGACCGACCGTCCCGCGAGATCAGTCGTCGTCTCGGTCGCGGTCGCTGCCGCCGTCCAGCGTTCGCAGCTCCGAGCGGAGCGAGTCCGCGGCGTCGAGGACCCCCTGCCCGGCCTCACCCGACAGCCTCCCGTCGTCGACGAGGTCCTCCACCTCTGCCTCGAGGTCCTCGAGCCGGTCCATGGTCTTGCTCCGGTCCCCGTCGCGGACCGCAGACTCCACCCGATCGATCGCCTTCAGGAGCTCACGCTCCCCCTTGCGGTCCGGACCCTCCGTCTCGAGCTCCTCGACGGCTGTGCGCAGATCGGTCAGCGCAGTCTCGGGATCGGCCGGGTCCGGCTCGTCCGTTGGCACCGGCTCCTCCTCAACCGGGGCCGGCTCGGCCCCCGCCGCGGCGTCTGGGTCGGGCTCGGCCGTGGGCTCGGCCGCCGGCTCCTCCTCGGCCACGGGTGGCGTGTCGGCGGGGCTTGCGGCGTCCGCGCCGGGATCGTCCCCGCCGGGGAGGAGACCGAGGGCCACCGCGGCGACGAGCAGCCCCACCAGCGCGAGCACCGCCGCCGTGGCGAGCCCGACCCGACGGGTGTCCAGCCGCTCGTCCGCGGCGGGACGGTGGATCGCTGCGGTCGGGAGCATCGCGGCCGCGTCGTCGGCGTTCGCGACGTCACCGAGCCGCTCCACGACCTCCTGCGCCGTGGCCGGTCGCCGGCCCGGCTCCTTCGACAGCAGGTCCTGGGCCAACCGAGCCAGGGGTGCAGGGACGTCGGGGCGCAGCACGGCCAGGTCGGGCGGGTCGGCGTGCAGGTGCTGGGCGGCGACGGCGACGGGGGAGTCACCGGAGAAGGGCGGCCGGCCGGTGAGCAGGGCGACCAGGACGCAGCCGAGGGAGTAGAGGTCGGCGCGGTGGTCGACCGGTCCGCCGGCGGCCTGCTCCGGCGCCAGGTAGGCAGCGCTGCCCACCACGTGGCCGGCCGCCGTCAGGGTGGCGTCGGTCTCCCGCTCGACGCGGGCGATGCCGAAGTCGACCACCCGTACCCGGCCGTGGGCGTCGAGCACGAGGTTGCCGGGCTTGACGTCGCGGTGGACCACCCCGGCAGCGTGCGCCGACGCGAGGGCCCCGGCGGCCTCCCGTACGTAGGCGATGGCGCGGCCGACCTCGAGCGGGGCGTCGTCCACGACGACGCGCGCCAGGGAGGGGCCGGGCAGGAGCTCCATGACCAGGAAAGGTGAGCCGTCATCGACCCCGTAGTCGTGCACCAGCACGACCCCCGGGTGCCGCAACCCGGCGACCACCCGGGCCTCCCGGTCGAAGCGGGCCACCGCCGCGGGGTCGGTGGCGTCGGGCCGGATCACCTTGATCGCCACATCGCGCCCGAGGCGCTCGTCGTGGGCCTCCCACACCGACGCCATGCCTCCCTCGCCCAGGAGCCGGTCCAGGCGATAGCGGCCGGCGAGCAACCGGGTGGAGGCGGGCACGTCGTCCCAGGTTTCCCCATCCGGACCGCCGCGTCACATCCCCGGCGTGTCGCGCGTCCGTCCCTCGGGCGGCGGCGTGCGGCGGGCCGGTTGCGTCCGGCAGGGTGGGGGCATGACCGACGCCACCGCACAGATCGGGGTCACCGGACTCGCCACCATGGGCCGCAATCTCGCCCGCAACCTCGCCCGGCACGGCCACACCGTGGCGGTCCACAACCGCACCCGGACCCGGACCGACGACCTGATGGCGCGCTACGCCGGGGAGGGCGCCTTCGTTCCCGCGGAGACTCTCGGGGGTCTCGTCGCCTCGCTGGAGCGACCCCGCAAGGTGATCGTCATGGTCCAGGCGGGCACGGGCACCGATGCGGTCATCGACCAGCTCGCCGAGCTGTTGGAGCCGGGGGACGTACTCGTCGACGGGGGAAACGCCCACTACGCCGACACCCGGCGCCGTGAGGCGGTCTTACGAGAGCGCGGCCTGCACTTCGTCGGGACCGGGATCTCCGGGGGGGAGGAGGGGGCGCTCAACGGGCCGAGCATCATGCCGGGCGGCTCCGCCGAGTCCTACGAGACGCTGGGCCCCCTGCTCGAGTCGATCGCCGCCCAGGTCGACGGCGTGCCCTGCTGCACGCACGTCGGACCCGACGCCGCGGGCCACTTCGTCAAGATGGTCCACAACGGCATCGAGTACGCCGACATGCAGCTCATCGCCGAGGCCTACGACCTGCTCCGACACGGCCTTGGCGCCCGTCCCGCCGAGATCGCCGAGGTCTTCCGGCGTTGGGACTCCGGCGACCTGGACTCGTTCCTCATCGAGATCACGGCCGAGGTGCTCGCGCACGTCGACGACGTCACGGGCACGCCGCTGGTCGACGTGATCCGCGACGAGGCCGGCCAGAAGGGCACCGGCCGGTGGACGGTGCAGATGGCACTGGACCTGGGCGTCCCGGTGTCCGGCATCGCCGAGGCGGTCTTCGCCCGGTCGCTGTCGGGTCAGTCGGCGCAACGGGCCGAGGCCCGGGCCGCACTGCCGGGCCCCGACGGCCCGTGGGGAGGGGAGGACCGCGAAGCGTTCGTCGAGGACGTCCGGCGCGCCCTCTACGCATCCAAGGTGGTCGCCTACGCGCAGGGGTTCGACCTGATCCGGGCCGGGAGCGACGAGTACGGCTGGGGGATCGACCTGGGCGCGATGGCGACGATCTGGCGGGGCGGCTGCATCATCCGGGCCCGCTTCCTCGACCGGATCCGCGAGGCCTACGAGCGTCGGCCGGACCTGCCCACGCTGCTCGTGGACGACTACTTCCGTGACGCGGTGGTCTCGGGCCAGGACGGGTGGCGGCGGGCCGTGGCTGGGGCAGCCGGACACGGCGTCCCCGTTCCGGGCTTCTCCTCGGCCCTCGCCTACTACGACGGCGTCCGGGCAGAGCGGCTGCCGGCGGCACTGATCCAGGGTCAGCGTGACCTCTTCGGCGCGCACACCTACCGTCGGGTCGACGCCGACGGCGTCTTCCACGTGGACTGGTCGGGGGATCGCCGGCAACAGGTGATGTGACCGGGGCGGACCTGCAGGCGACCGGCTCAGGTGCGCTCGTACCGGGCGCGGGCGAAGCAGTAGACACCGTAGGCCCCGATGCCGAGGCCGACGACGCTGAGCAGCCACGGGCCGAACGGCTGCTCCTTGAGGGTGCGCAGCGCGGCGTCGAGGCCGCCCGCAGCCTCCTCGTCGTGCTCCCAGGCCGCCACCAGGAAGAGGACGCCCACGACGCCCAGCGCAACGCCCTTGGCGGCGTAGCCGACCTGGCCGAGCCGCTCCACCACGGTCCCCTTGTGACCGGCGGTGGCGCCGCCCTCGAGGTCGTCGAGGAAGTCCTTCCCGATGCCCTTCTTGATGTGGTAGGCGCCCACTGCGAGGGTACCGAGGCCGACGGCGCCGACCAGGAAACGGCCGCCCGGGAGGTCCATGAGCGTGCTGGCGGCCTCTTCCTCGCCGCCGCCCCCGCCGCTCCCGACGGCCACGCGGACCGCGACCCCTGAGATCACCCCGTACGTCACCGCCTTGGCCGCCGCCTTGGCCCGGCTCGCGGCGCGGTGCTTGTCGTCGCCGAGGTGCCCGCCGAAGACCGCCTCCGACAGCTGCCAGAGCGCGAGCAGGGCCATGCCGACGGCGACGGCCCACACGAGGACCAGGCCGAGCGGCTGCTGGGCCAGCGTCTCGACGGCGCCGCTCGTCGAGGCCTCGTCGCCCCCCGAGCCCCACGCGATCTGGAGCGCCAGCCAGGCCAGGACCAGGTGCACCAGGCCGTACACGACGAAACCGAGGCGGGCCAGCCGCTCCACCCTCGGGTCGTCGGCCACCCGGCTCGCCTGCCGGGCCGTGCCGCGCGCCGCCTGTCCGGCCTGACCGCCGCCGACCATGGTCGTGTCCCCTCTTCTCGCCCGGGGCGCCCGACGCGTCCGGTCGCGGGCATCAGTACCCGCCGCCGACCGCCGCCAACCGCCGCCAACCGCTCGGCAACGGTCCCGGTACCCGCGCCGTCGGCGTCCCCACGACGCACGCGGTGATCATGGACGGATCGCCCTCCCGGGCCGCCCGGGAGGGCGATCCGTCCATGATCACCGGGGAGGGGGCGGGTGCGCGCGGCCGGCGGCGGCGGCGGAGGAGGCGGGGGACGTCGGGGCCTCGCCGCGGCCCTCGACAGCGGGCGCCTCGCCGGTGGCCAGATGGAGCAGGGCCAGGCCATAGGCGTCGGCAGGGGCGTCGGCCTCGACGGTCACCGATCGCCCGGCCACGTCGAGCTCGATCCGGTGCCGGCGCCCCGACCGCTCGAGCCGGACGAACGCGCCGCCGAGCAGCTCGCGGAGCTGGTCCTCGCGGGGCAGCCACAGGGTGTTGCCCTTCTCCACGCTGTCGAGCGCCCACTCCACGGTGCCGTTGAAGCCGATCTCCGGCCCGGTCGGGAACTCGTGCACCTCGATCGTCATGTCGGACAGCACGAAGACCTCATCGTCGATGCCGCGGTCGACGACGACGAAGGCGTCTCCGCGGGCCGGCTCCCACCGCAGCCCCGCGTCACGGAGTCGTCGGGCGAGGGGGACCGAGATCACCCCTCCATCCTCACCCCCTAGTGGCCTCGCGCGCACCCCCGGGAATCAACCGCCCGAGCCCGGCGGGACCCCCAGCGTCTCGGCGAAGACGTCGGCGATGATCGCGTGTCCGGAGGCGTCGGGGTGCAGGCAGTCGGATCCACCCACCAGGTCGTCGGTCGAGAGCGGGCCGTACGTGTCCGCCACCGGCGATCGCGACCAGCACCGCCACGGACCAGGCGACGAATCGACGCATGGGGGACCTTCCTTCAATGTCGTCGCACAGCACCAAGAGAGTCATCGTCGGCTGTCCGGGACCTGTTGACCAGTTCCCGCATGGAAGCGTCGCGCCGGGGTAGCAGTCGGTCGCACGCCGTGTCCGGTGTCGACGAGATGGGGTGGTCCGTGGACTGCGAGCGGGTGCTCGGCCGGGTCGCTCCCGACCTCGGGACCCACGAGGGCCACGAGCACATCCACCTCGAACCCACCGCTCCGTCGGTGCGCGATGCGCGTCGCTGGGTCGTCGACCGACTCGTGGCCGCCGGGCTGCCGAAGGACCGGGTGGACGTGCTCGCGCTGCTCGTCAGCGAGCTCGCCACCAACGTCGTCCAACACGCCGGTACGGAGATGTGCGTGGGCCTCACCCCGATGGCCGAGGACGTCCTGCTCACCGTGTCCGACGAGAACCGCGGTCGTCCCTCGCCGCGCGGCTACAGCGAGAGCGCCGTCGACGGGCGCGGGCTCCGCCTGGTCGACTCGCTGTCCACGCGGTGGGGCGTGGTGGCCGACACGGAGGGCAAGACGGTGTGGTGCCTGGTCCCCCGCAGCCCGGCCTGAGCCGTCGGCCAGGGCACCGGCCGCCCCGGCGGTCAGGCCAGGTCGACCACCACTGGGGCGTGGTCTGACGGCGCCTTGCCCTTGCGGGCCTCGCGGTCGACCCAGGCGTCGGCCACCCTGGCCGCCACCGGCCCGGACGCGTAGACCAGGTCGATCCGCATCCCCATGTCCTTGTGGAACATGCCGGCCCGGTAGTCCCAGTACGTGAACGGGTGCGGCCCCTTGCCGGGCCGGGGCACGACGTCGCGCAAGCCCAGGTCGCGTACGGCCGCCAGTCGCGCCCGCTCCGGTTCCGTGACGTGCGTCGCCCCCACGAAGGCCGCCGGGTCCCACACGTCGTCGTCGGTGGGGGCGACGTTCATGTCCCCGCACGTGACCAGCTGCGGATACGCCGGCAGCTCGGCGGCCACCGTCGTACGGAGGGACTCCAGCCACGCCAGCTTGTACTCGTAGTGCGGGGACCCGGGGGTGCGGCCGTTGGGCACGTACAGGCTGTGGACGCGGGTCCCGCCGCAGGTCGCGGCCACCGCACGGGCCTCCACGTCGGGGAACCCGGGCTCGCCGTCCAGCCCGCGGCGGACGTCCTCCAGGCCGACGCGCGACAGGATCGCCACGCCGTTCCAGCGGCCGGTGCCGTGCACGACGGCAACGTAGCCGAGCCGGTCGACCTCGGCGGCGGGGAACGCCTCCGCGGAGCACTTCGTCTCCTGCAGGCACACGACGTCGGGCGATCGCGACTCCAGCCAGTCGAGCAGCCGGGGCAGCCGCGCACCGACCGAGTTGACGTTCCAGGTGGCGAGGCGCACGGGCGGCCACGCTAGCGTGGCGACCCGATGACGACCGACGACCCGGCACGCCGGTCCCCGCTGGCCGGCGGCCTCGTCCTGTTGCATGCCGACCTGCACAACCACACGCTGCTGTCCGACGGTGCCGGTGACCCGGGCGGGGCCTTCGCCCAGATGCGCGCCGCCGGGCTCGACGTGGCCGCCCTGACCGACCACTCGTCGATCCCGCGCCATCACCTCGACCGCCTGGACCCCGCCGACTACCCCGACGCGGAGGCCCTCCGGCTGGCCCGCCTGGCCCCGGACAGCCTCGACGACGGCGGCTGGGCCGTGACCACGGCTCTCGCCGACGAGGCGGACGTGCCGGGGGAGTTCACCGCCCTGCGCGGCTTCGAGTGGACGGAGCCGTGGCTGGGCCACGCCAACGTATGGTTCAGCGAGGCCTACCTGCCGGTGCGCACCCCCGGCCGGATCAGCGGACTGCACGACTGGTTGCGCGAGCGGGAGCCGGACGCGCTCTTCGGCTACAACCACCCCGGGCGGGAGCCCGGCCGCTTCCACGGTTTCGCCCTCGACCATGACCTGCTGCCCCGGATGGTCGGGCTCGAGGTCTTCAACCGCTACGACGACTACCTGCTCGACGGGCTCCACGACGGCCGCGCCCCCGCCCTCGTCGACTGCCTGCGGGCCGGGTGGCGTCCGGCCCTGCTGGGCGTCAGCGACGAGCACGGCCGCGACTACGGTTTGCGGGGCAAGGGGCGCACGGGGCTGTGGGCCCGCGAGCACTCCCGCGCCGGCGTCCGCGAGGCGCTCATCGCGCGGCGGACCTTCGCCACCCGCGAGGTGGGACTGCGCCTGTTCGCCACGCTCGGGGGCGTGTCGATGGGAGGTGAGCTCGCCGGTCCGGTCGGGCCGCTGTCGCTCGCCGTCGACCTCGGTGGGCCGGCACTCGCGGCCGACACCACCGTCCGCCTCCAGGTGCTCGGCGACGCCGGTGGGGCGGCTCCCGCACTGCTCCGGCACGCCGACGCCCGCGTCGGCGACGTCGTCGAGCTGGACGTCGACCCGTCGGGCTCCCCCTGGCTGATGCTGCGCGTCGTCGACCCGACCCGGCCCGCCTCCCCGTACGGACGAGTGGCCGAGGGGCCGCTCGGCGCGCACGCCATCGCGTACGCGAGCCCGTGGTACCTGGGGGACGGGGACTCCCCGGGCTGAGGTCAGTCCTTGGCAGTGCTCGCCGGGCTCGCGTAGACGTTGTCCGCGTAGTCGGGGTGCTTGCCGATCCACCCCTTGACGAACGGGCACAGCGGCAGCACCGGCAGGCCCTGGGCCCGCGCGTCGTCCAGCGCACCGCGTACCAGGGTCGATCCCACGCCCTTGCCCTCGTAGGACGGGTCGACCTCGGTGTGGGTGAAGACGATCAGCTTGCCGGCTCTCTGGTAGGCGGCGAAGCCGGCCACGGTCTCTGCGTCACGGGCCTCGTAGCGGTCCAGGTCGGGGTTGTCGATCACTCGGAGATCCATGCGGACATCCTGCCCCGCCCGCTCCTCCGCGCACCGGCTGGCAGACTCCGGCGCATGACCTGGCTCCAGCGCTACCTCGCCGCCGACGACCGCTACGAGCGGATGACCTACCGGCGCTGCGGCCGGAGCGGGCTGCAGCTGCCGGCCGTGTCGCTCGGCCTGTGGCACAACTTCGGCGACGACGTCGCGCTCGAGAACCAGCGCGCGATCATCCGCCGGGCCTTCGACCTCGGGGTGACGCACTTCGACCTCGCCAACAACTACGGCCCCCCCTACGGCTCCGCCGAGACCAACTTCGGCCGGATCCTGCGCGAGGACCTGGCGCCCTACCGGGACGAGCTGCTCGTCTCGACCAAGGCGGGCTACGATATGTGGCCCGGCCCGTACGGCGAGTGGGGGTCGCGCAAGTACCTGCTGGCCAGCCTGGACCAGTCGCTGACCCGGATGGGCCTCGACTACGTCGACATCTTCTACAGCCACCGCTTCGACCCGCGGACCCCGCTCGAGGAGACGATGGGGGCGCTGGACGCCGCCGTGCGGTCCGGGCGGGCCCTCTACGCGGGCGTCTCCTCGTACGGGCCGGAGCGCACCGCAGAGGCCGTGGGGATCCTCCGCGAGCTCGGGACACCACTGCTGATCCACCAGCCCTCGTACTCCATGCTCAACCGCTGGGTCGAGGACGGGCTGCTCGACGTGCTCGAGCGGGAGGGCGTGGGCTGCATCGCCTTCTCCCCACTGGCCCAGGGGATGCTGACGGCCAAGTACCTCGACGGCATCCCGGAGGGGTCGCGGGCCGCTCAGGGCAAGTCCCTGGACCCGGCGCTGCTGACCGATGCCGCGCTGGAGCACGTCCGGGCTCTCGACGGGATCGCGCAGCGGAGGGGGCAGACGCTGGCCCGTCTGGCCCTGACCTGGGTGCTGCGCGACCCGCGCGTCACGTCGGTCCTCGTCGGGGCGAGCAGCGTGGCGCAGCTCGAGGACAACCTCGCCGCCCTCGACGGCCCGGAGCTGACCACCGACGAGATCGCCGAGATCGACCGGCACGCGGTCGACTCGGGCATCAACATCTGGGCCAGGTCGAGCGAGGAGTGACGCCATGAGGGTTGTCGTCGCCGGTGGACACGGTCAGATCGCGCTACGGCTCGAGCGCCTGCTCGCGGCCCGTGGAGACCACGTGGTCGGACTCGTCCGCAACCCGGATCATGTCCCGGACCTCGAGGCTGTCGGAGCGGCCGGGCTGGTGCTCGACCTGGAGAGCGCCGCGCCGGCGGAGGTCGCCGCCGTGGCCCAGGGTGCCGACGCCGTGGTCTTCGCCGCCGGCGCCGGCCCCGGCAGCGGTGTCGCGCGCAAGGACACCGTCGACCGGGCGGCCGCCACGTTGCTGGCCGACGCCGCGGAGCGGGCCGGCGTGCGGCGCTACCTGCTGGTGTCCTCGGTGGGGGTGGAGTCCCCCCCACCGCCCGGCACCGACGACGTGTTCGCCGCCTACCTGCGCGCCAAGGCCGCCGCGGAGGCGGACCTGGTCTCGCGCGACCTGGACTGGACGGTGCTCCGGCCGGGCCGGCTCACCGATGACCCGGGCACGGGCTTCGTCCAGCTCGAGCGCCGGGTGTCCCGTGGGTCGGTCCCTCGTGACGACGTGGCGGCGGTCCTCGTGGCGCTGCTCGACGAGCCCGCGAGCGCCGGTCTCGTGCTCGAGCTGGTTCTCGGCGACGTGCCGGTGGCCGAGGCGGTCAGGCGCGCGTGCGCCGACGCCTCCGGATGACCACGAGGTCGGCGAGGGCGGCCAGCGCCAGCAGGCCGAAGACCACGGCCGCGGCCCAGGCCGTTCCCGCGGCGCCGTCACCCTCCAGGGCCAGGACGGCGAAGAGCACGGCGGCCGCGGCGCAGAAGGCGCCACCAGCCGTGGCGAGCACCGTCCGCAGCCCGTAGGCGCTGCGCGCGCTGGCCGGCTCGCTCCCGCTCGGCCCATGACGCACGACCTGGATCTACCCTGCGGGAGCGCCCGGCAACCGGGGCAGGCGCGCCCCCGGCGGCGTGGAACGCGGCACGCCGACGCTGTCAGCCACCTGACAGCGCGGTGACGCCGGCCTCGGTGACGCTGCGGTCGTCCGCACACCACCGAGCACGGAGGAACTCACATGACCACCCTGCAGGACGTCGACGCTCGGGAGGCTCTCGGCGAGCGCCTCGTGGCCGACATGACCGCGACCATGGAGACCGTGGCGGTGTACCTCGGTGTCGAGCTGGGCCTCTACGAGGCCCTGGCCGAGCACGGCCCCACCTCCGCGCAGGAGCTCGCGGGGAGGACGGGCGTCGACCAGCGCTACGCCGTGGAGTGGCTCGAGCAGCAGGCGGCGGCCGGCGTGCTCGCGGTCGTCGCCGAGGACGGCACCCGCGAGGGTCGCCGGTTCGAGCTGCCGGCAGCCCACGCGGAGGTGCTCACCGACCCCGGTAGCCCCTTCTACGCCGCCGCGGGCCCCTACTCCATGGCCGGCGTCATGCGCGTCGCCACCCAGCTCCCCGACGTGTACCGCACCGGACGCGGGATCGCCTACGCCGACTTCGGCCCCGAGCTGCGGCAGGGGATCGCTGGCTTCAACAAGCCGATGTTCGACCACGAGCTCGGCTCCGACTGGCTCGGCGCCGTGCCGGACGTGCACGAGCGGCTGTCCGCGGCGGCCGCGACGGTCCTCGACCTCGGTTGCGGGACCGGTGCCTCGTCGCTGGCCCTGGCGCGGGCCTACCCGCAGGCTCGCGTGGTCGGCGTCGACCTCGACGAGGCGTCGGTCGCCGAGGCCCGTGCCGCCGCTGCAGCGGCCGGCCTGGCCGACCGGGTCGACTTCCGTACGGGCGATGCCGCTGCGTCCTCGTCCGGTGACGGCTACGACCTCGTGACCGTGTTCGAGGCGCTGCACGACATGGGCGACCCGGTAGGTGCCCTGCGACGCGCCCGGGACCTGATCGGCCCGGGCGGCAGCGTCATCGTGGCCGACGAGCGGGCGGCCGAGGAGTTCCAGGCGCCGGCCGACGAGCTGGAGCGCTTCTTCTACGCCTGGAGCGTCACGCACTGCCTGCCGGCCACGATGGCCGAGGACCCGGTGGAGGCCAACGGCACTGTGCTCCGCCCGGGCACCGTCCGGCGCTGGGCCGAGGTCGCGGGTTTCGCGCGCTGCGAGGTCCTCGACGTCGACAACCCCTTCTGGCGGCTCTACCGGCTCGTGCCGTGACACACCTCACCCACGGCTGGGAACCGGACCTGCCCGCCGGCGACACGGTCCTGCGCGACTTCACCGACGCGTGGGCCGGGTCGCTGGCGGGCCCCGTGCTGGCCGGGGGCGGGACGGTGCGCCGCGAGGCCGGGCTCGTCGTGATCGATCCCGGGCGCGCCATGGGGTACTGGACGAGCACGGTGGTGGTCGAGCCACCTCCGTACGGGGAGGGTTGGGACGCCGTCGCGGCGGCGGCCGAGGTGGCCGTGCCCGCAGGTCGGGGGGAGGTGCACCTCTGGAGCCCCTGGCCGACGCCGGACCTGACCGGCCGCGGGTGGCGGCTGTCCGGACACCCCCCGATGCTGTACCGCCCGCCCGGCGGGCCGCTGCCGACCCCGGCGCCCGACCTGGAGGTGACCGAGGTCCGGGACGCCGCCGACCTGGCCGCCTGGGAACGGCTGGTGGTCGAGGGCTACCCGTTCCCCGAGCTGCAGCCGTACCGTCCTGGTGTGCTCTTCGGCCCGGAGGTGCTCGGCACCGCGATGCGGCTCTGGCTGGGACGCGTTGCCGGTCGCCCGGTCGGCGCCGCCGCCTCGTACGTCGCCGGCGGGCTGCACGTGGCCGCCATGGGGGTGGTCCTGCCGGAGGCCAGACGGCGCGGCTACTGGGAGACCCTCCTGCGGGTGCGGCTGGAGGCCTACCCGGACCTGGCGTCGGCGTCGCTGTTCAGCGACATGAGCCGCCCGGGCGCGCAGCGCCATGGTTACCACCCGCTCTCCCGCTGGACGCTGTGGACGAGACCGACGGGATGACCGGGGAGCAGCAGCCGGCCCAGATCTCCTTCGCGGTCCTCGGCCCGCTGGAGGTCCGGCTGTCGGGGACGGTCCTGCCCCTGCCGGCAGGTACCCGGCGCAGCCTGCTCGCCACCCTGCTGCTGACGCCTGGCAGAGTCCTCCCGGTCGAGCGGCTCGTGGACGCTGTCTGGCGCGACGACCCCCCGGCAGACGCGCGGGGCAGCGTGCAGACCAACGTGGCGCGCCTGCGCCGCAGCCTCGGCGTCGCCGGGCGCCTCCTCCGGACCCAGGACCCCGGCTACGTGCTCGACGCCCCGAAGGGGTCGCGCGACGTCGACCTCTTCGTCGACCTCACCGCGACGGCGCGGTCGGCGCTCGCGGCCGGTGACCACACCCGGTCGGTCGAGGCTGTCGACCGCGCGCTCGCTCTCTGGCGCGGGCCCGCCTGGTCGGACCTCGCGGGCTACGGTCCCGCGCACGGGGAGACGTTGGCCCTCGAGGAGCTGCGCACGGGGGCGGAGGAGGACCGCGCCCGCGCGCTGCTGGGCCTGGGTCGGACGAGCGAGGCGGTCGCCGCGCTCGAGGACCTCGCCGCCCGGCACCCGTTGCGCGACGGCAGCGTGGGGCTGCTGGTGGACGCACTGCACGCGACCGGCCGCACGGCCGACGCCCTGGCCGTGCTCGCCCGGCACCGGGGGCACCTGGCGGAGGAGCTCGGGCTCGACCCCTCGCCGGCGATGGCGGATCGCCAGGCCCGGTTGCTGCGTGGTGAGCCCGCCCCCGTCTCGGTCGCCCGGCCGGGGCCATCCGCCGGCGCAGCCGCAACGGGCGGGGCCGGCCCGGCCCCGCCGCCGGAGGACACCGGACCGTCCGCGGGAGGCCCCACCACGACGGGTGCGTTGGGTGCCCTGCCGGTGGGGCCGCCGGGCCCGTTGCTAGGACGGGACAGCGACCTCGCGGACCTCGCCGAGCTGCTGCGCGCGTCCGGTCCGGTCACCCTCGTCGGCCCGGGCGGCGTGGGCAAGACACGGCTCGCTCTGGCGGCGGCCGCGGCCTCGGGCCGGCCGGCGGGCTGGGTCGACCTGGCCGCGCTGCGCGACCCCGCTGCCGTGGCCGAGGTCGTCGCGGACGTCCTGGGCGTGGAGGCGACCATCGGCGTCCCGGTGACGCGAGCGATGCTGCGCCGGGCCGCAGCAGTGGACGGCCTCCTGGTCCTTGACAACTGTGAGCACCTCCTCGATGCGACAGCATCGCTGGTCGCGGAGCTGACCGCCCACGCCCCGGGCGTCCAGGTCCTGGCCACGAGCAGGGAGCGGCTGGGCGTGCCGGGGGAACGGGTCGTGCCCGTGAGGCCGCTGGCCGTGGAGGAGTCCGACCCGTCCCGCGCGCCCGCCGTCGAGCTCTTCGTGGAGCGGGCCAGGTCGGTGGACCCCGACGTCGACGTCACCGGGCAGGACCTCGACCTCGTGGTCGAGATCTGCCGCGCCCTGGACGGGCTGCCCCTGGCGATCGAGCTGGCCGCGGCGCGGGTCGGGACACTCACGGTCGCCGACCTCGCCGAGCGGCTCGATACCCGCTTCGAGATCCTCAGACACGGTCCGAGGTCGGCGTCGCCACGCCACCGCACCCTCCGCTCGGTCGTGGACTGGTCCTACGACCTGCTCGACGAGGAGGAGGCGGCGGTCTTCACCCGCCTGTCGGTCTTCGCCGCCCGGTTCGGCCTCGCCGCTGCCGAGCACGTGGTCAGCGGCGAAGGCGTCGCAGCCGAGCGGGTGGCGGACGTGGTGGCGCGCCTGGTGGACCGGTCCATGCTGACCCGGCCCCGGGGACGGGGTGCCGGGCGCTACCGCATGCTCGACACCCTCCGGCGGTACGCGCTGTCCCGGCTGCCCGCCGACGAGCTGGCCCGGCTCCAGCGCCGGCACGCGACCTGGGTGCTCGACCTCCTCGAGCAGGCCGAGGTGGGACTCTCCGGCCCGGACGAGGGGCGCTGGCACTCCCAGCTGGAGGAGGCGATGCCCGACGTCCGGCTGGCCTGGCGGCTGGCCGGGACGGTGGACGACGCGGAGCTCGCCGTGCGGATCGTGGCGGCCCTGTGGCGGTGGGCGTACTGGCGGGTGCGCGTCGAGGTTCTCGGCTGGGGAGAGCGGGCCGCCGAGGTCGCGCCGGAGGGCCACCCGCTGCTGCCGCAGGCACTCATGGCGGCCGCGGCGAGCGCCTGGTTCTCGGGGGACCAGGACCGTGCCTACCGGCTGGGGGAGCGCTCGCTCGAGGCCGCCGGCGGCGTCACCCACCCGTCCGCCGCCGACGCCCTCGACCTGCTCGGCGACATCGCCGTCGTCGGTGGCGAGCCGTTGCGCGCGGCCCGGCACTGCCTCGCTGCTGCAACCGGGCACCGCGCCCACGGCAGGGCCGCCTCGGCCGCCGTGTCGGCCGCGAACGCCGCCCTCGCGCTGAGCTACGCCGGCCGCCCCGACCCCGACCTGCTGGACGCCTGCGTCCGCGAGGCGGCGGCCACCAGCAACCCGACCGCCCGGGCCTTCATCTGCTACACGGTCGCCGAGAACCTCGCGGACGTCGACCCCGAGCGGGCCGTGGCCGCCTACGACGAGGCACTCGCGCTGGCCCACGAGATCGGCAACACGCTGGTCACCGGCGTGGCTCGGACGGGGCGCGTGGCACTGCTCGCCCGCCACGGCCCGGCCGACGAGGCGGCGCAGGGCTTCGGCGAGGTCCTTGCCCGGTGGCAGGAGAGCGGCGCGCGGTCCATGGTCGTGACCACGTTGCGCAACCTCGTCCTCCTGCTCGTCCGCACGCAGCACGACCGCGCTGCACTCGAGCTCGCCGCCGCCGTCCAGGCTGCGGGGGAGACCTACCCCTCGTACGGGGTGGAGGCCGAGCGGCTCGCGGCGGCCGTCGCGGACGCGACGGCCCGCCTCGGGACCGCGGACGCGGCCGCCGCTCGCGAGGCGGGAGAGGTGCGTACTCTCGCCGAGGCCGCGGAGCGCGCGCTGGCCGCCGCCCGGTCCTGACCCGCCCCGCGGACGGCTCAGGCGTCGAGCGCGAGGACGAGTGGCAGCACCGAGGAAGCCCCGGCGCGGCGGAGGGCGCGAGCGGCCACGGTGAGCGTCCACCGCGAGTCGGCGAGGTCGTCGACGAGCAGGACCGGACCGTCGAGCCCGGCCAGCGCCTCGCGCACCGCGGGAGGCACGACGACCTGGTCCCACACCGCGGCCAGCCGAAACGCACTGTTGCCACCGCGACCGCCGCGCGGCCCGTCCCCGGTGTAGGCCAGGCCTCCCAGCAACGGGAGACGCCCCAGGGTCGCGACGTGCCCGGCGACCGAGGCGATCAGCTGCGGTCGGGTGCGGGACGGCATCGCCACGACGGCGCCCGGGCGCGTGGCCCACTCCCAGACCCGGAGGACGTCCACGACACCGGCGAGGACGGATGCCGGAGCATCGCAGTCCGCCGCTGACGGGGCCAGCAGCGGTCGCAGCCGGGACCCCCACCCGAGGTCGGACAACCGGGCGAGCGCCCGCCCCGGCTCCGGCCGCTCGTCGTGTGCCACGCGACCGCGCACCGGCACCCCGAGGGCGTCCATCGCCGAAGGCCACTGAGCGCGCGGCTCCACGTCGACGCCCACCTGCCCCAGGGCCGTCCGGGCTGCCCGCAGCGCGTCGTCGGAGACCTCGAGCGGTACGAACGTCCCGGCGCACCGGTCGCAGCGGCCGCAGTGCGCCGTGAAGGGGTCGTCGAGCTGACGGCGGAGGAAGGCCATTCGGCACCCGGTGGTGGCCACGTAGTCACGCATGGCCTGCTGCTCGTCCCGTCGGGTGGCTGCGACCCGGGCGTATCGATCGGCGTCGTAGGTCCAAGGACGCCCGGTCGCCTCCCACCCGCCGCGGACCCGGCGGACGGCGCCGTCGACGTCGAGGACCTTGAGCAGGAGCTCCAGCCTCGTGCGCCGCAGCTCCACGCGTGCCTCGAGTGCGACCGTGGACAGGGGCCGACCCGCCTCGGCGAGTGCGGCGAGAACGGCCTCGACGTGCGGCTCCGACGGGAAGCCGACGGTCGCGAAGTAGCGCCAGATCTCCTCGTCCTCGCGCCCGGGCAGCAGCAGGACGTCGGCCCGCTCCACGGCACGGCCGGCCCGGCCCACCTGCTGGTAGTAGGCGATCGGCGATGCCGGCGACCCCACGTGCACGACGAAGCCGAGGTCGGGCTTGTCGAAGCCCATGCCGAGCGCCGACGTCGCCACGAGCGCCTTGACCTCGCCGGCCAGCAGGGCGGCCTCGGCCTCCAGCCGCTCGGCCGGGTCGGTCCGGCCCGTGTAGGCCCGCACCCGGTGCCCCTGACCCCGCAGGAAACCGGCGAGGTCCTCGGCCGCCGCCACCGTCAGGGCGTAGACGATGCCGGTGCCGGGGAGGTCGTCGAGGTGCGCCGCCAGCCAGC
The DNA here is from genome assembly GCA_035462375.1 of Jiangellales bacterium. Classification (GTDB taxonomy): domain Bacteria; phylum Actinomycetota; class Actinomycetes; order Jiangellales; family Jiangellaceae; genus DASTQL01. Next base: position 26,929 of record DATHUJ010000099.1, read on the forward strand.
CGAGCCGGTGGTCGTTGCCCGGCAGGTCGAGCACGCCCAAGCGGAGGCTGGTGCGGTCCAGCGGGCCCCGCTGCACGTAGGTGTCGGTCCCGAGCTGCTCCGCGACGTCGTCGACCACCCGGGCGTTCGCGGTCGCGGTCGTGGCGAGGACGGGCACGCCCTCCCGCAATCCGGCCAGCGCGTCGCGGATCCGCCTGTAGTCCGGGCGGAAGTCGTGCCCCCAGTCGGAGATGCAGTGGGCCTCGTCCACCACGAGCAGTCCCACCCGGGCGGCCAGCGCTGGCAGCACGCGGTCACGGAAGTCGGGGTTGTTGAGCCGCTCGGGGCTCACCAGCAGCACGTCGACCTCACCGCGATCCAGCTCGGCCTCGACTCGCTGCCACTCCTCGACGTTGGCCGACGAGATCGAGGACGCCCGGATCCCGGCCCGGGCGGCGGCGTCCACCTGGTTGCGCATCAGCGCGAGCAGCGGGGACACCAACAGGGTCGGGCCGGCCCCTCGAGCCCTCAGCAGCGCCGTGGCAACGAAGTAGACAGCGGACTTGCCCCACCCGGTGCGCTGGACGACCAGCGCTCGTCGGCGCTCGGCGACGAGGACCCGCACCGCCTCCCACTGGTCGTCACGGAGGCCGGCGTCCGCCCGGCCCACCAGCGCCCGCAGGACCGCCTCGCCCTCGGCACGGAGGGCGGCGTCCTGCTCGGTCGCGGTCGCCACGTCGCCCGTCGACGTGGTCCTGGGGGTCCCGGTCATGACGGCGACGCTAGCGCTCCACCCCGACAGCCCCGGGGCGGGACGACCGGGCTGCGCACACGCCCCCGACGGGGAGCCTCACCCGGTGGGGTGTGCCCGCAGCTGCCGCTTGATCCGTCCCAGCATCGCGACCATCCCCCTCAGGCGCAGGGGGGAGACGGCCTCGCCGAGGCCCAGCCGCAGGGGGGCGTCGTCCGGGACGGCCAGCACCTCGGGCGTGGGGAGGCCGTCCAGCCCGGTGTGCAGGATGCCGGCGAACCCGCGGGTGGTGGGCGCCTCGCGCGGCGCGTCGAAGAACAGCCGCACGCGGTCGTCCGGCTCCACCTCGACCGCCAGGAACAGCGGGGTCTGGCACTCGGGGACCTGCTCCATCGACTCCCGGTGCCCCGCCCAGCGCTCGGGCAGGTCGGGTAGCTCCTCGGAGAACTCCAGGAGCAGCTGGAGGCGCTCGGCCGGGGTGATCGCCCCGAAGTCGTCGGCGATCTCGGCCAGCGCGGTCGGGAGATCGCTCACGTGGCGCTCCCGGGTCGACCCACCGGCCCGCCGGCACCCTGCTCGATGGGCACTCGCACGCTGTTGCCCCACTCCGTCCACGACCCGTCGTAGTTGCGCACTCGCTGGAATCCCAGCAGGTGCGTGAGCACGAACCAGGTGTGGGACGAGCGCTCGCCGATGCGGCAGTAGGCGACGACGTCGTCGTCAGGGGAGAGGCCGGCCTCCCCGAGGTAGATCGACTCGAGCTCCTGCCGCCCGCGGAAGCGGCCGTCCTCCCCAGCGGCCCGGGCCCACGGGACGTTCGCCGCACCGGGGATGTGCCCGCCCCGCACGGCGCCCTCCTGGGGGTAGTCGGGCATGTGCAACAGCTCGCCGGAGTACTCGCCGGGCGACCGTACGTCCACGAGCGGCCGGCCCAGGTGGGCGAGGACGTCGTCCTGGAAGGCCCGGATCGTGGTGTCGTCCCGTTCGACGACCGGGTAGTCCACCCGGGGCCGAAGGGGCACCTCCTTCGTCAACGGGCGTCCCTCGTCGATCCACGCGGTCCGGCCCCCGTCGAGGAGCCGCACGTCGGGGTGGCCGAAGAGCGAGAACACCCACAGGGCGTAGGCCGCCCACCAGTTGTTCTTGTCGCCGTAGACCACGACAGTCGCGTCGCGGCCGATCCCGCGCGATCCCATGACCTCGGCGAAGCGGCTGCCGTCGACGTAGTCGCGGGTCACCGGGTCGTTGAGGTCCAGGTGCCAGTCGATCTTGACCGCGCCGGGGACGTGCCCGGTCTCGTACAGGAGCACGTCCTCGTCGGACTCGACGACGACGATGCCAGGGTCGTCGAGGTGCTCGGCCAGCCAGGCGGTCGTCACCAGCCGCTCGGGGTGGGCGTAGGCGGCGAGCTTCGGGTCGGGGTCGTGCGGGACGGGCACGGTACCTCCGGTCGGTACGGGTGAGCATGCGGTCGTTTCGGACGATCCACGTCCCTTCGGGAACACCGGTGGTCGCCGGGGCGTTCCCTTATGTCGGACCCGATCTCGTCGGCCCCCGCCGGCGACCGCACCGAGGAGCCCGCCGTGACCGGAGCCCGTCGACTCGTGACCTTCTCCGCCGTAGCGCGCGTGCTGCGTGAGGCGCGCCGTCCAGGCTCCCCCGGCCTGGGCGAGCGCTTCGCTGCGCTGCCCCGCCTGCTGCGCGCTGCCGCCTCCCGCCGCTACGACGGCCTGGCCGTCAGCCGTCTGGCGCTCATGGCCGTGGCCGTCGCCTACATTATCTCGCCGATCGACCTCATGCCGGAGGCGCTGTTCTGGGTCTTCGGCGTCGCCGACGACGCGGCCGTCGCCGCCTGGCTGGCCGGTGCCGTGCTGCTCGAGACCGACCGGTTCCTGGCCTGGGAGCGCACCGACCCGGGCGCACCTGCCCCCGGGCGCCCCGCCGTGGTGCCGGGCGAGGTCGTCACCGGCTGACCCGGGGGCCTGGTCGCTCCAGCGACAGGGGGCGCACGCCCGCCCGGGTCGTGTCCGGTCCCGCTACCGACGACCGTCCCGTACGAGTCAGGCCCCGTACGGGTGGTCAGGCCGGCTGCTGCTGGGCACGCACCGCCTCGACGGTGTCGGCCTCCGCGGCCGGCTTGTCCGGGCGGTGTCGCAGCACCCGGGCGAAGCGCAGCGCGATGCCGGCGGGGTAGCGTGGTGAAGTCTGCACGCCGTCGAAGGCGATCTCGACCAGGAGCTGCGGCCGTACGTGGACGACCCAGCCATCGGTGGGGCCCTCGGCCAGTTCCAGCAGCCGGTCGGTCTGCCAGCGCAGCATGGCGTCGGTGAGGCCTTTGAAGGTCTTGCCGAGCATGACGAAGCCGCCCGGCGGTCCCCAGGTGCCGGCCGGGTCGCGTGCGCCGAGGTGCAGGTTGGACAGCCAGCCCTGCCGGCGACCGTGTCCCCACTCGGCGGCCAGGACCACCAGGTCCAGGGTGTGCCGTGGCTTGACCTTGACCCAGGCCCCGCCCCGCCGCCCGGCGTCGTAGGGCGCCGCCAGCGACTTGACCACCACGCCCTCGTGGCCGCGCGCCAGGGTGTCGGCGAGGAACGCCTCGGCCCCGGCGGCGTCCGGGTCCTCGAGCCGCGGAACCCGGAGGTCGTCGGGGACCGCGGAGACCAGCGCGGCCCAGCGTTCCGCGCCCGGGGCGCCGACGAGGTCGTCGCCGTCCACGTGCAGCGTGTCGAAGAAGAAGGCCGACAGCGGGACGGTCGCACGAGCCGCGGCGACGTCGAGCCTGCGCCCGACCCGGGAACCGGTCTCCTGGAAGGGCCGGGGTCGCCCGTCGGGGTGCAGTGCGACCGCTTCGCCGTCGAGCACCACGGTGGAGACCGGCAGACCACGCACGGCCTCGACCAGCTCGGGCACCCGGGCCGTCACGTCGTCGAGTGTCCGCGTGAACACCGCGACGTCGTCGCCGGAGCGGTGGACCTGGACCCGGATGCCGTCCAGCTTCCACTCGACTCCGGCGGCACCGGTGCGGGACAACGCCTCTGCCACGCTCGGCGCGCTCTGCGCGAGCATCGGCTTGACCGGGCTGCCGACCGCCAGCCGGAAGTCGGCGAGGCCGACCGGACCGCGGGCGAGCACCGCACCGGCCACGGGGGTCAGCGAGCCGGCGACGGTGACGGCCCGGCGCAGGTCGGCGGCCGGAACCCCCGCGGCCACGGCGACCGCCTCGGTCACGACGCCGTCCAGCGCTCCTTGACGCAGCTCGCCGGAGACGAGGCCGCCGAGCAGCCGTTGCTCGACGGCGGTCGCCCGCGCCAGCAGGGCGACGAGCCGGGCGCGCCGCTCGGCGGTGGACCCGCGCCCCGACAACGCCCCCAGGCCCTCGAAGACCTCGTCGACCTCGAGCACGCCCAAGGTCGGTGTCTGCGCCGGAGGCGGCATCTCCCGCAGGGACGCCCAGCCCACCCCGGTACGACGTTGGCGCAGGGCCCCGGACAGGTAGGCCACGACGACGGGCACCTCCGGCGCGGCGGCCGTCGAGAGGCAGGCCGCGAGCAGCGCGACCTTGCCCGAGCGTGCAGGCGTGGCGGCCACGGCGGCCGAGGTCTCGGCGACCTGGTGGAGCAGCACCCCTCGAGTCTGCCTCGCGGCACCGACAAAGCCCGACCGACGGCCGACCCCGCGACGACCGACCTCCGTGTCGCTGGGCGCCCGGTGCCTCATGATCCACCCGACCCGAGCCGATCACGAGGCGTCCCCGCAGCCATGGGCGCGGCAACGTCACCAAGTCCCCGGCGCGGCCCTCGATCATGAGGCGTCACCGCAGCCATGGGCGCAGCAACGTCTGTAGATCACCGTTACCCCGCCGGATCATGAGACGGCGCACCGAAGGGGCTGGCGGTGGGGGTCGACCTGTGGCACGCTGCCGCCCGTGCGCGTGACCTCCCACCTCGGTTCGCCGGCTCCCGCCGGCGCCGCGGGTGTGCGCGCCATCGCGCCCTGCTGCGCGTGTCGTCGCTGTCGCTGACCTCCGCGACCCCGTGGGCCCGGCCCGGTTCCGGCCGCCCGCACCGACGACCCCGAGGACCGCCCGTGCAGCTGCAGGAGTGGACCCGCGACCTGGCCGGTCGTGGCATCACCGTGACCGCACCGACCACTACCGTGCCCGTCGACCTGTGGGCCCTGACCGTCGACGGGCTGGCGCTGCACCTGCGCTGCCGCGGACGCCGGGTGCGGCTCTCGGTGTGGGCGGCGGCCGCGCTGCGCCGGGCCGTCCCCGGCGCCGTGGTGGACCTGCCGGGTCACCCGGCCCGGGACGAGCGGCTCGTCGGGGTGCACGAGGCACCGGAGGCTCCACTCGTCGTGCCGTCCGGTGTGGAACCCGAGCGGGTCGTCGAGATCGACGGGACCGAGCGCTTCGGCTGGACGGGAATCGAGGCCGGACTGGTGGCCGCCCCCGTCGCGGCTTGAGCGTCAGCCGCCGGCGCCGTCGCTGCCGAGGGTGACCTCGACCGTCCGCGTCTCGCCGCCGCGGGACACCGTCACCTCGACGGACTCGCCCGGTCGGTAGGACCGGACGGCCGCGACCAGCTCGTCCCCGTCGGCCAGCTGCCGGTCGCCGACCCGGGTGACGACGTCGCCCTCCTGGATCCCGGCGGTCTCCGCAGCTCCGTCCGGCTCGACGGAGGCGACCAGCGCGCCGGGGGAGCCGTCGGCCGGGTCGCCGACCGACACGCCCAGCCGCGCGTGCGTCGCGGTCCCCGAGTCGCGCAGCTCCTCGGCGATCGGCCGGGCCTGGTCGATCGGGATCGAGAAGCCCAGGCCGATCGAGCCCTGGCTCCCTGGTGCGGTCGCGATGGCGCTGTTGATGCCGACGACCTCACCGGCCATGTTCACCAGCGGCCCACCGGAGTTGCCGGGGTTGATGGGCGCGTCGGTCTGCACGGCGTCGATGACGGTGCTCCCGTCGGGCCCGGCGTCGGTGGTGCGCACCGGGCGCTGGAGTGCGGAGACGATGCCGGTGGTCACGGTCCCGTCGAGCCCGAGTGGCGAGCCGATGGCGACGACCTGCTCTCCGACGGCCAGGTCCGAGGAGCTGCCGAGTGCCGCCGAGGTGAGCCCGTCGACGTCCTCGGCCTGGAGGACGGCCAGGTCGGTGAGCGGGTCCAGGCCCACGACCGTCGCCGTTGCGGTCGTGCCGTCTTGGAAGCTCACGACGACCTGCCCACCCGAGGAGGCCGCCTCCACGACGTGGTTGTTCGTGAGGATCAGGCCGTCGGAGCTCAGCACGACGCCTGAGCCGGTGCCCGGTCCCGCACCGGTGCGGACCTGGACCGAGACGACGCTCGGCAGCACCGCCGCGGCGACGTCCTCGACGCTGGACATGGCGGCACCACCGTCGCTGCGGTCCCCCACGTCGGTCGAGCCGGGCGCGACGTCCAGGCTGGATTCCGTCGTCGTCCGGGTCGAGTCGTCGAGGGCGGTGTACGCGGCTCCGCCAGCGGCGCCGCCGACCAGACCGGCGCCCAGCGCCAGGGCGGCGAGCAGGGCGTAGCCCCGCCGGGCCGGCCGCCGAGGGGAGGGCGGCGGCCCGGCGGGCGTGGAGGGACCCCAGGGCGGTGTCGGGGCCGCCGACGGGTCGTCGGCGCGGTCCCCGGTGGCCCACCCGGTGCCGGCGTGCGGCGGCGTCGGGGCGTCGGCCTGCCCGTACGGGGGGAGGTGGCGCGTCTCGGTCATGGAGAGAGCGTCGCAACGGCCCCTGAGAACACCCTGAGAGTCAGTTGAGGGACACCGAAGAACTCGGTATCCAGAACCGCAACCTCGCCCCGCCGCCGGGCGCCCGGTCGGCCCGGACGGCACCCTCGTGGCGCTCCGCGGCCGACCGGACGATCGCGAGACCGAGGCCCGACCCCGGGAGCGCGCGCGCCTCGGGGGACCGGTAGAAGCGCTCGAAGACGTGCGGCAGGTCGGTCTCCGCGATCCCGGGTCCCTGGTCGCAGATCTCCAGCGTGCCGTCGTGCAGGGTGACCCGCACCGCTCCACCGGGAGGGGACCACTTGGCGGCGTTGTCGAGGAGGTTGGTGACAGCCCGGCTGAGCAGTTGAGGGTCCCCGTGCACCGGCCAGGGGTCGGTGCGGACCTGGAAGTCCAGCCCCGGCGCCCGGCGGCGGACCCGGGCCACGGCCTCGGCGACCGTCTCGGCGAGGTCGAGGTCCTCTCGGGTGCCCTCGCTCGGGTCTTCACGCGACAGCTCGACGAGGTCGGCCACGAGAGTGCCGAGCTCCTCGAGCTGAGCCCGGACGTCCCGGATGAGGGCTGTGTGCTCGACCGGGTCCAGACCGCCCTCCCGGTCGGCCTGGGCGAGCAGGTCCAGGTTGGTGCGGAGACTCGTCAGCGGGGTCCTCAGCTCGTGCCCTGCGTCCGCGACCAGCCGCCGTTGCCGGTCCTGCGCCTCCGCCAGCGCCTCGAGCATGGCGTTGAAGGAGTGCGCAAGGCGGCCGATCTCGTCCGTACGGTCCGCGGGTACGTCGATCGGGTCCGGTCGCCCGGTCGCGGCGACGTGTTCGGCGGCCGCGGTGAGCCGCTCCACCGGGCGCAGCCCGGCGCGCGCGATGACCAGGCCCGCGTACGCAGCCAGCAGCACACCCGCGCCGCCGACGACGAGCAGGACGAGGCCGAGCCGGTCCAGCAGGTCCTGTGTGGGCGCCGTCGGCTGCGCGAAGACGAGTGCCAGTCCCGGACCCGCGGGCACGGCCACGACCCGGTACTCGACCTCGTCGACGACGACCGAGCGGATGCTGTCCGAGGCGAGTCCTCGGGCCACCCGCAGCTCGTCCGCCCCCACCAGCGGGAGGTCGCGCACGCCCTGCGCCGTACGCAGGCGGCCGTTTGCGCCCAGCAGGGCGATCCGGACGTCGCCGGCGCCGAAGGTCGCCGGCGGGAGCCCGTCGATGAGCTCCGCGCTCACGAACCCCGCCTCGATCATGGCGCCGGCCCGCTCCAGCAGCGCCTCGTCCCGCTGTTGGAGCAGCTGGTTCCGCACCGTCGCGTAGGCCGCGAGTGAGGTGAGCAGGACCGCCAACCCCACTCCAAGCGCCGCGAGTGCGCTCACGCGCGCCCGCAGGCTCATCCGCGCGACTCGCTCCTGGAGGCGGGCCGGTGCGTCCCGGTCCCGGCTCA
>DATHUJ010000100.1:0-8898 GCA_035462375.1 Jiangellales bacterium
CGAGGTGCGACGTGGTCACTCGGCGGGGGCCTTCTTGGCCGAGTCGGCGGCGCCGACCAGGTACTCGCTGGAGTTCTCGACCGCGGTGCGGGCACGGTCGACGTCGGCGAGCAGCCGGAAGTCCCGCTTGCGGAAGACCCCGTCGACGATCACGTGCTCGACGTTCGAGACGTCCGCGCACAGGGTCACCGCGGCGACCGGGTCGATGACCGGGGCGACGTTGAGCGCGGTGGCGTCGATGACGACGACGTCGGCCTTCTTGCCCGGCGTGAGCGAGCCGACCCTGTCCTCGAGCCCCGCGACGTGGGCGCCGTTCGCGGTCGCCATCTCGAGCATCTTGCGGGCCGTCAGGATCGTGTCCGGCACCCCCGTGTCGGCCTCCCAGCACACGGCGTTGACCCGGGCTCGCTCGGCGCCGAAGGCGGCCCGGATCTGCGTGAACATGTCACCGGGCACGGTCGTCACCACGTCGATCGACAGGCTGGGGCGCAGGCCGAACTGGAAGCTCTTGTTGACCGGTGGCCAGCCGTGCCCCATCTGGAGCTCCACCTGCGCCGCGATGGAGATGGTGCCGCCGGTCTCGGCCACCCGCTTCCACTCGTGCTCGCTGAAGTAGCAGCAGTGGATGAAGGTCGTGTCCGGTCCCAGCAGGCCCAGCCGGTCGAGCTGCTCCACCATGGCGAAGCGTCCGGCCATGCGGCCCATCGCCACGTGCACGGTGAGCGGGATGCCCAGCTCGCGGGCGAGGGCCCACTCGTGCTCCACGACCTGGTCCTGGGTCCATCCGGGCCCCCGCGTGGCCAGGCCCATCGTCAGGAGGCCGTCGTCCGAGGAGAAGTAGGTCTCCCGGATGCGCCGGACGTCGTCGCCGGGGATCTCCTCGGCGCTGAAGAACCAGTACTTCTCCAGGGACGTGTTGGCGCTGCCGTACGCGTACTGCGCGCGGATGCCGGTCTCCTGCAGGGCGGTGACCGCGGCGTCGGGATGGTCGGGTGTGTTGTTGATGTGTGACCAGTCGACCAGGGTCGTGATGCCGGCGTTGAGGCACTCGAGCGACCCCGCGACGTTGCTCGCGTGCACATCCTCGGCCCGGTAGAGCGGCGCGAACGTGTCGAGCACCTCGACGAAGTAGTCGTCGAGGGTGGCGTTGGGAGCGCAGTTGCGGATCGCCGCCTCCCAGGTGTGCCGGTGGGTGTCCACGAAGCCGGGGATGACGATCTTGCCGGCACAGTCGACGACCTCGGCGTCGGCCTCGATGCCCGCCTCGACCCCGGCGATCCGGTCGTCCTCGATGAGGACGTCGCCGACCTTGAGGTCCCCGATCGCCGGATCGACGGAGACGACCGTCCCACCCTTGAGGAGGATCTTGCCCATGCGCCTGGCCCCTTTCCGGTGTGGCTTTGCGATCCCGCCGTCAGTAGGCGGCGAGCTTCCGTACGGCTGTCACGACCTTGTCGACGGTGGGGATGACCTGGTCCTCGAGGGCGTCGGCGAAGGGCAGCGGCACGCACTCCGCGGCCACTCGCCGCACCGGTGCGTCGAGCAGCTCGAAGCCCTCGTCGGCGACGATCGAGGCCACCGTGGCACCCCAGCCGCCCTGGTACGGGTTCTCCTCGACGACGATCAGCCGGCTCGTGCGCCCGAGCGACCCGAGGACGGTCGCCATGTCGAGCGGGACGAGGCAGCGCAGGTCGACGACCTCGGCGGAGACCCCCTCCGTGTCCAGCTGGTCGGCGGCGGCCAGCGCGAGCGGCACGGTCGACGCGAGCGCGACCAGCGTGACATCGTTGCCGTCGCGGGCCACCCTGGCCTGCCCGAGTTCCACGACGTGCTCCGGCGGCGCCGGCTCGCCCTTGCCGGCGAAGAGCCCCTTGTGCTCGAAGAAGACGACCGGGTCGTCGCTCCGGATCGCGGCCGCCATCAGCCCGACGACGTCCGCAGGCGTCGAGGGTGCGGCGATCTTGAGCCCGGGCACGGTGAGGGCCCAGTTCTCCACGGCCTGCGAGTGCTGCGCGCCGAATCCCAGACCACCGCCGTTGGCGGTCCGGATCACCAGCGGGACCGTCACCTGCCCGCCGGTCATGTAACGGGCCTTGGGGATCTCGTTGGCGAGGTAGTCCCAGCAACAGGCGAGGAAGTCGCTGAACATGATCTCGGCGACCGGCCGAATCCCGGTCATCGCGGCACCCATCGCCGCCCCGACGATCGCCTGCTCGGAGATGGGGGTGTCCCACACCCGGTCGGGCCCGAACTCGTCGTACAGGCCGACCATCGTCTTGAAGACCCCACCCGCTGCCCCGATGTCCTCACCGAGGCACACGACAGTCGGGTCCCGCCGCATCTCGCGTGCAATGCCGTCCGCCACCGCCTCGCGGTAGGTGATCACGTCCGCCACGTGGAACCTCCGTCCGCCCAGACGTCGGTGAAGGCCTCCGCCTGGTCGGCGGGCGGTGCGGCCCGGGCGGCCGCCGATGCCTCGGCCACGACGGCGGCTGCCCGGCCGTCCGCCGCGTCGATGTCGTCGTCGGTGACCCCGGCGGCCCGCAGCCTCTCCCGGGCGACGAGGAGCGGGTCCCGAGCCAGCCACTCCTCGACCTCCTCGGCCGGTCGGTACGTCGCGGGGTCCGTGCGGCTGTGGCCGAAGTGCCGGTACGTCAACGCCTCGATCACCGTCGGCCCATCTCCCCGGCGGGCCCGGTCGACCGCCTCTGCCGCGGCGTCACGGACGAGCAGGACGTCGTTGCCGTCCACGAGTACGCCGGGCATGCCGTTGGCGGAAGCGCGGTCCGCTGCGGGGTTGGCGACGGCGGTGACGCTGTCGATCGGGGTGTATTCCATGTACCGGTTGTTCTCGCAGACGAAGAGCACCGGGAGCTTCCACACCGCGGCGAGGTTGAGCGCCTCGTGGAAGGCACCGATGTTGGTGGCGCCGTCGCCGAAGAAGGCGACGGCCACCTGCCCGCTGCCGCGCAGCCGGGCCGACCAGGCGGCGCCGTTCGCCATGGGCAGGTGGGCGCCGACGATCGCATACGAGCCGAGCATGCCCCGCTCGGCCTTGGTGAGGTGCATCGAGCCGCCCTTGGCCTTGCACACCCCGGTGGCCCTCTGCATGAGCTCGGCCAGGCATTCCTCGGGGGTCGCACCCCGGGCGATGGCGTGGTGGTGGCCGCGGTAGGTGGCGAAGACGTAGTCGTCGTCGCGCAGCGCGGCGCTGGTCCCGACGGCGACTGCCTCGTGCCCGGCCGCCAGGTGGGTCGTCCCCTTGACCAGGCCGCGCATGAAGAGGTCGTGCGCGGCCTGCTCGGTGGCCCGGATGACCGCCATCTGCTCGTACATCTGCAGTAGTTCGGCAGCGTCGACCGGGCGGGCGGCCACGGCGTTGTCCGTGCTCACCGCTCCCCCCGCCCGGCCGCCGTGTTGAGGTGGGACTGCGACTCCCGTACGGAGGGGAGCGCGCCGTCGACGGACCAGTACCGCCGCCCCGCGACGAGAAGGTCCTCTGCCGGGAACTTGGTGATGACCTCGCAGCCGTCCGCTGTGACGACCACCTCCTCCTCGATCCGCGCGGCGGACCAGCCATCCGACGCCGGCCAGTACGTCTCGAGCGCGAAGACCATCCCCTCCTCCAGGGCCTCGGGGTGGTCCAGCGACACCAGCCGGCTGAAGATCGGCTTCTCCCAGATACCCAGGCCCACCCCGTGGCCGTACTGCAGCGCGAAGGCCGCCTCCTCGTCGGCGAAGCCGAACTCCTGCGCGGTCGGCCACACCTCCACGACGTCGGCGGTGGTCGCACCCGGCTTGACCCGCGCGATCGCCTCGTCCATGTACTCCCTGCAGCGGGTGTACGCGTCGCGCATCGCCGGGGACGCGCTGCCCACGGCGAAGCAACGGTAGTAACAGGTCCGGTAGCCGAGGTGGCTGTGCAGGATGTCGAAGAACGCCGGGTCTCCCGGCCGCACGATCCGATCGCTGTAGACGTGCGGGTGAGGGGCGCAGCGCTCGCCCGAGATGGCGTTGACGCCCTCCACGTACTCGCTGCCGAGGTCGTAGAGGACCTTGCTCACCAGGCCCACGCACTCGTTCTCCCGAACCCCCGGGCGGAGGAACCCGTAGAGCTCCTCGTAGGCGGCGTCGACCATCGAGCAGGCCTGCGTGAGGAGGGCTATCTCGTCCGACGTCTTGATCCGCCGGGCTTCGAGGAAGACCTGCTGCCCGTCGACCACCTGGATGCCCTCGCGACGCAGCGCCTCGAGGATCGGGATCTCCGCGAGGTCCACCCCGAGCGGCTCGCCCTCCATGCCGTGCTCACGCAGCACTGTGACGACCTTGCGCGCCACCTCCCCCGCGGCGCCCGCGTCGGGGTGGAACGCACCGCGGAGGGTGGAGATCCCGGCACGTGCCCGCTTCTCGCCGTCCAGCCACGGGTTGAAGAGCTGGTGGTGGCGCGCGGCCGAGCCGAAGTCCCACAGCACCGGCTCACCACCGCGTGGGAGCACCGCGAAGCGGATCAGCTTGTCCATCGCCCAGGTGCCGATGTGCGTGGCCGTCATGTAGCGGATGTTCGAGAAGTCGAAGGTCAGCAGGCTGCCGAGCTCGGACGCCTCGAGGGTGGTCCGCAGTCGGTCCAATCGGTCCCTGCGGAGCCGGTCCAGGTCGACCCGCTGCTCCCAGTCGACGGCGTTGGGGCCGTAGGTACGGATCGCCATCGCGACCTCCCTGCGCTGCGAGCTGTGTCAGGTGAGTCAAGTCACACCCGACGAGGGTGTCAAGTGGAACTGAACGCACTGCCGACCCCCATCTGCCGCTTCTAACGGCCGCCTGTTCAGCTCTTCTGTACGATCCGGTCGGCGGAGGAGGTGGTCCGTGGCACCGGCACCGGTCCCGTACGTCGGCACCCGCCTGCGTGAAGAGCGGCAGCGACGGGGCGTGAGCGTGCGCAGCCTGGCCCGCGAGCTCGGCGTCTCCGCGAGCCTCATCTCCCAGATCGAGACGGGCAAGAGCCAGCCCTCGGTGAGCACGCTCTACGCGATCACCACGGCGTTGGGGATCTCGGTCGAGGCGGTATTCGACCCGGCGCTCGACGCGGAGGTGGCGCGCCCGGCGGCCGCGGGGGCTCCGACCACGGTCTTGACCGCGCTGGGCTCACACCGCGGGCACCGCTTCGGCCCGCTCGTGACCGCCTCGGCTCGCCAGATCCTGCAGCTGGACTCGGGCGTGACGTGGGAGCGCCTGGGACAGCTGCCGCACACCCACGTGGACTTCCTACGCATCACCTACGACCCGGGTGGGACGTCGTCCAGCACCGCGCGGCTGATGCGGCACCCGGGCGCCGAGTACGGCTTCCTCATCAGCGGGGAGCTGGTCCTCACCCTCGGCTTCGACGAGATCCACCTCTCCCCCGGTGACGCGATCTCCTTCGAGTCCACCACTCCGCACCGGTACCGCAACGACGGCACCGAGCCGGCGGTCGGGATCTGGTTCGTCACCGAGCCCGGGTGAAGCCGACGGGGGCGCGGCCCGCGACGTCTGAGACGCTGGTCCGGTGATCGTGGCCTTCAGCATCAGCCCCGGCGTATCGGACGAGACGGGCGGCGTCGCCGAGGCCGTCGCCGAGGCGGTCCGGGTCGTCCGGGAGTCGGGCCTGCCCTGCGAGACCAACGCGATGTTCACCAACGTCGAGGGTGAGTGGGACGAGGTCATGGCCGTGGTCAAGCGCGCCGTCGACGTCGTCGCCGCGCGGTCCCCGCGCGTGGGGCTGGTCCTCAAGGCTGACATCCGGCCCGGCCGCAGCGGTCAGCTGACCGCCAAGGTCGACCGTCTCGAGGACCACCTGAGAGCCTGACGGCTCGCGGTGCGGACGAGCGTGGTCGACGACACCTGGGACGTGGTCGTGGTCGGGGGGGGCCCGGCCGGATCCGCGGCGGCGCTGTCCGCCCTCCGCGCCCGCCCCGACATGCGGGTGCTGCTGATCGACCGCGCTACGTTCCCCCGCGACAAGGCGTGCGGGGACGGGGTCGCGCCGCACGCGCTCGACGTCGTCGCCGCCTTGGGCGCCCCCGGGTTGGTCGACGACTTCCGGCCGGTGCACCGGCTCCGGCTGGGATACCCGCTCGGGCAGGGCGCCGAGCTGTCCGGGACCACCACCCGACCCTCCCGCGTGGTCCCCCGCCGGGTCCTCGACGGACGGCTTCGTGACGCCGCCCTGGCCGCCGGAGCGGTTCCGGCGCTGCGGCGAGTGCGCCGCCTGGACGCCCGGGGGGACTCGGTCGTGCTCGACGGCGAGGTGCGCGCCCGGGTCGTGGTGGCCGCTGACGGGGCCGAGTCGGTGGTGCGCCGGGAGCTCGGGCTGCGGCGCAACACGGGCGGGCACCTGGCCCTGGCGATCCGGGGCTACGCGCCCGTGCTCCCCCGTTTGTCCGACGAGCAGCGCATCGTCCTGGCGCGCGGCCGCCGTGCCGCGTACGCCTGGTCGTTTCCCATCGGCGACGGACGGGCCAACGTCGGCTACGGCGAGGTGCTGACCGGTGGTCCCCGCCCGACCCGCGCGCACCTGCTCGAGCGGCTCGACGCGTTGCTCCCCGGCGCTGCCGCGGGAGGCTCCGCCTGGCGGGCCGCCCACCTGCCGCTGTCGACCCGCCGGCCCCGCCAGCCCGACGGTCGCGTCCTCCTCGCCGGCGACGCGCTGTCGCTCGTGAACCCCCTCACCGGCGAGGGCATCTACTACGCGGTCCTCTCCGGAGCCTGCGCCGGGGAGGCGGCGGTGTCGACGGGTGACCCGGGGCGTCGGTACCGGGTCCACCTGAAGCACCTGCTCTGGCCCCACCTCCGCCACACCGCCGTCGCCGCGCGCCTCGCCGGCGTCCCGGCGGTGGTCGACGCGGTGCTGCGGGCCGGCGACGCCAACCCGGAGGTGTTCGCCGTGCTGACCGAGCTGGGACTGGGCCGCGGCCTGCTCACGCCACGGGTCCTGGCCCGGACCGCCGCTGCGGTCACGTCCCGGTGATGTGCTCCGGTCGTACCGGTACCCGCGACAGCCAGCGACCGCTGGCCGCCCGGACGGCCGACAGCACGGCCGGCCCGGAGGACAGGGTCGGCGGCTCACCCACCCCGCGGAGGCCGTAGGGCGCATGCGGGTCGGGGTACTCCAGCACCTCGACGCGCATCGGCGGCATGTCCAGGATCGTGGGGATGAGGTAGTCGGTGAAGGACGGGTTGCGGATCACGCCGTCCTGGACGACGACCTCTTCCATGAGCGCGAGGCCGAGCCCCTGGGCCGTACCGCCGTGGATCTGCCCCAGGACGGCGGTCGGGTTCAGGGCCTTGCCGACGTCCTGCACGCACGCCAGCTCGACCACCTTGACCAGGCCGAGCTCGACGTCGACGTCGACGACGGCCCGGTGGGCGGCGAAGGCGTACTGAACGTGCGCGTCCCCCTGCCCGGTCTCGGGGTGGACGGGACGGGTGGGACGGTGCCGCCACTCCACGGTCTCGTCGACCTGGCGATCCCCCAGGACCTCGACGAGTGGCAGTGACAGGCCGTCGCGCTCGGAGACCACGGCACCGCCCTCGAGCCGCGCCCCTGGCAGCGGCGCCCTCGTGTGCGCCCGGGCGAGGTCCACCACCCGTTCGGCGACACGGCGGCAGGCCGCCCGGACGGCACCGCCGGTGACGTAGGTCTGGCGGGAGGCCGACGACGAGCCGGCGCTCCCGACCGTGGTGTCCTTGGGTGCGACCACGACCCGGTCGACACCGAGCTCGGTGCGGGCGATCTGCTGCTCGACGGTGACGAGACCCTGACCGACCTCAGCCGCTGCCGTGTGCACCGTGGCCGTGGGCTCTCCCCCGGTGATCTGGAGTGTGACCCGGGCGGTCGAGTAGTCGTCGAACCCCTCGGAGAAGCCGACGTTCTTGTACGCGACGGAGTAGCCGACGCCCCGGCGCACCCCCTCGCCGCGCGTCGAGCCCGACACGCCGCCGGGCATCGTCCGCAGGTCGGCGTGACCGCCGTGGACCGCCGGCGGCGGCAGCGGCATCCGCTCGAGACGCCGGAGCAGCTCGGCGACGGGTGCCGGGCTGTCCACGACCTGGCCGGTGGGTGCCACCGCACCTTCGGACATGGCGTTGCGGACCCTCAGCTCGACCGGGTCGATGCCGAGCTCGACGGCCGCCCGGTCCATCTGGGACTCGTACGCGAAGGCGGCCTGGACAGCCCCGAAGCCGCGCATCGCACCGCACGGCGGGTTGTTGGTGTAGGCGCCGTAGCTGTCCATGTGCACGTTCGGGACCACGTACGGACCGACGCCCATCAGCCCGGCGTTGGCGACGACGGCCGGGCTCGACGACGTGTAGGCGCCGCCGTCGAGCCAGATGCCGGCCCGGACGGACACGAGGTCGCCGTCGCTGGTGAACGCGTGCTCGTAGTGCAGCCGCGCGGGGTGCCGGTGCACGTGGCCGAAGAACGACTCCTCGCGCGAGTAGAGCATCTTGACGGGCCGACCGGACCGCAGCGCCAGGAGGCACACGTGGACCTGCAGGCTGACGTCCTCACGCGCGCCGAACGCGCCGCCGACGCCCGACAGGGTCAGGCGGACCTGGCCGGGATCCAGCGCCAGGCACGCCGCCACCTGGTCACGGTCGACGTGCAGCCACTGCGTCGAGATGTACAGATCGACGCCACCCGCGCCGTCGGGGATCGCCAGACCCGACTCGGGTCCCATGAACGCCTGGTCCTGCATCCCGACCTCGTACCCGTCCTCCACGACGACGTCGCCGGTGACGTCGTCGGGCGAGCCGTGCACGATCCGCATGTGTCGGACGACGTTGCCGTCGGGGTGGATCGGATCGGCATCCAGCGCGGTCTCGGCGTCGACCAGCGGCTCGACGGGCTCGTAGTCGACC
>DATHUJ010000101.1:0-3080 GCA_035462375.1 Jiangellales bacterium
GTCGACGTAGGCGGCAAGCAGCTTGGACCTGGCCGGGCGGTTCGGTGCCTCGTCCAGCGCCGTGCGGATCGCCGCCCTTGCGGCATCGACTTGTCCCTGAGCCAACCTCAGCTGCGCCAGACCGGGCTGCGGCCTTCGGCCGAACCGGCTGGCCTGACGATACGCCTGCTCGGCCTTCGCGAACTCTCCGCGCAGCCGATGCAGCTCGGCGAGCTGGTAGAAGGCCATGCCGACCACGGCCGGCGGGCCAGCGGGCTGGGACAGCCGGTCACACGCCCGCCGCGCTTCCTCCAACGCATCCGGCCACGCGCCCTGCAGCTGCATGATCTCGGAACGGTGCACCAGGCACTGAGCGCGGAAGGGCACCAGGTCCGGCTGAGACTCACACCAGCGACTCAATGCCCCCGTCCACTCCTGCGCCCGCCGCAGATCGAAGATCTCCTGACACGCCACGATCACACCGCAGTAGACGATCCCGGCAACGTTCGCAGACACCTCGCCAGCCGTGACCGCGACCATCGCCTCGTCGAGCGATACCACGCCCTGTGCGGTCTCCCCGAGCCGGATCATCGCCTGACCCCGGCCCATCCCGGCGAGAGCCTTCAGGTCGGGGTCACCGAAGCGGTCTCCGATCTTGGCTGCCTGACTGGAGGCGGCGTATGCGGTCGCGGCGTCGCCCGCGGCCAGGCCCTGCATTGCGACCGGCAAGAGCAGATACCCCTGCTCGACGCAGTCCAGCCGACCCTCGTCCAGCAGCGCGCGGGCCCGAGCGAGCCAGCCGCTGCCGCGGGCCACCTCACCCCGATGCAAGAGTCCGAAGCCCAACCAGAATGCGCACCGGGCGGCACGAGGTAGTTCGCCCAAGCGCAGGTACTCCTGGAACGCCCGCGCCCCGGCATCGTCGCCGTCGTCGTCCCGGCCCACCAGATAGGCGGCCATCGCGAGCCGCTCGAGATCCGTACCCTTGAGAGGCGCCTCGCGATCCGCGGCAGAAAGCTCGGCATATGCATCCGCCCAGGCGTGGCGGCCGGAGGAGCCCCGGCCGCGATCGAGTGCATCGGCCGCGGTCATACGCTCTCCCGCCGGACTCATCGCCGCAATCACCCGTGCACAAGGCTCCCATCGCGCATCACACAACGTACTGCAGTCGCGTCTCTCACGAACGTCCTGAACTCGCAGGCATGTCCGGACGCTCGGCCCGTCAGTTCCCGGAAGTCATGTGGGCAGCAAGGATGTAGGCGTGGTGCCGGTCGAAGTTCTTCCCCGGCGTCGCGCATGGTGGTGCGTGGGTCGGCGAGCCGAACCCTTCGGGCGGCGTCGCGGCTCGCTGCGGCTTCGTCTTCGAAGACGGTGAGTCGGTCGTTGGCGTACCCGAACTGGCGGCCGCCACCGGTTATCGGCTGGCCCTGCCGGGCCCGCTGCAGCTTCGCCCGCCGGGTTCTCTCACTGACGCGTTCGGTCTGGTCTCAGCGGCGTCCGCGCTGGCCTTTGATCCGGGCCAGCATCCGCCCGTCCGCGGTGCTGAGGTCATCATCCCCGGACACCACCGTGGCCAGCCGTACCCCGGTGGACTCGGGTAGCCGGATCAGCTCCTCTAGCTCCAACGGGCGGCGGGTGAGCCGGCTGTTCGAGTAGGCCAGGATGACGTCGAACTCGCGGCGCTGTGCCCGCTGCAACAGCTGTGCGTACAGCGGTCTGGGCTTCCGGCTGTACGAGGAGGCGCCGACGTCGTTCTCCACCAGCACGTCGAGGACCTGCCAACCCTCCCGGGTGGCCTGGTCCAGGCAGTCCTGCCGCTGCCGCTCCACCCCGAGCGCCTCGCCCTCCGGGTGGCGGGAGATCCGGGTGTACACAACGTCCCTGGTCAGCGCCCCCGCCACCGCCTCCACGCTGGGGTGGACCGGGATCTGAGGCGCGTCTAGCTGGCGGTGCCAGCACTAGAGGCGGCCTCGTGGATGACGCGAGCAGGCTCGTGGCGGCCGGGACCGTGCGGGCGACGCTCTAGGCTTCGTGCGTGCTGATCATCGCGATCATTCTCGTGGGCATGGTGGCCGGGGGCCTGGCGTGGCTCGTCCTGCGCGGCGGCAACATGCGCCAGATCAACTGGCCCGAGGCCTTCGTCGCCGGCATCGTCGGCTCCTTCGTGGGCGGTCTCCTCTTCAGCCTGGTCTCCGGTGACGGCGTCGATCTGCGGCCGTCGGGGATCATTGGGTCGTTCGTCGGCGCGTTGATCGTGCTGGGCGTCTGGGGTTGGGTGCGCGGCAGGCGTACGTGAGCCGGCCCGGTCGGACCGACGCCACCTGATCACCGGGCCCGCGTGCTCAGGGGCCGGCGACCATGTGACGCCGCGGACGGGTGCGATCAGGTTGCGGCGATGCCCGCCGTACCGGCCGGCAGCCCAGGGACCGGACCGAGATCGGTGAGCGATCCGTCGGCGGCGATCGCCCAGATGCCGACGGTGCCGTTGCCGCCGAGCCGGCCGTACAGGTACTGGCTGTCGCGGCTCACCGCGAGATCGGTGACGCCGACGAGAGCCTCGCCGGTCTTGCCGTCCTCGTCGAGGATGGTGAGCGAGCCGTCCACGCTGACGCGGAAGCCGGTTACTGACGCTGTGCGGGCGTTGCCCGAGTAGGCGAACTTGCCGTTCGTGGTGGTGACGATCCAGCACGCGGCTCCCTCGGTCGTGGCACCGATGCGCTGATCAGGTCGAGGTCGCCGTCATTGATCTCGTACGAGGAGACGGCGCTGCCGCCCGGGGCGCCCGCCACCTCGGACACGATGACGTGGCCCTTGTTGTCGAAGTCGGAGCCGAACGGCACCGCGCCGGACGACGCGACGAAGGTCGGGCTCCCTGCCACCCCGGCGGCGTCGACGGGGTAGACGCCGAGGAGCTGCGCGCGCCGCTCGGCGACGATCAGCTGGTCGCCGTCAGGGGTGAACGACACCTGGCCGGGAGCGGCGGTTGGGCCGCTCGTGGGCCGGGTCGACCCGGAGATCGGCGCTAGCTCGCCACCGCCGACGCGGATGCCGGTGATCTCGTTGCTGCCGGCGTTGAGGACGTACAAGCCGAGGCCGCCACC
>DATHUJ010000102.1:0-1592 GCA_035462375.1 Jiangellales bacterium
TGTGGCCGCGGTGGCCGAGCTGGTCCTGCTGCACCCGGCGGCGCACCTCGTCGAGCACCTGGTTGCCGAGCTGGACGACGTGGAAGGCGTCCAGCACCCGGGTCGCGTCCGGGAGGGCGGCGCGCAGCGCGGTGGCGTACCCGCGGAACGGGTCCAACGCGGCCACCGTGACACCGTCGCGCCAGTCCTGCTCGCGGGCGGAAATCCAGTCCTGGTATACCTTTCCGGTCCGTCCGGGCACCACGTCGAGCAGCCTCGCTGGTCGGCCGGGGGTGAGGTCGACGATGCCGGTGGCGAACTGGGTACGCCGCCGCGGGCCGGCGTGCTGCCAGACGTGCTCGTCCACGCCGAGCGCGGTCACGTCGCCGAGCCGGTCCGGGTCATCGACCAGCGGCCGGCCGTGCTCTTCCACCGCCCGCCATACGGTGCCCCAGCCGACGCCGAACTCGCGGGCCAGCCCGGCCACGGTGTCGCCGTGCTTGCCGACCCGGCGGGCGGCCCAGCGGCGGGCCCGCTCGGTCAGCGTGGCCCGCGGCCGAATCTGCTCGCTGGTCTCCGACCACGTCCTGGTCGGGCACGCCGTCTCCGTACACCGCCACACCCGCTTGGACCACACCAGCAGCACCGGACGACCCGCGGAGGGCACGTCCCGCACCAGCGTGGGCCGCCGGCCGTGCGCGGTGGCGACCACCCCGCAGGACGGGCAGCCGGTCACCGTCTGGTCGGTCTCGACGAGCACCTCGAGCTCGCCGCCGACCTCCCCGGCGGTCAGCACGCGGAAGCCGGGCAGGCCGAGCAGCCGGGTCGTAGTGAGCTCGTGCGAACGTGGCTGGGTAACGTGTTCTTCCACCTGGGGCCTCCCAGATCCGTTGGCTTGGTCGCTACGGATCGTGAGGCCCCAGGCCCGCTTAACGGGTCAGGCTGACGAACGTGTCGCGGGCGAGGTCATCCACGCTTCATGGTGAAGAGCCCGTTTCCCGCCTGAAGTGATCTTGTTGGCGGTGCGCTGGTACCTGCGGTACGGGTTGTCGTACCGGGACCTGGAGGAACTGCTCGCCGAGCGTGGCATCGAGGTCGATCATGTGACCCTCTACCGGTGGGTGCAGCGGTTCACGCCGTTGTTGATCGACGCGGCCCGGCCGTCTCGGCATGTTGCTGGTGATCGCTGGTTCGTCGACGAAACCTATGTCAAGGTCTGCGGGGTCTGGCGGTACGTGTATCGGGCGGTGGACCAACACGGCCAGGTGATCGACGTGCACGTGTCGCAGCGCAGAGACATCGCCTCGGCGCGCATGTTCTTCGCCGCTGCCCTCACTGTCCACGGTGACCCGACCGAGGTCATCACCGACCGGGCGCCGGCCTTGGCGAAGGTGATCGAGGATTTGATCCCTGCCGCGTTGCACAACACCGGCCAGTACGAGAACAACCGTGTCGAGTGCGACCATGGCCGTCTGACCCGACTTCCGAAGATCACGGGCACACGGGTCGACGGAAGTGGGGGTTGACCTGGGACGATGCCGGTGCGGGCGTGAGGGGTCGTGTTACTACGGGACCGGGCCCATCCTGGTGGGGGGTTGCTCGGTTCAGTCGCC
>DATHUJ010000103.1:0-1819 GCA_035462375.1 Jiangellales bacterium
CATGGCTCCCGTTACCTTCTCCGGGCCCTCGGATTGAGGGTGCAGGCCAGCGATCCCGGCATGACTGATGGCTCCTGTCACTGATGATCACAGAAGAGTGTTGTCACCGGGGTCGCCGGACGTGTGTGACCGCTCATAGGGACATGGGCCCAGTTCTGGATGCCTTCTCGTAACGTGGCTGCCGGCGCTTCGTCCACGGCTGGTCTGCTCGCTCCGAGAAGGGATTCAGTTGTCCAAGACGAGCCCCGCCATCCGGCCTGTCACGGCCATGTTCGACGTGTTCTGCGGCATCGACGTGGCCCGCGAAACCCACCACGCTGTGGCCCTGGACCCAGATGGGCAGCGACTGGCCGACCGGCCGCTGCCCAACTCCGAGCCCGACCTGGTCCAGCTCTACGACGAGCTCGAGGCTCATGGTCGGGTGCTGGTGGTCGTCGACCAGCTGGCCTCGATCGGCGCCTTGGCCATCGCGGTGGCCCGGTCACGCGGCATCACGGTCGCCTACCTGCCCGGCTTGGCGATGCGGCGCATCGCCGACCTCTACCCCGGTGATGCGAAGACGGACGCCCGCGACGCCCACGTCATCGCTGACGCTGCCCGGACGCTGCCCCACGCCCTGCGCCGGATCGGCCACGAGGAGCAGATCACCGTCGAGCTCAGCGTCCTGGCTGGCTACGACGCCGACTTGGCCGCCGAGTCGACCCGGCTCACCAACCGCCTTCATGATGCGCTCCTGCACGTCCACCCAGCGCTGGAACGCCTGCTGGGCAAGCACTTCCGCCGCCGCGGCGTCCTTCGCCTACTCGCCGCGACTGGCACACCGGACGCGATCGCGGCCTTCGGCCACGCCAAGATCAAGAAGATGATCGCGGCGGGTTCACCCCGGATCGCCACCACCCTGCCAGCCCAGGTTCTCACCGCGCTGGCCGAACAGGCTGTCACCATCCCTGCCACCGAGCAGTACGGACGGGTCATCCGCGGACTCGCCGCCCAGCTGCTCTCGGTGCTCGAACAGCGTGACTCCCTCGCGGCCGACCTCGACGAGCTGCTGTCCACCCACCCGCTGGCCGAGATCCTCACCTCGATGCCAGGGGTCGGGTCCCGCACCGCGATCGAGCTGCTCCGCACCGTCGGCGACGCGAGGACCTTCGCCAGCGCCGGGCACATCGCCGCTTACGCCGGTCTGGCACCGACCACCCGCCAGTCCGGCCGCAGCATCAAGGGTGAACACCAAGCCCGCCGCGGGAACCGGTCACTGCGTGGGGCGTTGTACATCTCCGCCTTCGCCAGCCTCAGGCACCCCGCCAGCCGCGCGTACTACGACCGCAAGAGGGCCGAAGGCAAGTCCCATACCGCCGCACTGACCTGTCTGGCGCGACGCCGCGTCGACGTGATGTATGCCATGATCCGCGACCGCCAGCCCTACCGCCCCGATCACTCAAACCCAGCTCGGCCGCCATCCTCGACCACACCATCTGCAGCTTGACGAAGCAGATAGGGACACTTCTGTTGCTGGCGCCTGTCAAGAGCGTGCTCTCGGGCGCCGGGATGGTGCCGGCTGCCGAGGGGCCGCGTGGGATGGGGGCAGGAACCCGTGCCGGCGGTAGCGTCGAGGCTGCGGGTCCGGGTTGTGGCTGATCCGAAGTGCCGACGTGCGGGGTCAGGTCGGCCGCGCTGGATTGAACAGTCGCCCCGCCGTGCCCTCCCGGGCCCGCCTCGTTCTCCTGCGGCTGGGTGCGGGCGTCGGCGACGAGCTGCCGGTAGACGTCGCAGAAGCGTCGTTTCAGGCAACGCATGGCTTCCGGGCCGGTCTGGTCTT
>DATHUJ010000104.1:0-3361 GCA_035462375.1 Jiangellales bacterium
GCCGGGCGCGGGGTGAGGCTGGGCATGGCGTTGGCCGGGGAGTTCGCCCTGACCGGCGACGCGTTGGCCGCCGGGCGGGTGAGCGAGGAGCAGGCGAGGGTGATCGTGCGCGCGGTGCGGGCCCTGCCCTCGTCGGTGGACACCGCGGCCCGGCGGCAGGGTGAGGCGCACCTGGTGGAGCAGGCGGGCGCGTTCGACCCGGTGGAGTTGGCCCGGTTGGGGCGGCGGCTGCTGGAGGTGATCGCCCCGGAGGAGGCCGACCGGCTGCTCGGCGAGCAGCTGGCCCGCGAGGAGGCCCGGGCCAACCGCAGGGAGCTGTTCGTCCGCCCGGACGGGGCGGGTGGGGCCCGGCTGTCCGGCCGGTTGGACGCCGAGGGCGCGGCCATCCTGGACGCGGCCCTGCAGCCGCTGTCCCGGCCCCGCCCGGCCGATGAGGACGGCCCGGACCCGCGCACCGGGGGGCAGCGCACCGCGGACGCGCTGGTGGAGCTGGCCCGCCGGGCGGTGGCCGGGCAGTGCTGCGCCGGCGGTGGGCTGCCCGAATCGGGTGGGGAGGCGGCCACCGTGCTGGTCACCCTGTCGCTGGACGCGCTGCGCGCCGGGCTGGGCGCCGCCCTGCTGCCCACCGGGGAGGTGATCTCCGCGGCGGCGGCCCGCCGGATCGCCTGCGACGCCAAGCTCGTCCCGGCCGTGCTCGACGGCGAGTCCATGCCGCTGGATGTGGGCCGCACCCGACGGTTGTTCACCCCGGCGCAACGGCGGGCCCTCGCCCTGCGCGACGGCGACGGGTGCGCCTTCCCGGGCTGTGACCGGCCCGGGTCGTGGTGCGACGCGCACCACCTGCACCATTGGGTGGACGGCGGACCCACCGATCTTTCGAATGGGGTGCTGCTCTGCGGTCATCACCACCAGGTCATCCACCGCGGCGAGTGGGCGGTGGTGATGGCCACCGACAGCCGCCCCGACTTCCACCCCCCACCCTGGATCGACCCGAACCGCCGACCCCGACGCAACACCCGACACCGACCACCCGGCACCCGCTGACCGCGGGACCCAGCGACACAGCGTCCGGCCGTAGGCTCCCGCCCGTGGTCCACGATCAGCTGCCCGCTGGCGTCTCATCCCCGGATGTCGCAGTCCTGGGCGGCTCCGGCTTCTACAGCTTCCTTGACCCGGTAGCCACGCTCGAGCCGGAGACGCCGTACGGGCCACCGGCCGGGCCGGTCACGGTCGGCGTGGTCGACGGTCGTTCGGTGGCGTTCCTCGCCCGGCACGGTCCTGGGCACCGGTTCCCGGCCCACCAGGTCCCGTACCGGGCCAACATGTGGGCGCTTCGCTCGGTCGGCGTCCGGCAGGTCCTGGCCCCGTGCGCGGTCGGCTCGCTCAAGGTCGAGCTCGGACCCGGCGCTCTGGTCCTGCCCGACCAGGTGCTCGACCGCACCCGGGCACGGGACCGCTCTTACTACGACGAAGGCGCCGTACACGTGCCCTTCGCCGACCCCTACTGTCCTGTCGGCCGCCAGGCCGTGCTCGACGGAGCCGCCCGGATCGGTTGGCACGCCACGCCCGACGGGACGATGGCCGTGGTCGAGGGACCGCGGTTCTCCAGTCGCGCGGAGTCCCGCGAGCTCGCCGCGACGGGGGCCTCGGTCGTGAACATGACGGGCATGCCGGAGGCGGCTCTCGCCCGGGAGCTGGCCCTCTGCTACACCTCGATCGCTCTCGTCACCGACCGCGACGCCGGGGTCGACGAGGGAGCCGGTGTGACGCAGGCCGAGGTCTTCGCCCTCTTCGCCGAACACACTGACCGGCTCAAGACCCTCCTCGCCGACGTCGCGACCAAACTGCCCATCACCCGTACCTGCCCGTGTCAGTCAGCCCTCGACGGCATCGACCTTCCCGTCGCGCTGCCGTAGCCAGTCGCTCTGGTCACGAGACGGATCGGCTTCAGCGGTCGGCGTAGGCAGCGTCAGTACCCCGGGGCCACGCGCGGCCAGGGCGCCAGCCGCTCGATCAGCGCGGCGACTCCGAGCAACAGGATCTCGCGACCGCGCGGCGCGACCAGCTGGACAGCCAGCGGCGTCCCGGTGCGCGGGTGGACACCCGCGGGCACGGAGACCGCCGGAAAGCCGGTGTAGTTCCACGGCGGCGGGTACGGCGCGAAGCGCGCGTTGGCCGCGAAGACCCACGGCCACGGGCGGTCACCCCACCGCGCGGCCTCGGGCGGTGGATTCGCCAGAGTTGGTGTGACCAGCAGGTCGACGCCCTCGAAGTAGCCCTCCATGCGGGCGCGGAAGCGCTCCGCGTCGGTCTCGTGCACCATCCCGCGGGCGAGGGCACGGTCACCCAGTGCCGCGTGGAACCGCACCGCCCGGCTGAGCCGCGACCGGTCCAACCCCTCCGCGTCCAGGGCGGTCCCGCCGACCCAGCGGGCGAGGACCGGCAACGGGTTCCTCGGGTACGGCGGGTCCGCGCGCTCGATCGAGTGCCCGGCGGCCTCAAGCCGCCCGACCGTCCGGACGACTGCTCGCAGGTGCTCGATGTCCGCCCGTACACCGTCGATCGGCGGCTTCGTCGAGACGCGGATCCGCAAGGCCCCGTCGGGCTCGTGCACCGTGGCGAGCTCGGGCTGCCCGGCCATCACCGACAGAACGAGTGCCGCGTCGGCGACCGTCGTGGCAAGGACGCCGTTCTCCGACATGCCGTACCAGTCGTTGAAGCCCAGGTGCGCCGGCACCAGGCCACTCCCGGGCTTGATCCCGACCAGCCCGCATGACGCGGCCGGGATGCGGATCGACCCCATCCCGTCCGCTCCGTGGGCCACGGGCACCATGCCGGCGGCGACCGCCGCTGCGGATCCGCCCGAGGACCCGCCCGACGTCCTCGCGGTGTCCCAGGGGTTGCGCGTGATGCCGAACGGCGAGTCCGTGGCGCCGAACACGCACAGCTCGGCCGCGCGGGTGATCCCGACGACGACCGCACCCGCCGCCCGGAGCCGGATCACGACCGGGTGGTCCGCGGGTTGCGGCCCGTCCAGGGTGAGCGGTGAGCCGTTGCGCATGGGCTCTCCGGCGACCGCGACGTTGTCCTTGACTGCGACCGGTACCCCGGCCAGTGGCAGCCGGCCCAGGTCGGTGCGCTCCGCCACGTCGGCCGCCTCCGCTGCCGCCTTCTCCCTCCGTACGAGCTGGAAGGCGCCCAGCCGCTCGTCCCGCTCCGCGATCCGGGTCAAGGCAGTCGCGACGGCCTCGGTGGCTGACAGCCGGCCAAGGCGCACGCCTGACGCGATCTCGGTGGCGGACATCGGCTCCGGGGAGGCCACATGGCAGAGGGTACGGCCGGCGCCACACGCCAGGCGCAA
>DATHUJ010000105.1:0-27917 GCA_035462375.1 Jiangellales bacterium
CCGCGGCGTCACCCTCGTCGGCGCTTCTCCCGGATCCGCATGGACACCTCGATCGGGGTTCCCTCGAAGCCGAACTCCTCGCGCAGCCGGCGCTCGACGAAGCGCCGGTACGAGGCCTCGAGGAAGCCGGTGGTGAAGAGCACGAAGCGCGGCGGTCGGGTGCTCGCCTGGGTGGCGAAGAGGATCCGCGGCTGGCGGCCACCACGCAGCGGGTGCGGGTGCCCCGACACGAGCTGGCCGAAGAAGGTGTTGAGGCGGCCGGTGGGCACCCGGGTCTCCCAGCCCTCCAGGGCCCGTTCGAGGGCGGGCACCAGCCGGTCCACGTGCCGCCCGGACCATGCAGAGACGTTGACCCGCGGTGCCCAGCCGACCCTGGCGAGCTGGCGGTCGATCTCGCGGTCGAGCTCTCTCCGGCGGTCGTCGTCGAGCAGGTCCCACTTGTTGAAGGCGAGCACCAGGGCCCGGCCGGCGTCGACGACCATCGAGATGATCCGGAGGTCCTGCTCGGTCATCGGTGCGCTCGCGTCGACCAGGACGACGGCCACCTCGGCACGGTCGACAGCGGCGGCGGTCCGCAACGAGGCGTAGTACTCCGCCCCGGAGGCCTCGTGCACGCGGCGGCGGATCCCGGCGGTGTCGACGAAGGTCCAGGTCCGGCCACCGAGCTCCACGACCTCGTCGACGGGATCGACCGTGGTCCCGGCGACCGGGTCGACGACCACGCGGTCCTCACCCGCGAGCCGGTTGAGCAAGCTGGACTTGCCGACGTTGGGCTTGCCGACCAGGGCGACCCGGCGGGGCCCCCTGCGCTCGGCGAAGTCCTCCGCAGGTGCTTCGGGGAGCACCGCCAGCACGGCGTCGAGCAGGTCTCCGCTCCCGCGCCCGTGCAGGGCGGAGACGGGACGGGGCTCGCCGAGACCGAGGTTCCACAGGGCCGCCGCATCGGCCTCCGCAGACGGGCCGTCGACCTTGTTCGCCGCCAGGACCACCGGCTTGCCCGCTCGGCGCAGCACCCGCACGACAGTCTCGTCCGCGTCGGTCGCGCCCACGGTGGCGTCGACGACGAAGACGACCACGTCGGCTGCGTTGGCCGCTACCTCCGCCTGGGCGGTGATCCGGGCCGCCATCCCCTCAGCGTCGGGGTCCCATCCCCCCGTGTCGACCAGCGTGAAGCGCCGCCCCGACCACTCCGCGTCGTAGGTGACCCGATCCCTGGTCACGCCGGGCACGTCCTCGACGACCGCCTCGCGGCGGCCGAGGACACGGTTCACCAGAGTGGACTTGCCGACGTTGGGACGTCCGACGACTGCCACCACGGGCAGTGGTCCACCGTCCTCGACGTCGACGTAGGCACGGTCGTCGCGGAGCTCCTCGGCATGGCCGCCCCCGGGAGCGCGGTCCTCGGCCGTCACGGGCCGTCCCCGGACGGCTGGGCGGATGTCGGGTGGATGCCGGTCCGCGCCGCCACGAGGTCGAGCACGGCGTGGACCGTCTCGTCCAGGCTCAGGAGGGACGAGTCGACGACGTCCACGCCGTCGGCCGCCTCGGTGAATGCCGCGACCGTGGAGTCACGGTCGTCCCGCCGGACGACCTGGGCCCGGGTGGCCGCCACGGCCGCCTCGTCGTCGACGCCGTGCACCTCCAGCGCCCTCCGGGTGAGCCGGGTCCGCTCGCTGGCGGTCAGCAGCACCCGGACGGGCGCGTCGGGAGCGACGACCGTCGTGATGTCCCGCCCCTCGGCCACCACCCCGCCCACCTCGACCACGCTGCGCTGGCGCCGGCCGAGCTCGCGCCGGACCTCGAGGTTGGTGGCCACCGCGCTCACGGCCTCGGAGATGCGCGTCTCGCGGATGGCGGCAGTCACATCGGTGCCGGCGACCCGTACGTAGGGGGCGAGCGGGTCCGTGCCCATCTCCAGGGGCATCCGTCGAGCCAGGGCTGCCACCCACGCCTGGTCGCCCAGATCCACTTCCTGCTCGAGAGCCCACCAGGTGAGGGCCCGGTACATGGCCCCGGTGTCCAGGTAGCGGAGGCCGAGCGCGGCGGCCACGCGCCTGGCCACGGTGGACTTGCCCGACCCCGACGGACCGTCCACGGCCACGACGAGGCTGGACGGGTCGGTCACGCGGTCCTCCGGAGCGTAATCGGGGTCGAGGGCAGGGTAGTCCCCGTGGTCACCGGTGGACCGTCCACCCACAGCTGCGCAGCGCTCGGGCCAGGTCCTCGTCCCGGCCCGGTCGTACCGCGATCTCGACCACGCCGGTGGGGATCCCCTGCACGTGCTCGATGCGGACGTCCTCCACGTTGACCCCTGCCGCACCGGCGTCGGCGAAGAGCTTCGCCAGCTGCCCGGGCCTGTCCTCCACCGTGACGGGCACCGTCACGTAGGTCGTCGGCCTGCCTCCATGCTTGCCCGGCAACCGGTTCCTGCCTCGGACGCCCGCCTCAAGCAGTCCCGTGAGGGCCCCTCCGCCGGTCTCGTCGAGGGCGGCGAGAGCCGCGTCGAGGTCGGCACGCACGCCCGTGAGCACCGCTCGCACGGCTGCGGCGTTGGCCTCGAGGATCTCGGTCCAAAGCAGGGGGTCGCCGGCGGCGACGCGGGTGACGTCGACGACGCCCTGCCCGGCCAGGCCCACTTCGCGCTCCGGCGCGTCCTCGAGACGGGCGGCGACCAGGCTGGCGACGAGGTGCGGCGCGTGGGAGACCAGGGCGACCGCGGCGTCGTGCTCGCCGGCGGGCATCGTGACCGGTTGCGCCCCGACGGCCACCGCCAGCGCCCGTACGAGACCGGTCGCGGCCGGGTCGCTCCCCTCGGAGGGGCAGACCACCCAGGGGCGCCCGCGGAACAGGTCGACCGCCGCGGCGCCGGGTCCGGACACCTCCCGGCCCGCCATCGGGTGGCCACCCACGTAGCGGGCGGCCGTGGCCGTCCGGGCCGCCACCTCCCGGGCCGGCAGGACCTTGACGCTCGCGACATCGGTGACGTACGCCGCCACCCCCTCGTCCAGCACGGCCGCGACCGTCCTCCCCGTAGCGGCCGGGGGGACCGCGACGACGGCCAGGTCGACCTGGCTCGGCGTTGGTGACGCGCTCCCCGCTCCGCGAGCGACGGCCGCGGCGACCGTGTCGGGGTTCCGGTCACGCAGGTGGACCGCCACGCCCTCGCGCCGCAGCGCCAGTCCCAGCGAGGTCCCGAGCAGGCCCGCACCGACGACCAGGACGCCCCGGGGAAAGACGGGGGTCACCCCGGGTCCCTGCGCAGGTCCGTCCGCAGCGCAGCGGCGCCGTGCAGGTAGACGTGGCGGACCTCCGCCCGCGGGAGCTCGGTCTCGGCGTGCGCCAGCACCCGCACGACCCGCGGCATGGCGCCGGCCACGTCGACCTCCTGTGCGCACAGCAGCGGCACGTCGGTGATCCCGCTCCGCCGGGCGGCGTAGGCCGGGAACTCCGACCGGAGGTCCGGCGTCGCGGTGAAGACGACGCTGATCAGGTCGTCGGTGGCGACGTCGTTGCGGTGCATGACCTCGGTGACCAGCTCGGCCACGCGGTCGAGCAGGTGTTCGCGCTCGTCCCGCTCCAGCTGGGTCGCCCCCCGGATCGCCCGTACGGCCACGCCGGTCACCCTAGCCAGGCCGGCCCGCGCTAGAGGCCTACCTCGCTGTAGAGCCGGCCGACCTCGGCCGCGGACAGCGAGCGGCTGCGTCCCGGGCGCAGGTCACCGAGCCTGATCGGTCCGACCCGGGTCCGGACGAGTCGCTCGACCGGCTGGCCCACCGCCGTGAGCAGCCGACGCACCACGTGCTTGCGCCCCTCGTGGAGGACGACCTCGACCATCACCCGGCTGCCGGTCCGCCCGACGACCCGGAACGAGTCGACCGACGCCACCCCGTCGTCCAGCTCGACCCCCTCCCGGAGTCGGCGGCCCACGTCGCGGGCAACCGGTCCGTGGACCTCGGCGAGGTAGGTCTTGGCCACCTCGTAGCTGGGGTGGGACAGCCGGTGGGCCAGCTCGCCGTCGTTGGTCAGCAGGA
Source organism: Jiangellales bacterium (assembly GCA_035462375.1). Classification (GTDB taxonomy): domain Bacteria; phylum Actinomycetota; class Actinomycetes; order Jiangellales; family Jiangellaceae; genus DASTQL01. Next base: position 4,032 of record DATHUJ010000105.1, read on the forward strand.
TGAGACCTTCGGTGTCGGCGTCGAGCCGCCCCACGTGGAACAGGCGCTCCCGACGGCCCTCGACGTAGTCGCCGAGGCTGGGCCGGCCCTCCGGGTCGGACATGGTGCTGACCACGCCCGCCGGCTTGTTCAGGGCGAGGTGCACCAGGCCGGCGGCGTCGGTGCCCACCCGCAAGCCGTCGACCTTGATCACCACGCGCCCCGGGTGCACCCGCACCCCCATGGTGCGCACGACCTCGCCGTCGACCTCGACCCGGCCGGCCGCGATGAGCTGCTCGCACGCACGCCGGCTGCCTACCCCGGCCGCTGCCAGCACCTTCTGCAGACGGACGCCCTCCTCGGTCACGCCGGCCCACCCGGGCCCGACGCCGTCTCGGCCTCCACCTGAGCGGCGTCCGGGAGGTAGGGCGCGAGTGGCGGCAGGTCGTCCAGGGAGCCGAGGCCGAGCCGCTCGAGGAAGTACGCCGTCGTGCGGTAGAGCGTGGCCGTGCTCGCCGGGTCGATGCCCGCCTCCTCGACCAGGCCACGCGCGAGCAGCGTGCGCATGACGCCGTCGCAGTTCACGCCGCGCACACCGGACACGCGAGCCCGGCTGACCGGCTGCTGGTAGGCGACGACAGCAAGCGTCTCCAGCGCCGCCTGGGTGAGCCGTGCCTGCTGGCCGTCGAGGACGAAGCGCTCGACGACTGCGGCGTGCTCCGGGCGGGTGTACAGCCGCCAGCCGCCAGCCACCTCGCGCAACTCGAACCCACGACCCTGTTCGTCGTAGTCGGCCGCGACCTCCCGCAGCGCCGTCACCACCTCGTCCTTAGGGCACTCGAGCACCTGGGCCAGCACCGCCTCGGTCACCGGCTGGTCCACCACGAGAAGCACCGCCTCCAGCGACGGCTTGAGAGTCGCAGCGTCGGATCCGGTCACGTGCGTCCTCCCTCGGCGTCGGCCACGGGCTCGTCGTCCGCGTCGAACTCGTCACCGACGTCCGGCTCGACCTCGTCGCTGCCGGTCCACCGTACGGTGAGCTCACCGAGTGGCGTGAGCTGGTCGAAGGAGACCGCCCGCTCCCGGTACAGCTCGAGCAGGGCGAGGAATCGCGCGACGACGTGCAGCGTCGACGGGCAGTCGGCCGAGAGCGCCCGGAAGGTCGCGGTCCCCTGCCGCCGCAGCCGGTCGACCAGCACGGCGGCCTGCTCTCGGACACTGACCTGCATCGGGTGCAGGTGCGCCGTCGGCACCGCCGGCCGGGGCCGGGGCGCCGTCACCCGGGCGGCCATGGCCGCCAGCTCGCCGGGCCCCAGGCCCACGACGACCTCGGGCAACAGCGCCGCGAAGCGCTCCTCCAGGCCGACAGCACGTGGGTGACGGTGTGCCTCGTCAGACATCCGGGCCGCGAGGAAGCCGGCCACCTCCTTGTACGCGCGGTACTGCAGCAGCCGGGCGAAGAGCAGGTCCCGCGCCTCCAGCAGGGCCAGGTCCTCCTCGTCCTCGACCTGGCCGCTCGGCAGCAGCCGGGCGGCCTTGAGGTCGAGCAAGGTCGCGGCGACGACGAGGAACTCGCTGGCCTGGTCGAGGTCCCACTCCGGCCCCCGCCCGCGGATGTAGGCGATGAAGTCGTCGGTGACCTTGGACAGGGCCACCTCGGTGACGTCCAGCTTGTGCCTGGCGATCAGGCCCAGCAGCAGGTCGAACGGTCCGTCGAAGACGTCGAGGTGCACCTCGAAGGGCGCGGCCGAGCCGCCGGCGGGGTGCCCGGAAGCCGGGTCCGGGCGGGCGGTCACTCGTCCAGTCAAGCACCCGGCTGGCGCAGCCGGCTCACCAGCACGCTGTCGCCGCCGCGCTCGTCGAGGTCGGCCAGCATGATCGCGACGGCCTCCCGCACGAGCCGACCACGGTCGGCCTTGACCCCGTGCTCGCGACCGATCCGGAGGCGCGCGAGCTCGAGCTCGTGCAGCTCCTCCGCAGACAGGTAGACGGTGATCTTCTCGTCGTGGCGGACCCGTCCGGAGGAGCGGGCCGCCGTCCCGCCGACCAGGCCGGCCACCGGCTCGCCACGGTCCGGCACCGCCCGCAGCCGGGAGTCGCCGCTCACGAGTTCCACCGGTCGAGGACCTCGCGAGCCAGCGTGCGGTAGGCGTCGGCGCCGGGCGAGGCGGGAGCGTAGGAGGTGATCGGCGCCTGCGCCACCGTCGACTCCGGGAAGCGGACCGTCCGAGCCACCACCGTGTGGAACACCTTGTCCCCGAACGCCTCGACCAGCCGGTGGACGACCTCGCGGGCGTGCACGGTCCGGCTGTCGTACATCGTCGCCAGCAGCCCGTCGATGACGAGGCGCTCGTTGAGCCGCTCGCTGACCTTGTCGATCGTCTCCTGGAGCAGCGCGACGCCCCGGAGTGCGAAGAACTCGCACTCGAGCGGCACGATGACGCCGTCGGCCGCGGTGAGCGCGTTGATCGTGAGCAAGCCCAGCGACGGCTGGCAGTCGACCAGCACCACGTCGTAGTCCGGCAGGAGCGGGGCGATGGCACGCCGCAGCGCGTGCTCGCGTGCGACCTCGCTGACGAGCTGGACCTCGGCGGCGGAGAGGTCGATGTTGCTCGGCAGCAGGTCCATCCCCGGGACGTTGGTCTTGAGCAGCACCTCCTCCGCCAGGGTGGACCGGTCCATGAGGACGTTGTAGATCGACAGGTCGCGCTCGTGCGGGTTGACCCCGAGCCCCACGGACAGGGCGCCCTGGGGGTCGAAGTCGACCAGCAGGACCCGTCGGCCGTACTCGGCCAGCGAGGCACCCAGGTTGATGGTGGTCGTGGTCTTGCCGACACCGCCCTTCTGGTTGCACATCGCCACCACCCGCGCGGGCCCGTGATCCTGGAGCACCGGGGGCTCGGGGAACACCGGGACCGGGCGGCCGGTCGGACCGACGGCTCCGGGCTCCGGTTCCTCGGGCGGCGGCGGGGCGGGTTCCGGAGGCGGCGTCGGCACGGTCATGCCGCTCAGCGGAGGCACCGGTCGGCCCGAGCCCAGCACCGTGACGGTCGGGCCGGTGGCCGAAGTGGTCGCTGGTGCGGGCGTGGTCGGGATGGCGGGCGCGGGGGCTGCGGCCCGCGGCTGCTGGGTCGACATGTCCACGGGCCGTCAGAGCTCCTTGCCGTCGTGTCGACATGTGTACGTCGGCGACGCTAGGGAGCATGCCGGGCACCTTCAAGGAGGCGCGCCGGGCGGTGCTCAGGCCATGGCGCGAGGGTGAGATGCCGCATAGACCTCGCGTAGCCGGTCCACCGTGACGAGCGTGTAGACCTGCGTGGTGGTCACCGAGGCGTGGCCGAGCAGCTCCTGCACGACGCGCACGTCGGCCCCGCCCTCGATGAGGTGGGTGGCGAAGGAGTGCCGGAGGGTGTGCGGTGAGACCGTCCCCCGCACGCCGGCCCGGCCCGCAGCCGTGCGTAGGACCGTCCAGGCGCTCTGCCGGGACAGTCGACCGCCGCGCGAGTTGAGCAGCAGCGCGGGTGTCCCACGGCCGGCCGCGGCCAGCACGGGCCGGGCCCGTACCAGGTAGGCCTCGACCGCCTGCAGGGCGTAGGTGCCGACCGGCACGACCCGCTCCTTGCCGCCCTTGCCGCGCAACCGTACGGCGCCCGACGAGATGTCGAGGTCGTCGCGGTCGAGACCGACGGCCTCGGAGATGCGTGCGCCCGTCCCGTACAGCACCTCGAGCAAGGCACGGTCCCGCACGGGCAGCGGCCCCTCCCCCGCTGCCGCCGCGTCCAGCAGCCGTTCGACCGTGTCGACCGAGAGCGCCTTGGGCAACCGCCGCGGCGGGGCCGGCGGCCGTACGTCGCGGGCCGGGTCCCGGTCGCCGGCGCCTTCGCGCACGAGGAAGCGGTGCAGGCCCCGCACCGCCACGACGGTGCGGGCCGCGGAGCTGGCTCCGAGCGGGACGTGGTCGGGTCCGCCCTCCCGGAGGGACCGGAGGAACGCGGTGACGTCGGCCTCCGTGGCGGCCGTGACGTCCTCGACCCCACGCCCGGCGAGAAAGGCGGCGTAACGCCGCAGGTCGCGGCGGTAGGACGTCAGCGTGTTGGCCGCCAGACCCCGCTCGACCGTCAGGTGGTCGAGGTAGTCCTCCACCGGGCGCGGCAGACCGCCGCCGGCCGCCGCTGTCGTCAGCGCAGCACCTCGGCGAGGTCGCGGCACACCAGCCCGTGCGCCTCCCCGACCGGCCCGTACGTCAGCTCGCCGTCATGGGTGTTCAGGCCCATGGCGAGCGCGGCGTCGGCCGCGAGCGCCTCACGCCATCCCCTGTTGGCCAGCTCGACGGCGTACGGGAGCGTGACGTTGGTCAGTGCGTACGTGGAGGTGAAGGGCACCGCCCCGGGCATGTTGGCGACGCAGTAGAAGACCGAGTCGTGGACCTTGTACGTGGGGTTGTCGTGCGTCGTCGGACGACTGTCCTCGAAGCACCCGCCCTGGTCGATCGCGATGTCGACCAGCACGCTGCCCGGTCGCATCCGGGACACCAGCTCGTTGGACACCAGCGTCGGCGCCTTGGCGCCGGGGACGAGCACCGCGCCGATGACCAGGTCGGCGTCCAGGACCGCCCGCTCCACCTCGTACAGGTTGGAGGCGATGGTCTGCGCGTGCCCTTGGTAAATCCGGTCGACCTCGCGCAGCTTCGCGATGTTCTTGTCCAGGATCCACACGTCCGCCTGCATGCCCAGGGCGATGACTGCGGAGTTCATGCCCGAGACGCCCGCGCCCAGCACCACGACCTTGGCGGCCTTGACGCCCGAGACACCGCCCATCAGCACGCCGCGACCACCCTGGGCGCGCTCCAGGACGTGGGCTCCGACCTGGGTGGCCATCCGCCCCGCCACCTCGCTCATCGGGGCCAGCAGGGGCAGGGACAGGTCGGGGAGCTGCACGGTCTCGTAGGCGATCCCGGTGATCCCCGCGTCGAGCATGGCCTGGGTGCAGTCGCGCGACGCCGCCAGGTGCAGGTAGGTGAAGAGCACCTGGTCCCGGCGCATGCGGTGGTACTCCTCGGGGACGGGCTCCTTGACCTTGAGGACGAGGTCCGCCTCGCCCCAGACGTCGTCGGCGGTGCCCACGATCCGCCCACCAGCGGCCACGAACTCCTCGTCGGCGATCAAGGACCCGTCGCCGGCGCCCTTCTCCACGAGGACATCGTGCCCGTTGCGGCTGAGCTCGTTGACGCCAGCCGGTGTGATGGCCACGCGGTACTCGTGGTTCTTGACCTCGCTGGGGATGCCGACCTTCACGGGTATCGCGACCCTTCGCAGTCCCGCCGGCGCCGTTGCCGGGCGACCACCCGCTCGGGCGGTGGTGCCGAGTCTAGTGTCGGCGCGGTCCGGCCGTGCCAGTGGTATGACCTCACGGTGCTCCTCTACGCAGACCTCCCCGCCCGCCGCCTGCGACAGGTCCTCGCCGACGTGTGCGGTCTCGCCTGGTGCGTCCTCGCCGTGCTCGTCGCGCAGGCTGTGCACGCCGCGATCTCGTCCCTGGCCGGACCGGGTCGCCAGCTGGAGCGGTCCGGACAGGGGTTGGCAGACGGCCTGACCAGCGCCGCGGAACGGATGTCCGGCGTGCCCCTCGTGGGCGACGACACGTCCGCCCCGGTGCGGCGGGCGGCCGACGCCGCCCAGGGGGTCGCCGACGCCGGCCGGGCCACGCAGGACGTCGTCGCCCAGGTGGCCACCGCGACGGCCGTGGTCCTGGTCCTGGGCGCTGTCCTCGTGGCCGCTCTCGTCTGGCTGCTGCCGCGGGCGGTCTGGGTGCGCCGCGCCGCCCAGACCCGCGCGGTCGCCGGTCGGCCCGACGGCGTCGACCTGCTGGCTCTCCAGGCCCTCGCCTCCGGGCCGATCGGACGTGTGCACACCCTGGGTGACGGCGTCGTGGACGGGTGGCGGCGGGGCGACCCCGCCACGGTCGAGCGGCTCGCCGCCGTCCAGCTGGCGCGCCTCGGTCTCGGCCCCGCGACGCTCCGCCGGTGACTGCCGGCGTCACCGGTACGGCAGGGCCTCCCGGGCGTCCCACGCCGACCCCGGGTCGCGCAACGCGTCGTAGCCGCGGTCCGCGCGCGCGGACCAGGCGGCGAGCACGCCGACGCACAGGGTCGGGTTGTGCAGCCTGCCGGCCAGCACCGCCGCCACCAGGTCGGCGAGCGGCACCCGGACCACGGGCATGTCGGCCTCCTCGTGCTCGCCGACGTGCCGCTCTCCGTGCGGGACGTCGGACAGCCCGCGGGCAAGGTAGACGCGCAGGGACTCGGTCGTCATCCCGGGCGACGTGAAGTAGTCCACGAGCACCCGCCAGTCCGCGGCGCGCACGTGCGCCTCCTCGTACAGCTCACGACGGGCGGCGGCGAGATAGTCCTCCCCCGCCACGTCGAGGAGTCCGGCGGGCACCTCGAGCAGCCGCTGCCCCACCGGGTGGCGGTACTGCTGCACGAGGAGCACCCGCTCGTCCTCGTCCAGCGCCACCACCCCCACGGCGCCCGGGTGGACGACCACGTCACGGGTGAAGAGCACCCCGTCCACCGGGGAGCGCACCACGTCCTGGCGGACGGAGACGACCCGCCCGGTTTCGAGCACCACCTGCGACGAGTCGACCGGCCAGCGCTCCGGCTGGTCGGCAGGCCCGTCCTGGGTCATGCCCGCGACCCGGCGTGCTCGGGCGCCGCGGCGTCGTCCACGGCGGGGAGCGGGTCGACATCGACCGGCAGCCGGGTCGCCTGCTGACGGGCCACCGCAGCACCCACGAGGCCGTGGAAGAGCGGGTGCGCTCGCGTGGGGCGGGAGCGGAACTCCGGGTGGGCCTGGGTCGCCACGAGGTACGGGTGCACCTCGCGGGGCAGCTCGACGTACTCGACCAGCCGACCGTCCGGGGACGTGCCCGAGAACACCAGCCCGGCGGCGGCCAGCCGGTCGCGGTAGGCGTTGTTGACCTCGTAGCGGTGCCGGTGGCGCTCGTCCACCCGCCCGGAGCCGTAGAGCTCGCGGACCAGGCTGCCGGGCGACAGGACCGCCGGATAGGAGCCCAGCCGCATGGTCCCGCCGAGGTCCCCGGCGCCGGCGACGATGTCGCGCTGGTCGGCCATGGTCGCGATGACCGGGTGCTCGCAACCGGGCTCGAACTCCGCGGAGTTGGCACCGGTGAGTCCGGCAACGTGCCGGGCGAACTCGATGACCAGGCACTGCAGGCCCAGGCACAGGCCGAGCAGGGGCACCTCGTGCTCCCGCGCGTGCCGGACGGCACCGATCTTGCCCTCGATGCCACGGACGCCGAAGCCACCCGGCACGCAGACCGCGTCGACGTCCTGCAGCTGGCGCGCCGCCCCCTCGGGCGTCCGGCAGTCGTCGGAGGCGACCCAGCGCAGGTGGACCCGCGCGTCATGCGCGAACCCGGCGGCGCGCAGGGCCTCGGTGACCGAGAGGTAGGCGTCCGGCAGGTCGACGTACTTGCCCACGAGCGCGACCGTGACGTCGTGACGCGGGTGGTGAACCCGGCGGAGCAGCTCGTCCCACACCGTCCAGTCGACGTCCCGGAAGGACAGCCCGAGGCGGCGCACCACGTAGGCGTCGAGACCCTCGGCGTGCAGGACCTTGGGGATGTCGTAGATGGAGGGCGCGTCGACCGCCGCCACGACGCCCTCGACGTCGACGTCGCACATCAAGGCGATCTTGCGCTTCACGCCGGCGGGGATCGGGCGGTCGGATCGGCAGACGATCGCGTCCGGCTGGATGCCCACCTGCCGGAGCGCGGCCACGGAGTGCTGGGTCGGCTTGGTCTTCAGCTCCCCGGAGGGGGCGAGGTAGGGGACCAGTGACACGTGCAGGAAGAAGCTGTTGTCCCTGCCCACGTCGTGCCGGACCTGGCGCGCAGCCTCGAGGAAGGGCAGGGACTCGATGTCGCCGACCGTGCCGCCGATCTCGTGGACCACGATGTCGACGTCGTCGCCACCCATGGCGAGCATGCGGTCCTTGATCTCGTTGGTGATGTGCGGGATCACCTGGACCGTGTCGCCGAGGTACTCCCCGCGGCGCTCCTTCGCGATCACGGTGGAGTAGACCTGACCGGTCGTCACGTTGGCCGCTCGGGTGAGCTCACGGTCGAGGAAGCGCTCGTAGTGCCCGATGTCGAGGTCGGTCTCGGCTCCGTCGTCGGTGACGAACACCTCGCCGTGCTGGAACGGGTTCATCGTGCCGGGGTCGACGTTGAGGTACGGGTCGAGCTTCTGCATCGTCACCCGGAGGCCGCGCGAGGTGAGCAGCGTCCCGAGCGAGGAGGCGGTCAGACCCTTGCCGAGGGAGGAGGCGACGCCCCCGGTGACGAACAGGTGCTTCGCCGGCTGCGACGCCACTCGGTCTCCCCGTGGTCTCGACGAGGGCGGCCCGGCTGTCCGGGACCGCCGGGTCCACGGGACTCCAGCCTAACAGTCATCGGTCCGTCAGCCGGTCGTAGGCGGCGGCGACCTGCCGGGCCGTGTCGTCCTCGTCCGGCCACTCAGCAGCCCGGGCCGTGGCGTCCCGGACGAGGCGCGCGGCGAGGTCCGGGGCGGCGACGACCCGTTCCACTGCGGCGGCGACCGCCCGGGCGTCCCCGGGGCGCACCAGCAGCGCGGCGTCTCCGGTCAGCTCGGGCACGCCCCCCACCGCGGTGGCCACGACCGGGACACCGGCCCGTACCGCCTCCTGGAGCACCAGCGCTCGCGCCTCCCAGTGGCTGGTGAGGACGTAGACGTCCGCGGCGCAGAGCAGGTCGGCCACGTCGTCGCGTCGGCCCAGGAGCACGACGGGCAGACGTTCGGTGGTGACCCTTCGCTGGAGGTCCCCCCGGAGGGGCCCGTCACCGGCCACGACGACCAGGGGTGCGGGGTCGTGCCCGCGCCACACCCGCGCGGCATCGAGCAGCGTTGTGTAGTCCTTCTGGGGGGCCAGCCGTCCCACCGCGAGGACCACGGGGCGTTCGCCGGCGCCGAGCTCGTGCCTGACCTCGGCCCGGGTGCGGGCCGGTGCGGCCAGCGGTGCCGCGGCCACCGGAAGGGGCCGGGCCTCTGGCGACCCGAGCGCGTGCGCGCGGGCCACCAGGTCGTGGCTGGCGCCGAGGGTCACGTCGGCACGGCGCGCGGCCAGGCGCTCGAGCCCCGCGAGGACCCTCCTGCGCGGGCCGGTGCCAAGGACGGCGTTGTGCCAGGTGGCGACCAGGGGGACGCGGTCCGGTCGCCGCCGCCCGAGGGCGAGGCCGGCGAAGGCGGCCGCGCGGAGGCCGTGGGCGTGCACCACGTCGGTGTCCACCAGCAGCCGGCGCAGGCGGCGGACCGCCACCGCGTCCCGGCCGGGCCGGGGCGAGGCGGCGACATCCAGCGGCAGGAACCGCGCCCCCGCTGCCGAGAAGCCGAACATCGCGTCGGTCTCGGGTGGTCCCGCGACTGCGACGTCCCAGCCGAGGCCGGGCAACCGCTCCACCAGGGACCGGACGTGCTGGCCGACGCCGCCCGTGCTCGTCCCGAGCACCTGGGTCACCCTCACGACCCCTCCTCCCCCGTGCTGGGCACCCGGCGACTCAGCCGGTCCACCAGGGCGCGCAGCGTGCGGCGGTCGACGAGTGCAGCCACCCCGGCGACGACGACCGCGGAACAGGCAGCGACCGCCACACCGGTCGCCAGCGTGCCCGCCGCACCCGCCGACGGCAGGGCCCGGGCCAGGGCGGACCCCGCGGCGCCACCGGCGAGGGCGCCCGCGGAAGCGGCTGCCGCCGCCCTCCCCGCCCCGCTGAGCGCGGCGCGCCCCGCGGACCGCCGCAGCGCCAGCGCCAGGAGGACTCCGGCGACGGTCATCCCGAGCGAGTTCCCCAGACCCAGCGCGGCCACCGTCCAGTCCGTCGGGACCAGCCCCGTCAGGACCAGGTCGGCCACGACCACGACGGCCCAGCCCGCCGCGGTCGCCACGGCGGCCTGACGGCCGGCGCCCCGGGCGTACAGAGCCCGCCCGAGGTGGGCGACGAGGCCGTAGCCGACCAGTCCGGGCGCGAAGGCGATCAGCGCCCGCGCCATCTCGGCGGCCGGGACGTCGCCCTGGCCGATCAGCTCGAAGAAGCGGGCGACAGGCTCGGCGGTGGCGGCCAGGACGGCGGCGCCCGCAGCGCTGACGAGCACGACGGCCCGCGTGGTCACCGATGCGACGCGTGCGTAGTCAGCCTCGGCACCGGCCTCCGCGCGGTCGGACAGCCGGGGAAACGCGCTCGTCGCGATGGGCACCGCGAGCACGGCGTACGGGAGCAGGTAGACCATCCAGGCGTTCTGGAACGTGACGATCGCCCCGGTGCCACCGCGATCGTTCGACAGGCGGAGCACCACGACCATGGTCAGCTGCTGTGCTAGCAATACGGCCAGGCCGGATGCCGCCAGCCCGCGTGCCCGGCGAGCCACCCCGTCGGGGAAGCGCAGGCGGGGACGACCGACCCACCCGCGGACGATGGCGGGGACGAGCGTTGTCGCCGCCAGGGCCAGCACACCGAGCGTGGTCCCCACCGAGAGAAGCAGCTCCTCCGGCCGGGGAAGCGCCCCCAGGTCGTCACGCGGGGTCGACGCCACCGTCCCGTACGCGAGGTAGGTGGTGGCGACGACCGCGCTGGACACGACGGGAGCCGCGGCGGCCGCGAGAAACCGGCGATGGGCTTGCAGCACGCCCGCGCTCACCACGGCCAGGCCGTACGCCGGGACCTGGGGGAGGAAGACCAGGAGCATGCGGGTGCCGAGCTCCACGGCCTCGGGCCCGGCCGTCCGGCCGAGCAGCCAGCTCATCAGCGGGCGGGCCAGGACGGCTCCGACGAGGGCCACGGGCACGAGGACGGCGAGGGACCACCCCACCAGGGCGCCGCTCGTGCGCCGGACCCGCTCCACGTCCCCGCGGACCGCCGCCCGTGACAGCAGGGGGACGACGACTCCGGCCAGCGCGCCTCCCGCGACGACCTCGAAGAGGATGTTGGGGACGTAGTTGGCGGTCGTGTAGACCTCGCCGAGCGGCGTCTGCCCGACCGTCGCCTGGAAGACCAGCTGCCGTACGAAGCCGACGACCCGGGCGACGACGGTGACGGCGGCCACCAACGCGGCGCCACCGGCGATCCCGGCCGCGACGCGCCGCGCCGGGCTCACCGCTCCGCCGGCAGCCGACCGAGCTCGTCGAGCCGGCGCAGCGACGGCGTGCGCTCGATCACCGCGGTGAAGCTGACCCGCTCGCTGGCGGCGGTCAGGGCCACCAGGACGGCGAGGTGCAGGAGCCGGGCCCGCCTTCCCTCGCGGGCCACCATCGCCAGCCCGAGGAGAGCCCCGAGGGCGTTGGCCCCGGCGTCACCGAGCATCGTGCGCTCTGCCAGGTCGTCCGGCAGGGCCGCGGTCGCGGCGCCGAGCGCGGCCCCGGCCAGGGGCCCGGCCGGCTGCTGCGCGAACAGGAGCGGGAGGTGCAGCAGCCCGGCCTTGACGGCCCGCCCCGGGCGGAGGTCGAGCAGGTTGAGCAGGTTGGCGTTCCCCGCAACCACCGCCCCCCCGACGACGGCGTCGACAGGGGAGTCGCTGACGAGCGCGCTACCGGCCAGGCCGGCCAGGCCGATACCCCCGATCTTGACGACCCCGGTGGTGACCTCCCCGCGGCGCAGGGCCGAGAGGTGTCCGCGGAAGCCCTTGCTCGAGCCCGCCCCCGCCAGGTCGTCGTACGCCCCGACACCACCCGCGCCCAGGGCCACGAGGACGCCGGCCGCGCGGTGGGTGGGCCGGAGCCCGGGGCTCACGGCCACGCCCGCCGCTGCGCCGACGGCCAGCGCCGGTCCAGCCGCCAGGGTCAGCTCGGAGCCGCGGTGGTTGAGGCGGGTCCACCGGCCGGCGCCGCCGGGAGGTTGAGCGGTCAGCCTTCGCTGCACGGCTGCGGTGACGGATGCCGCCACGGCGCCCGCGACGAGCACGCCCACGGCGCCGACACCTGCGCCGGTCACTGCTCCTGGTCCCCTGTCGGCAACGGACCGTCGGTCGTCCCGATGGCACCGTAGTGACCGGAACCTCCGTCCGCCTGCTCCTCCAACGCGTAGACGACAGCCACCCGACCGCTGGGGAGGGTGGCGACGTCGACGGTGGACACGAGGCCCGCGGCGTTGCCGTCGGCCCGGACCGCGGCGATCACGCCCGTCTCACCCGCCGACGAGGGCGGCCCGGCGACGACGGCGCCCGAACCGGCGGCGTCGAGCGCGGTGGCGAGCGTCACCATGGCGGCGTTGCGGCGCTCGAGCTCGTCGTCGTCGAACGGCGGACCGGCGATCGCCACGGCGAGGTCCGCCTCGGGTGCCGGCTCACCCTCGACGCCGACGAGTCCCGCCTCGGCAAAGGCGGCGAGCACGGTCGCGGACGACCCGGCGCCCCCGTCGGTCCCGGGTGCCGGCTCCTCGGTGGGCTCGGTCCCGGGCTCGACCCCCGAGTCCTCCTCCCCCACCGCCTCCTCCGCGGGGTCGAGGTCCTCCGCGGGGTCGAGCAGGGCCCCGGCGAGGACGGCGGCCCCGCGGTCGTAGCCGTCCCCCTCGGGCAGGGTGGTACCGGACGTCACCAGCTCGCTGGCGAGCGTGTCGAGGACCGGGGCGGAACCGGCGTCGGTCCAGGTGGCGTCGATGCTCACCGTGGCGCCTACCGTGGCACCGGCGCCCGTGAGGGTGTCGCTGATCGCGGCGACCTGGTCGGCGTCCGCCCCGGGCATCGCCACCAGGACGACCCGGCGGTCGGCGAGCCGGCCCTCGATGAGCTCCGACGTCACCGCGCCGACGAAGGCGTCCCGGTAGTCGGCGGCTCCCTCGAGTGTCGCGATCTGGTCGCGCAGCTGCTGGTTCTCCTCGCGCAGGGCCGACGTCTGGTCGGTGAGCGTCTGGTCGACGCCGGCCTTGAGAGGTCCGGCCCCGAGCGCGATCCCAGCGGCCAGGGCGAAGAAGATCGCGATGATCGAGACGAGGTGGTAGCGGAAGTCGATCACGTCAGAACAGCCCTCGCAGCCAGAAGACGAAGCGGTCCCACCAGGACCCGAGGATGTCGAGGTAGGCCTGACCGGTCGGGGTCGCCGCGATCGCGACGGTCACGGCGAGCAGGCCGGCGACGACGAAGAGGACCACCGTCCAGGCGGGGATGCGGCTCCGGTAGAGGCGGCTCACGCCCTTGGCGTCGATCAGCTTGCCCCCGACCCGGAGCCGGGTGAGGAACGTGCTGGCCATCCCCGACCGCCCCTTGTCGAGGAACTCCACGAGGGTGGCGTGGGTGCCCACGGCGACGATGAGGCTCGCCCCCTTGTCGTCGGCGAGCAGCATGGCGACGTCCTCGCTGGTCCCGGTCGCGGGGAAGGCGACACCGGGCAGCCCGAGGTGGTCGAGGCGCTCCAGACCCGGCGCCTGGCCGTCGCGGTACGCATGAACCACGAGCTCCGCCCCGCTGCGCAGCGCTTCGTCGGAGACGGAGTCGAAGTCGCCGACGATGAGATCGGGTCGGTACCCCACCTCGAGCAGGGCATCGGCGCCGCCGTCGACGCCGATGAGCAGCGGCCGGTACTCCCGGATGTAGGGCCGCAGTGCCGCCAGGTCCTCCTTGTAGTCGTAGCCGCGCACGACGATGAGGACGTGCCGCCCTTCGATCTCGGTCTCGATGTCCGGCACGCCGACGCCGTCGAGGAGCAGCTCGCGCTCACGACGCAGGTACTCCATCGTGTTGGCCGCGAAGCTCTCGAGCTGGACGGACAGGCCGGCACGTGCCTCCTCCATCAGCGCCGCGATCGACTCGGGAGTCTGGACCGTCCCGTGCCCGACCGGCACCGGCTCGCCGTGACCGTCGCGGTAGATGACCGAGCCCTCCAACCGCAGGGTCTCGCCCTCGCGGACCCGGCTGGTCAGCTCGTCACCGACGTCGTCGACGAGCGGGATGCCGGCGTCGAGGAGGATCCCCGGTCCGAGGTTGGGGTATCGCCCGCTCACTGAGGGCTGGACGTTCACCACCGCACCGGCCTCGCAGGCCACGAGCGCCTCGGCGCTGACGCGGTCGATGTCGACGTGGTCGATGACGGCGATCTCGCCGGGACGGAGGCGCTTCGTGAGGTTCTTGGTCCGCTTGTCGACCCGGACCACGCCACGCACGCCGGGCAGGTCCTCGGACCTGCGGCGTCGTGGAACCGGGAACTTCACCGGCCGCATCCTGCCACGTCTTGCACGCGCCACCCGCGTCCGCTGCCGCGTGCCGCCACCCGCGAGGTCGCCTCAGCCACCACCGGCCGCGAAGCGGCTGGCCGCTGCCGTGGCGAGCAGCTCCTCGGCGTGCGCCTCGGCGGTCGCCGAGCCCTCGAGACCCGCCAGCATCCGGGACAGCTCCCGCACCCGACCGGCGTCGTCGAGCGGGCGCACACCCGAGCTGGTGATGCTGCCGTCGTCGCTCTTGACCACGAGCAGGTGGCGGTCGGCGAAGGCGGCCACCTGCGGCAGGTGCGTCACGACGAGCACCTGGGCCGTGCGGGCCAGCCGGGCCAGCCGGCGCCCGAGCTCGACCGCAGCCCGGCCCCCCACACCGGCGTCCACCTCGTCGAAGACGAACGTCGGCACCGGGTCGGCGCCGCCGAGCACGACCTCGAGGGCGAGCATGAGGCGGGACAGCTCGCCCCCGGAGGCGCTCCGGTCGAGGGTCCGCGCCGGTGCGGCCGCGTGCGACGAGAACAGCAGCTCGACCTCGTCGACGCCGGTGGGCCCGAACGCGACGGGCTCGCCGGCCACGACCAGCCCGTCCAGGTCGGGGCGTCGACGCACCGCGACCTCCAGCCGGGAGTGCGGCATGGCCAGGGCGGACAGCTCGGCGGTCACCTCCCGGCCCAGGGACCCGGCCGCCGCCGCGCGGGCGGCGGACAGCCGGCCGGCCAGGTCGGCGAGCTCGTCCAGGAGGCCGGCTCGCTCGGCCAGCAGCGCCTCGGCCCGCGGGCCGTCGTCCTCCAGCTCCACCAGCCGGCGGGAGGAGCGGTCGGCCCAGGCGAGCACCTCGTCCACCGTGTCGCCGTACTTGCGCGTGAGCGTCGTCAGCGCGGCGCGACGCTGCTGGACCTCGGCCAGGCGCAGCGGGTCGGTGTCGACGCCCGCGGCGTACGACGCGAGCTCGGCGGCCACGTCGTCGAGCAGGTAGGACACCTCGGCGAGCCGGTCGGCGAGCTGCGCCAAGGGCTCGTCGTGCTCGCGCTGCAGCTCGAGCGCCCGGCGTGCCGTGGCGAGGAGCCCGCCCACGTCGGCCGCGGAGGCGTCGTCGGAGGTGAGCACCTGATGGGCGGTGACTGCAGCCTCGCGGAGCGCGTCGGCGTGAGCCAGCCGGTCGTCCTCGGCGGCCAGGGCCGTGTCCTCCCCGGGCTGGGGGTCCGCAGCCGCCACCTCGGCCAGCCCGAAGCGGAGCAGGTCCGCCTCCCGGGCACGCTCGCGGGCACGCCCGGTGAGCTCGGCCAGCTCCTCGTCCAGCCGGCGCAGGCGCAGGTAGCGCTCCGCGTACCGCTGCGCCGGGTCCGAGACGGCGGCACCGGCGAAGCGGTCGAGCGCCTCCCGTTGGCGTGCCGGGCGCAGCAGGCCAAGCTGGTCGCTCTGCCCGTGGACCGCCACGAGATCTTCGGCGAGCTCGGCGAGAACACCGACCGGCACGGCGCGCCCGCCGACATGAGCTCGAGAGCGCCCCTCGGCGGCGACGGTCCGGGCAAGGATGAGGGTGCCGTCGTCGAGCTCGGCACCTGCCTCGGTCGCGCGGGCGAGCGCTGCGGACCCCGGTCGCGGGGACACCCGTCCCTCGACGAGCGCTCGCGCCGTACCCGTCCGCACGGCCCCCGGGTCGGCTCGCCCCCCGAGCAGCAGGCCGAGGCCGGTGAGCACCATCGTCTTGCCCGCCCCGGTCTCTCCGGTCAGCACGGTGAACCCGGGACCCAGCACGAGCTCAGCGTCGTCGATCACGCCGAGCCCGCGGATCCGGATCTCCTCCAGCACGCCGGTGAGCCTACGCGGGGGTGTCTGTGTCCCCTCCGTAGCGGGCGCCGCGCCAGCCCTCGACGGGGAGAGCGAACTTGGCGACCAGACGGTCGGTGAACGGCGGCCGATGAAGGCGTGCCAAGCGGACCGGCAGGGCCCCCCGCCGGAGCTCGACGCGGGCCCCGGGGGGCAGGTCGACCGTCCGGCGACCGTCGCACCACATCACACCGCCGGGCTTGCGGGCCCCGACGTCGACAGCCACGACCGAGTCGGGAGACACGACCAGCGGTCGGGCGAAGAGGGCGTGCGCGCTGATCGGCACGACCAACAGCGCCTCCACCTCGGGCCACACGACGGGTCCGCCCGCACTGAACGCGTAGGCCGTGGACCCGGTCGGCGTCGCCACGACGACGCCGTCGCAGCCCCACCGGGAGAGCGGATGACCGTCGACACCGACGACCAGCTCCAGCATGCGCTCCCGGGCCGCCTTCTCGAGGGAGACCTCGTTGACGGCCCACCCGGCGGCGACTGGCTCGCCGTCCCGGTGCACCGCGACGTCGACGGTCAGGCGTTCCTCGACCTCGTAGGAGCGGCGGACGACGTGGTCCACGGTGTAGGACAGCGCGTCCCGCTCGGCCTCCGCGAGGAATCCCACGTGCCCCAGGTTCACGCCCAGCACCGGAGTACCGGTGGGGCGGGCGACCTCGGCTCCCCGCAGGATCGTCCCGTCCCCGCCGAGGACCACGACGAGCTCGCAGCCCTCGGCCGCACCGGGGCCGGCCTCGACCGGACGTGCTCCCGCCCCTGGCAGTCCCTCGGCCTCCTCGGCCAGCACGCGCACCGCGATCCCCGCCTCGGTGAGGAGGGCGACGGTCTCGTGAGCCGCTGCCCGGGCCTCCGGGCGACCGGTGTGCGTGACCAGGAGGACCGAGCGCCCCCCCGCAGGTGGCCGGCCCCTGCGGTCAGGGTCCGCGACGGTCACTGCGGCCCCTCCTGCACGGCTCGGTCGACCCGGTGGGGATCCGGGGGCGGCGCCCCGCGGCGCAACCACAAGAAGTACTCCACGTTGCCGGACGGCCCGGGCAGCGGGCTGGCGACCACCCCGGCCGTGCCCAACCCGAGTGCCGCCGCACCGGTCGCGACGTCCAGCACGGCGCCGCGGCGGAGTGCCGCCTCTCGCACCACGCCACCCCGACCGACCCGGCCCTTGCCCACCTCGAACTGCGGCTTGACGAGGAGGACCAGGTCGGCGGTGGCAGCAGCAACTCCCGCGAGTGCCGGGAGCACCACCTGGAGGCTGATGAACGAGAGGTCACCGACGACCAGGTCGACCCGTCCCCCCACGGACTCGGGCTTCAGGTCGCGGACGTTCGTACGCTCGAGCACCGTCACCCGTGGGTCCGACCGCAGCGCCCAGGCCAGCTGGCCGTAGCCCACGTCGACGGCGACCACCTCCGATGCACCGCGCCGCAGGAGCACGTCCGTGAAACCACCGGTGGACGCACCGGCGTCGAGGCACCGGCGTCCCGCGACGACCAGTCCGCCGGAGTGGAACGTGTCCAGGGCGCCCGCGAGCTTGGTGCCGCCCCGGGACACGTAGTCGGGGCCGGACTCCGCGGCGGTGACGAGGATGGCGGCAGCGGGATCCACGGACGTTGCCGGCTTGGTCGCGGGACTCCCGGCCACCCTGACCCGGCCGGCCCCGACCAGCTCGGCGGCGTGTTCGCGCGAGCGGGCCAGACCGCGCCGGACCAGCTCCACGTCGAGTCGGCGGCGCGACGCCACCGGCTCACCCGTCCGGTCCGGGCGGCGCGGCCAGCACGTCCTGAAGGGCTCGGTGGACCTCGTCGTAGACGGCCGGGTGCTCGCCCACCGGGAGGTCGTCCAGCTCCTGGAGGCGGGCGAGCGCGGCCACGACACGGGCGTCGTCGGTGCTCATGCGCCGGTGACCGGTCGGTCGGTCATGGGCGGCTCCGTCCCGGTCCGCTTGGCCGCGGCCTGCTTGGTGCCGGTCTTCGCGGGGGCGGCCCGCTTGGTGCCCGTGGTGGCCGCGGCCCGCTTGGTGCCGGTCTTCGCGGGGGCGGCCCGCATGGTGCCCGTGGTGGCCGCAGCCCGCTTGGTGCCGGTCTTCGCGGGGGCGGCCCGCGTGGTGCCCGTCGTGGTGGCGGCAACCCGCTCCAGCCGGTCGACCCGTTCGGACAGCGCAGTCAGGTCGGCCTCGCGCACCAGGCCCAGCGCGTCGGTCGCCCGCAGGACCTCGCCTCGCACCAGCTGTTCGAGCAGCTCGCGATTGGAGCGGGCCGTGGCCAGGAGGTCGTCGGCCAGCTGCTGCACCTGACGCGGCACCGGGCCCCCGGCCTGCACCGGCGCCTGCGAGAGCAGGGCCCGCGCGGTTTCGAGCGCTCTTCGTCGCGACACCTCGGTCAGTCCGCTGGCCAGGGCCACGTAGCCGCGCAAGGCCTCCAGCATGGTGCGCCTCCTTCGTCGTCGCTCACGCTAGTACCCTGCGCGGGCTAGAGCGTCCGCGACACCGTCGACGGCGCCCGGGTCGATTTCGGCCCACATCGCTCCGCAGGCGGCACGCAGCGCGTCCAACGGGTCGCGGCCGGCTTCGTCACCGCCGCTGGCCTCGTCACCCGCCTGCTCCAGCCGGAGCCGGCCGGATTCCACCGAGGCGGTCCAGGACCCGCGTCGGTCGGCACCGGCCGCCACGCCGAGGCCGCGAGCGGCCCGGGCCAGGCCCCGTAGGTCCTCGCTGACGAAGGTCGGGCGCCGTGGGGGTGGGGCGCGGACGAGATCGACGGACGTGGTGACGCCGGTGAGCACGAGCAGGCTGTCGACGCCGGCCCTGGTGGCGCCCTCCACGTCCGTGTCGAGGCGGTCTCCTACCACGAGCGGCCGGCGTGACCGGGTCCTGATCATCGCCTCCCGGTGCATCGGCGGCTCCGGTTTGCCCGCCACGACCGGTTCCCGGCCGGTGGCCGCGCGCAGGACACCGACCAGGGTCCCGTTGCCCGGGGCCGGCCCGCGGGGCGTCGGGATCGTCAGGTCGGTGTTCGACGCCACCCACGGGACTCCGGCGGCGAGCGCGTAGGCGCCTTCGGCGAGATCGCGCCAGCCGACATCCGGGTGGTACCCCTGGGCCACCGCGGCGGGCGACTCGGTCGCCGAGCGGACCGGAACCAGGCCTTGCTCCCGCAGGGCGGCCTCCAGGCCGGGGCCACCGACGACGAGGACAGCCGAGCCGGGCGGCACCTGCTCGGCCACCACGCGTGCGGCAGCCTGGGCCGAGGTGACGACCTCCTCCGCATGTGCCGGAACGCCGAGTGAGGCGAGGTGCTCGGCGACCGCCGCGGGCGGCCGGGACGCGTTGTTGGTCACGAAGGCGAGGCGCATCCCCCGGCCCCGCGCCTGGGCCAGTGCCCGCCCCGCGTGGCCGACGGCGTCGTCGCCGACGTAGACGACGCCGTCGAGGTCCAGCAGTGCCACGTCGTAGAGGTCCCACAACGGCCGGTCCTGGTCCGCCTGCCCGTCGCTGGGGTGCACGGGGACGATCCTGCCCTGCCCGCACCGGTCGCGGGGCGTCGCCCCCCGCGCCGTACGATGCCGCGGATGACCACGCCGACCGGAGCCACCGCTCCCGGTCGAGGTCCGCGGCGGCTGGAGCTGGTGCCCTTCCGCGCCCTCCGCTTCGACCCGGCACGGGTGGGTGACCTGGCCGCGGTGACGTGTCCGCCGTACGACGTCGTGGGACCGGACGGGACCGCCAGGTGGGAGGCCGCGCACCCCTACAACGTGGTCCGTCTCGTGCTCCCGCGGCCCGGCGCCGGGGACGACGCCCACCAGCACGCGGCGAGCCGGCTGGACGCTTGGCGGTCCAGCGGTGTGCTGGTCCGGGACGAGCGACCGGCGCTCTACGTGTACGAACAGCAGCTCGGCTCGGCCCTGACCCGAGGGCTCGTGGGAGCGGTCTCCTTGCACGAGCCGGGCGAGGCCGTCGTGCTGCCACACGAGGACGTCTTCCCGGGACCTGTCCAGGACCGGACCGAGCTCATGGCTGCCACCGGTTCCCAGCTCGAGCCGATCCTGCTCACTTACGAGGGGGCTGGGCCGGCCAGTGACCTCGTCGACCGTGCGGTCGGGGAACCGCCCGCGATGGAGACCCGGACCGACGACGGTGCGTCGCACCGGGTGTGGCGGATCACCGCGGACCCCGACCTGCACACCGTGGCGAACGACCTGGCGAAGCGGCAGGTGCTGATCGCCGACGGGCACCACCGCTACGCGGCGTATCTCGCGCTGCGCGAGCACCCGGCCACCGCCGGTCGCCCGGGCACGTCCCACGGGCTCGCGCTCGTCGTGGACGCCCACCGCCACCCCCTCGAACTCGCCCCGATCCACCGGTCGGTGGCAGGGCTGGCCACCGCCGAGGCCTGGCAACGCGCCCGGGCAGGCTTCCACGGGGTCCGCGTGCTCGGCGCCGAGAACCCGCTCACCGCGGTCGCCGCCGCGGGGCGGGAGGGCCCGGCACTCGCGGTGGGCGACGGCACGGCGTGGTCGCTCCTCACCGACCCCGAGCCGGACCTGGTCCGGCGGGCACTCCCGGCAGACCGGTCCCAGGCCTGGCGCGAGCTGGCCGCGAGCCTCGCCCACGAGCTGCTGATGAGGGTGCTGTGGGGAGTCGTCGACATCGACGACCGGGTCGACTTCCACCACGACGCGGAGGAGGCCGTGGCCCGCGCCCGCCGCAGAGGAGGGGTCGCGCTGCTGCTCCCCCCACCACGCCTCCCCAGCGTGCTGGCGGTCGCCGCGGCCGGCGAACGCATGCCACGCAAGTCCACCTCGTTCGGGCCGAAGCCGCGTACCGGTCTGCTGATGCGGCTGCTCGGTTGAGCTCACCCGGCCCCACGGACGAGCCGTCGGGCGGCGCTCAGCTCGATCTCGTAGCGGCTCTGCGGCGCCCCGGACGCGCGCCAGAACCGGCGGCGCAGGGCACCGGACACCTCCACGACGTCCCCCTCGGACCACCGGCTCACGGCGCGCCGCAGTGCCGCGGTCCACGCGGCACAGGCGAGCGTGTCGACCCTGGTCCGGGCCCCGCGCCCCGCCGGCGGCCTGGGTCGCTCGACCACGAGTCGAACGGTGACCACGAGGTCTCCGCTCGGCAGCTCGGTTGCCACCGGCTCGGCGGCGACGCGGCCGACGAGATGGACCTCGTTGCGGTGCTCCGGACTGGCGAGGGGCGGGGTGGTCACGGGCGGCTCCTCGAGCGGGGTCCTCGGGATGGGACGGTGCCCGTCAGAGTGCCGCGAGAGGTGCCCGGAACACGGACACACGGCATCGACCTGTGGACACCGGCGAGCCCCGGCCGCGGCTGTGGAGGGCCGGTTCAGGCGCGGCCGGGTATCGGCGGTCGCACGGCGACCGTCACGTCCCGTCCCCCCGAGGCGCCGGCTCCTCGTCGTCCTCCACGAGGAGGATGCCGTCGAGCGCCGCCGCCCGTTCGGCCGCGTCGGTCTCCGCGTCCACATCAGCGTCAGCGGCCCGGACGAACCAGCGCCGCGCTTCGTCCTCGCGCCCGGCGGCGAGCAGCGCGTCGGCATACGCGTAGCGGAGGCGGGCGACCCAACCGCCACTGCCCCGTGACCTCAGCTCGGGGACCTGCAGCGAGACGACGGCCGCGTCGAGCTCGCCGAGGTCGCGACGCGCACCCGCCGCCACGATGATCATCTCCACCCGACCCGGGGTGTCGAGCTCGGCGACATCGGGATCAGCGGCGAGGTCCAGGGCGCGTCGGGGCCGCCCCAGCCCGCGCTCGCAGTCGGCCATCATCGGCAGGTACTCCGGCGACCCGGTGATCCTCCGGGCCGCTCGGAGCTCCGACAGGGCCTCGGCATAGCGGCCTGACGTGTAGGCCGCCACGCCGACCGCCTCCCGTACGACGCCGACCCTCGCCGCCCGTCGGCGCGCCGCGAGCGTGTGCTGGAAGGCGAGCTCGGGGTCCTCGTCGAGGAGGCGGCCGGCCATCACCAGGTGACGCGACACCACCCCGGCGATCTGTCCGGGGAGCGTGCGGAGCTCCTCGCGCACAGCATGGTCCAGCTCCCGACCGGTCACCTCGTCGTCGATCTCGGGGTCCCGAGGACGATCCGTCCGGGAGGGCGAGCGGTTACCGCCTCTGCGGCGTTCATCGCCCCGGTGGTCCACCATGCCGTCCTCTCCTCCCCGCCGGTCCGACGTCCGGTGTCGTTCCGGGGCCGCCCGGGTGATGGTGTCAGGTGGGCGGAACGGGTCGAGGGCCCCCCTGTGTGGGGGCTTCAATCGCCGTGAGCAGGCCGCCGCGCAGCAGAGCGTGAGTTCCTGCCGATCGGCCGCCGTCACGGGCGTCCCGTACTCGGCGCACTCGTCCCGGGCGACTCCGCTGACCTCTCCAGTGCCGGTCGTTCGCTCCCAAGCGGGGGACGGCTCCTTCAGCAAGGGCGGTTCTCCGACGGCCCCGGCGGCCTCCCCGGCGCGGAAGCCCTCGCGGGTGGAGCTCAGGTAGGGGACTGCTCCTTCATGGTGTCGTGGGCCGGACGGCAGCCACGGTCTGAGCGCGGTGTTGCAGTTCGGTTGCCGTCAGCCGCCGGCGGGGAAGTCCGGGCACGTGCGGCGGTAGGGCTCGCCGCCGAGGTGGGTCGTCCACTCCTCGTGGGTGAGGTTGCGGCCTGCGGCTGCGCAGGCCTGCTCCTCCCACTGCCCGGGGTCGAGCCGCAGCTCCCAGGCGCGGTCACTGCCGACCACCACTCGGGTGCCGTCGGGTGAGATGGTGGCTCCGCTGGCGCGACCCGCGACCGGACCGCCGATGGGGGCGAGCGGGTCGGTGCGCCAGATCCGGGTCTCGCCGGTGAAGTCGTCGATGCTGACGAACCGAGTTCCGTCCAGGCTGAACCGGGGGCGGATGACCGGCCACGGAAGTCCGCGGTAGGTGTCCAGCACGGACAGCTCCGCGTCGCGCAGCCGGACGGTGCCGTCCTGGTCGCTGGTGAGGACTCGCCCGTCCGGTGTGAAGTGTGCGGTGACACCCACGCGGGTCCTGCCCAGCCGATCCCAGTCGGGCACCGACCAGGTCGCCGCGTCGGTGCCGGTCGTGGCCACCAGCAGCGGCGCCGGCGCGGCGTCGTCGGTGAAGTCCACCTCGGTGACGAAGCCGTCGCCGCCTCCGACCAGGTCGGTGAGGGTGGTCTCGAGGCGGAGGTCGCCGGCGTGCCGGACCTCGACGGATCCGTCGATGTGCCCGGTGGCCAGCCAGGTGTCATCGGCCGACCACGCGATCGCGCTGCCCACCCACGGTGCGAGCTGGCCGGTCTGCGCCGGGTCGGTGACCGGCTCCCCGGTGGCGGCGTCGTACACGCCGACCCAGCCGTCACACGGCTCGTCGAAGATGGACGCGGGCCCAGCGCACCACACCGCCGCGATCCGGGATCCGTCGGAGTTGAAGGCGACGCCGCTGAAGGAGGTGTGCTCGGGGTCGTCGAACGGCAGCGTGGCGATCGGCTGCAGGCTCTCCGAGTCGAACAGCCGGACGCCGGCGCCGAAGCCCCACATCGCCAGCACCCGCCCGGTCGGGTCGAGCCGGGCGTTGCCGACCCCCAGCTCGTCGAGCGAGGTCAGCCCGGGGACCTCGGGCCGCAGCTGCCACGCGGTCACCGCACCGTCGAGTCCACCGGTGACCAGCGTGTCGAGACCGGTGTAGGCCACTGTCGCACCGCGGCCGACCGGCTCGAGCGCTACCGGTGCCCGTCCCGGGAAGACCTGCCAGCGGTCGACCCGGGTGGTCGCGGCCACCGCCAGCTCGCTGCCCGTCTCGTCCACGCTCACCCCCAGCACGGCGTTGTC
>DATHUJ010000106.1:0-3770 GCA_035462375.1 Jiangellales bacterium
CCGAGCTCGGCCGCGAAACCCCCCGCGCCGCGGTAGAGCCGCCCGTCGAGCACCAGCCCGCCGCCGATCCCCGTGCCGACGGTGACGCAGACCATGTCCTGCACATCGGCCCCAGCCCCGAACTGGAACTCGGCCCATGCAGCCGCGTTGGCGTCGTTCTCCACCACGACCGGTAGGCCCGTTGCCGAGCCGACTGTGTCCTTGAGCTCGACGTCGGTCCAGGACAGGTTGGGCGCGAAGAGCACCGTCGAGCGGCCCGCGTCCACGAAGCCGGCACAACCCAAGCCCGCTGCCACGACCTCGTGGCGACCGCCGAGATCGCGGACCACGGCGATGATCGCTGCGACACTGCCGGCCTCGTCGTCCTCCGGTGTCTCGACCCTGGTCTGGTCGATGATCTTCCCTTGTTCGTTGACCACCCCGGCGGCGATCTTGGTGCCGCCGACGTCGACCCCGACCGTCAGTCCCATCCGTCGTCCTCCGCACCGCTGTCGTCCAAGTCGATCCGCTCGACCCCCGCCGAGCGCGAAGATTCCCGGTACGCCTCCGCCAGCGCCCGTACGGCCTGGAGCATCGCGACCATCGCATCGGAGAGGTGGTCGTAGACCTCGGGACCGGCGTCCCGGGCCACGGCGATGAGCCGGCACAGCGGGCACAGCTGGCACTCGGCCGTCCCTGTGGCCACATGGCCGTCCAGTGCGCCCAAGAGGCCGGCGGCAGGGGTGCCGGTATGGGTCGTTGCCCACCCCTGCAGCGCCTCGGCGAGGCGGGCCGCCTCGTCGGCGACGCTTCCGGGCTCGGTGCGCGTGCCGCTCACGAGGCCGCCTCGGCGCCGGTCGCCTGGACCTCCGGCTCAGCCGACTGACTCGCCCGGGCGCGCCGGAAGCGCACCCGCAGCTCTCCGTCGCGCAGGGCCGCCCCGGACACCTCCCCACGAGCAAGGGCAGCCGGCAGGGCCAGCACCCGTCGGTGTGCTCCCACCGTCACGACCAGGTCGTCCCCCCGGCGAGAAAGCTCCACCTCGCCGCGCTCGGCGAAGGGCAGCGCCAGGGTGAGGACCCAGCCCCGCCCGGACTCCCGCACGGCGAGCGGCTCAGGCACCGGCCGGACGGCCAGAGGGTCGTCGTCCCCGTAGACACCCGTGGCGAGGTGCGCCAGCGCCTCCATGCCCAGCGGCTCGCAGGGGCGGTACGGGGCCTGCCAGACCGGCAGCCCGCGGAAGGACGCCTCGACGTCGGCGAGCTGGACCTGCTGGGCCGCCGCCCACTGGGCCCGCCAGGCATCGGCCCCCTCGAGGGGGAAGACCCGGTTGGCCACGACACCGTCGACGCGGTATCCGTAGAGCGATAGGCGGGTCAGGGCCCGCCGCGCCTCGGCCACCACCACGGACTCAGGGGTGAGGACCAGGCGGACCGAGGCGCTCTCGTCGGTCAGCAGACCGCGGACCTCCGCCAACTCGGCCGAGAGCCGCGTGACGGCCTCGACGACGTCGTCCTTGGGGAAGGGCACCCCGCTGATCCGCCCCAGGGCGGGCGCCAACCCGCGGACGAGGCGCCGGTCGGACGGCATCACCCTCCCGACGTACCAGCGCAGGACCTCCGGCAGCGCCAGCAGCCGCAGCGTCTCCGCCGTCGGAGCGCAGTCGACGACGACCAGGTCCCAGTCCCCCGACCGCGCCTGAGCTCGGAGCTCGAGCAGGGCCAGCACCTCCTCTGCACCGGGGAGGACGGTGAGCTCCTCGGCGGCCAAGGAGTCGACTCCAGCCGTGCCCAGGAGGCCAAGCAGGTAGCCCTGCACCTCCCCCCAGGACCGTTCGAAGAGGCGCTGCGCGTCCACCTGCTGGACGTGAAGGCGGTCGTCGACCTTGGTCGGCTCAGGACCGACGTGCGCGTCGAAGGTGTCCGCCAGCGAGTGCGCCGCATCGGTGGAGAGAACGAGCGTGCGCTGACCGCGCAGCGCGCCGAGGGTCGCTGTGGCGGCGGCTGTCGTCGTCTTGCCGACGCCACCCTTGCCGGTGAAGAGGAGGACGCGCATAAGGGCGCAAGGCTACAAGTGCGGCAGGTCGTCCCGGGTGCCCGTTCGGCGGTTGGACCGGGTCAGGCCTCTACCCGCTTCTTGAGCTCCTTGAGCGCGGTGTCGATGATCACCTTCTCGGCCTTGCGCTTCATCAGGCCGAGCATGGGGATCGAGACGTCGACCCGCAGCTGATAGAGCACCTCGGTCGAGCCGTCCGGCTGCGGGGTGAGGGTGTAGACGCCGTCCAGGGCCTTGAGCAGGTTGCCCTCCGTCAGCGTCCAGCGGACCTCGGTGTGGCTGTCCCACTCGTACTCGAGCGTGTACTCGTCCTTGATCGCCCCGGCGTCGAGCACGAACCGCGCCTCGGCCGGCCGCTCGTCCTCCTCGAAGACCGTGAGGACCTCGACCTCCTTCACCGACGCGGTCCACTCGGGGTAAGCGTCCAGGTCGGCGATGACGGCCATGATCTCGCTGGGGGTCGCGTCGATCACGATGCTCGACGTGGTCTGGTCGGCCATGCATGCCTCCCCTGAGTGGGTCCGAGCGGAGACTACCGGCCGGGGGTCGCCCTCGCCTCGCCCGGCGACCGGCCCGCCTCGACGTGGTCCTTGAGCGCGTTGACGTGGCGCTTGTGCGCCAACACGTAGTCGCGCCGCAGCCGGCGCGGGTCCGCACCCTCCCGTACGGGATCGGCGCGGAGGTACCAGTGGACGATGACGCCGTCGTGCCACGGCTCGAGCCAGAGCTCCATCGAGCCGCGGAGCTCGCCGGTGACCGACCAGCGAGTGCCCTTGAGGCCGCGGTCCATGAAGACGGTGAGCTCGAGTGACGGCCACCAGGCTCGCCACAGCGCGGGGCGGGCGAGCAGCTCCGCCAGCTCCGCCTGATCGGCGACGATGAACGCCTCCCCGACCACATCGATACTGGGCATCACCACATCCTCGGACTCACCCCGGTTTGCATGACTTGCCGAGCCCTACGGCGCGGCTGCACGACACCAGGCAGACTGTCCCCTCGTGGGGACCATGGTGGAGGTGCGCGGGCTCAGCGTCACGTTCGGTGACGTGCAGGCCGTAACGGACCTCGACCTCTCGGTCCCGGCGGGCGCCTCGGTGGCGCTGGTGGGTCGTAACGGGGCGGGCAAGTCCTCAACGCTGCGGGTGCTGGCCGGGGTGATCCCGCCGACCGACGGCCACGTCGAGGTGGCCGGGGTGGACGTGCGGGCCGACCCGACGGAGGCCAAGGTCCACACCGGCTACTGCCCCGACGTGGGTGGGTTGATCCCGCGGGCGACGCCGTGGGAGCACCTGCGCCTGGCGGCCGTGCTGCGAGGACTGCCGCCCGGGTGGGCGGAGCGGGGACGCGACCTGCTCGACCGCTTCGACCTCGGTGCCGTCGCCGACCGCGTGGTTGCCGGCTTCTCCCACGGCATGGGGCGCCGGCTGTCGGTCCTGCTGGCCGCCTTCCACTCCCCTGACGTGCTGCTCCTCGACGAGCCCTTCGACGGGGTGGACCCGCTCGGCGTCGAGGCCACCCTGCAGGTCATCCGCGAGCTGCGGCTCGGTGGGGCCGCGGTTCTGGTCTCCACGCACCTGCTCCCCCTGGCCGTCGAGGCGTGCGACGAGGCGGTGGTGCTGCGCGGAGGACGAGCTGTCGCCGCCGCCCCCGCGAGCGAGCTCGCCGGCGCCGCCGGCGAGGCTCGCTACAAGGACCTGCTGACCTCGTGACCAGCCGACGACCACCCTCCGCGCTCG
>DATHUJ010000107.1:0-2167 GCA_035462375.1 Jiangellales bacterium
TCACCCCGCTCACCCTCCGACCTCGCCCACAGCTGCAGCGTCGAGCCCCCGACCGTCACCCGGATGGTCGGGCGGCTCGAGGCAGCCGGTCTGGTGACCCGCACGCCCGACCCCGGGGACGGTCGCGCCGTCCTGGTCGAGCTGACCCCCGCAGGCGAGGCACTGCGCGAACCCGTCCGGCGCGCCTGGGCCGAGCTCGAGCGGCGCAGCACGCACGACCTCGACCCCGAGGAACGCCGCCGGCTGGTCCGGCTCCTCGGAGCCGTCGCCGCCGGTCTCGGCGACCCGGACGGCTGAGCGGAGCCCCGAGTCAGGACTCCCCGCCGGCCTCCACCGCGGTCGTGGCGTTGACGTCGTCCAGCCGGTACTTGGCGTGCGCCTCGTTGACGACGTCCCAGGAGACCTCGCCCCTGCGGGCGAGCAGGGTCAGCACGCCGATCACGATCGACTGCGCGTCCACCTTGAAGTGCCGCCGCAGCGCCGCCCGGGTGTCCGAGAGACCGAAGCCGTCGGTGCCCAGCGACATCCAGTCCTGCGACACGTACGGCGCGATCTGGTCGGGCACGGCGCGCATGTAGTCCGACACCGCGACGACGGGGGCCTCGGCCTGGGACAGCCGCTGCGTCACGTACGGGACGCGTGGCTCCTCCTGCGGGTGCATGAGGTTCCACTCGTCGACGTCCACGGCCTCACGGCGCAGCTCGTTCCACGACGTCGCCGACCACACGTCGGCCGCCACCTGCCACTCCTCGGCCAGTCGCCGCTGCGCCTCGAGGGCCCAGTTCATGGCGACCCCGCTAGCCAGCACCTGCGCCCGTGGCGCGTCGTCACCCGACCCCTGAGCCGGCCGGTAGCGGTACAGGCCCCTGAGCAACCCCTCGACGTCGAGGTCCTCGGGCTCGGCCGGCTGCACGTACGGCTCGTTGTAGACGGTGAGGTAGTAGAAGACGTTCTCCGGCTCCTCGCCGTACATCCGGCGCACGCCGTCGCGGACGATGTGGCCGATCTCGAAGCCCCACGCGGGGTCGTAGTGGACGACCGCGGGGTTGGTGGCCGCGAGCAGGACCGAGTGCCCGTCCTCGTGCTGCAGCCCCTCGCCGTTCAACGTCGTACGGCCGGCGGTGGCCCCCAGCACGAAGCCTCGCGCCATCTGGTCGGCGGCGGCCCAGAAGCCGTCGCCCGTCCGCTGGAAGCCGAACATCGAGTAGAAGATGTAGACGGGGATCATCGGCTCGCCGTGCGTGGCGTACGCCGACCCCACGGCTGTCCAGGACGCCACCGAGCCGGCCTCGTTGATGCCCTCGTGCAGGATCTGGCCCTTCGTGTCCTCCTTGTACGAGAGGAAGAGCTCACGGTCCACGGCCGTGTAGCGCTGGCCGTGCGGCGAGTAGATCTTCAGCGTCGGGAAGAGCGAGTCCATGCCGAAGGTGCGGGCCTCGTCCGGGATGATCGGCACCACACGGTGGCCGATCTCCTTGTCCTTGATGATGTCCTTGAGCAACCGGACGAAGGCCATCGTGGTCGCGACCGGCTGCTTGCCCGAGCCGCGCTTGACCACCTCGTAGACCTTGTCCCCGGGCAGCACGAGGGGCGTCGACTTCACGCGGCGCTCGGGCACGAAGCCGCCGAGCTTGCGCCGAGCCTCCACCAGGTACTCGTACTCCTCGGAGTCCTTGCCGGGGTGGTAGTACGGCGGGAGCTTCGCGTCGATCGCGTCGTCGGGGATATCCAGGTGCAGCCGGTCCCGGAAGCCCTTGAGGTCGTCGTGGGTCATCTTCTTCATCTGGTGCGTCGCGTTGCGCGCCTCGAAGTGCGACCCGAGGGTCCAGCCCTTGATCGTCTTGGCCAGGATGACCGTGGGCTGACCGGTGTGCTCGGTGGCGGCCTTGTACGCGGCGTAGAGCTTGCGGTAGTCGTGCCCCCCGCGCTTGAGCGCCCACACCTCGTCGTCGGACATGTGCTCAACCATCTTGCGGGTCCGCGGGTCACGGCCGAAGAAGTGCTCGCGCACGTAGGCGCCGTTCTCCGCCTTGTACGTCTGGTAGTCGCCGTCCGGTGTGACGTTCATCAGGTTGACCAGCGCGCCGTCGGTGTCGGCGGCGAGCAGCGGGTCCCACTCCCGCCCCCAGATCACCTTGATGACGCTCCAGCCTGCGCCGCGGAAGAG
>DATHUJ010000108.1:0-8041 GCA_035462375.1 Jiangellales bacterium
TTACGCGGTGGGCAATGGGTCGACGTATGGGCTCGATCTGAAGGCGGTCGTCGCTTGCGCGCGTGAGCACGCGACCACAGGTCGTTTGAGACTCGAACCGCCGTTTCCGCCTGGCGACTGATCCGGGCGAGCGTCGCCGCCCTCCACGCGGCATGAGCGGATGGCCGTGCGTGCGGTCACACACACGCGACGAGGATGCACAACACTGCAGCGCAGGGTTCGACAACGAACCACTGCGGCTTGTCCTCACTGCAGTTCTACGCGACCTAGCGCGGAACTCTGGCCGTCCGGGCAGGTCATCAGCGCCCATCTCACATCTGGCCTGGAACCCTGGGCCGGAGGCAGCTGGAAGAGTCTTGTTGGGCGTCCGCCGGGCGAGGACGCTGGCTCGTATGAAGCCCATCGAGTTCGAGCTCGAGCGTACGATCCCTGCACCGATCGACCAGGTGTTCGCACGGCTCGTCGACATCGAGGGCCACAACGACTGGATGGCCGACACGGGAAGCATGCTCCAGCACACCCGGCAGACATCACCCGGTGAGCCGGCCGTCGGTACGACCTTCGTCGACGACACGAGCCAGGGCACCATGCCCGGGGAGATAGCCGAGATGGAGGCACCGCACAGGATCGTCTACCACTGGTGGGACAAGTCGAAGTCGGGCAAGCTCACGTTCGAAGGCTGGCCCAGCTACCACCTTGAGCCCTCCGGCGACAGCGAGACGCGGGTCCGACATCGCGCCAAGCTGGTGTCATACGGCGTGTGGCGCCTGGGTACGCCGATCTGGCGGCGGTTCGCCGTCAAGGAACGCACCATCACGGTCGACGCGCTCAAGGCATCCTTCGAGCGGGGGCCGAGGTCTGCTGCTGGATGAGCGCCGACCAAGCTCATCGGCAAGATCGCCGCCCTCCACGCGGCATGTGCGGATGTTCCGGTCGCGCGGTCGCCTGCCTGGCTATGCAGCGCGCCGGCCATGCTCAACGACGTGCTCACGTGAAGCTGGCCGAACGCCTGATCCTGTGCCGTATGGGGATCTCGCTGCGGGTGACGGCCACCGGTCACGATCCGCGGCAGGTCCTCGCGGGAGGCTTTGGAGTGCCTGTAGGTGCGGAACCCACCCGCGCGTGCCAGTGGCGGTCGCAGCGTCGTTGTCGACGTCGCTGCTATGGCTATCGTCGTGGCTGCCGTCGTCGCGGACGACCGCGTTCGTCGCGGGCGACCGGGGTGTCGGCGATGTCGCGCTCGCAGTGGGTGCTGGAGCAGCAGGTCCACCGCCCGGTAGGCGGCGTCCTCATTCAAGCTCGGCAAGCCAGGTACGGGCGCGAACTGCTCGACCCAGCGGGTCGCAGCTAGCTTCGACCCCGGATCGCAGGCGCGGTTCGCGACCAGCGCGAACAGCATTCGCTCCACCGCCTGCGGATCGCAGCGGCGTCCCCGCAGGCGGCCGCGGATGAGCTCGTCGAACCCGAGCCGGCGTCACAACCCGAGGAGTTGACTATGGCCGCGGCCCGGTGCGTTTCCGCCTTTCGAGGCGGCACGATTCCTTCGCCGCAAGGACCGGAAGAGGTCTTCACGGCGACAGCGGCTTCGGTGTCCGTCGTCAGGTTCTGATGCGACCCGTTTCGTAAGCCCACATCGCGATCTCGACGCGGTTCCGGGCGTCGAGCTTGCGCATGAGGCTCGCGAGGTGGGCCTTCACGGTGCTGATGCTGATGTGCAGCCCGTCGGCGATCTCGCTGTTGGTCCAGCCCTGGGCGACCGGGATCAAGATCTCTTCCTCACGGCTGGTGAGCGGTTCGATGGGCGGCGCTGGTCGGGGTCTCCCATGGGTGTCGGCGAAGGCGGCGAGGAGCCGCCCGGTGATGCTCGGGGCGATCAGGGCGTCTCCCTGGGCGGCCGCGTGGATCGCCTGCGTCAGCAGGGCAGGCCCGGCGTCTTTGAGCAGGAAGCCCCGGGCGCCAGCCTTCAACGCCCCGTGCACGTACTCGTCAAGGTCGAAGGTGGTGATCACGACGACCGCCAGCGGGTCCTCGACATCGGGGCCGGCGAGCTGCCGGGTGGCCTCGATCCCGTCTACCTCGGGCATGCGGACGTCGAACAGGCAGACGTCGGGACGCAGCGCGCGGGCACGGGCGACCGCCTCGCGGCCATCGGCGGCCTCGCCGACGACCTCGATGCCGGCCTGAGCGTCGAGGATCATCCTCAGACCGGTACGGACTATGTCCTGGTCGTCGGCGATGAGCACCCGGATGGTGGCGGCCTGGCCCCCTGCCGCTTCGCTGCTCGAGGTCATATCGTCACGACACCTTTGGGCAGCAACGCGCTGACCGTCCAGCCGCCGTCGGGGTCGGGTCCGGCCTGGAGGGTGCCGCCGAGCAGGCTCGCTCGTTCGGCCATGCCGAGCAGTCCATAGCGAGGCTGGGTGTGGCCTGTGGGGCCCGCAGCGCCGTCGTCGCGGACGGTCAGGCGCACCTGCTCGTCTTCGTCAGCGACCCGGACGGTGATCCGGGTCGCGTCGCGCGCGTGGCGTACGGCGTTGGTCACCGACTCCTGGGCGATCCGGTACAGGGCGACCCCCAGACCCGGGCTCAGCGCGGCGAAGTCGCCGGCGACCTGCACGTCCACGCGCGGCCAGCCGCCAACGCCGCGGGCGAGCCGTTCGATGTCGGCCAGCCCCGGTTGCGGGGCGAAGTCGGGTTCCGCCCCGTCGCGCAGGAGCCCGACCATGGTGCGCATCTCCTTCAACGTCCGCGACGCGGTCTCCTCGATGGTCTCGAGGGTGCCCAGCGCCCGGTCGGGGTGGGATGCCGCCAGGGCACGTCCGGCCTGGGCCTGGATGACGATGGCGGACACGTGGTGGCCCACGGCGTCGTGGAGCTCACGGGCCAACTCGTTGCGTTGACGGAGCTTGGCCTGCTCGATGTCGCGGACCCGGACGTTGGCGTGGAACCGAATCGACGCGCCGAGCGCGGCGGAGAACAGGAAGAACCCGTACCCGCCGACCACCGTTACGACTTCCGACGGCGGAAGGCCCGCCTGGGCACTGGCCGTCGGATCGGCGACGTGGGTGACGGGAAGCCAGCCGAGGATGATGCCGAGGCCGACCGCGGCCTCACGGCCGGAGCCCCAGCGGAACAGCGCGTAGGGCAGCACGAGCAAACCCGCGATGGTCAGCAGGCCGGTCGCGTCGATGACGAAGATCTTCGCCACGTCGAACGCGAACATCGTGCCGAAGGCGACGGCTGCCGCGGCCAGGGGATGGGTGCGGCGCCACAGCAGCGTGAGCGCCACCACCACGCTGACGGCGAGCACCAGCGGGGCCCACTCCCGGTCCTCGCGGAGCAGCAGCTCGAGCACCGAGCCCGAAACGAGCACGGCCACCAGCGCCCAGTCCCGCCACACCCGGACGGGTGCATGCGCCGGACGGGGTTCGGCCCACAGCCCCCGGACGGCGTTTCTCACCATCTCCACAGCGTACGGACACCGCGGCCGCGGCGGACCAGCCGAAAGCACGAAAGGCCACTCGTTCCCCCGGCCAGGACAAGTCAAGCCTGCAGCCCGATGTGCCCGTCGGCACACGCCGTCATCGTGACTCCAGGCCGATCGATCACCGACGACTCGTCACAGCGGGCAAGCGCCTCGCCCGGATAGCCACTCAAGGAGCAAACCTGATGTCTGCCAGCGAAACCACCGCACCGCAGCCGATCCTGTCCGCTCGCGGCGTGACGAAGACGTACGGGACGGGGACTCGCGAGGTCTCAGCTCTCAGGGGCGTCGATCTCGACGCTCGACCGGGAGAGCTGGTGATGGTGATGGGACCGTCCGGCAACGGCAAGACCACCTTGCTCAACTGCCTGTCGGGTCTGGACGACATCGACGCCGGCGTCGTGACGGTGGACGGTCGAGACCTGTTCGCGATGTCCGATGCTGAGCGGACCCGTCACCGCGCGGAGCGCATGGGCTTCATCTTCCAGGCGTTCAACCTCATCCCGGTCCTGTCGGCTGCCGAGAACGTCGAACTGCCCCTGCTGGTGACCGGCGTGGCGCCGAAGGTCGCACGTGAGCGGTCCCGCCACATGCTCGAGCGCGTGGGTCTCGCCGACCGGGGCCACCACCGCCCGGGCGAGCTGTCGGGCGGCGAGCAGCAGCGCGTCACCGTGGCCCGCGCGCTGGTCGCCGAACCGGCCCTGATCTGGGCCGACGAGCCGACAGGAGCGCTAGACAGCAGGACGGCCGGCGAGATCGTCGAGCTGCTGCACGAGGTCCACGCCGCCGGACAGACCCTGGTCGTCGTCACGCACGATGAGGAGCTGGGCCGCTCCGGCCAGCGACTCGTCGAGGTTCGTGACGGTCTGGTCGTCAACGATGAGCGCCCGGCCCACGAGGTGCACCTCGCCGGTGTGGCGGTGACGTCGTGACCGCCGCCACAGTCCTCGCCGCCCTTGTCGCGCTCCTGCTTCTTCCATTGGCGGTGACGGCCTTGCGCCAGCGCACGCTGGTCACGATGGCCATGCGGAACATCCGCCGGCGACGCGGTGAGGCCGCTCTCGTCGTCGCCGGCGCCCTGCTCGGCACGGCGATCATAACGTCGGCGTTCGTGCTCGGCGACGTCGTCGAGGGATCCTTCTCCGACGCGGCACGCACCCAGTACGGGCCGGTCGACATCGTCGTGACCACAGCCGGGGGCGCGGACATCACCGACGTCGGCAAGGCGGTCGAGGCGGCCGGCATCGACGGCATCGACGGCCTTCTGACGACGACGACGAGCACCGGCACCCTCGAAGCGCCGCAGCATGACGCGGCGGTGCCACAGGTGACAGTGATGGAACTCGACGTCGCCGCGGCCCGCGGCTTCGGCGCGCATCCCGCGATCACCGGACTGGACACCAGCGAGCCGCTCGCCGCGGACGGGATCATCGTCAACCGGCGGACGGCCGAGCAACTCGGCGTACAGGCCGGCGATTCGCTTCGCCTGCACGCCTACGACGCCACCGTCGACCTGAGGATCAGCCAGGTGGCCGCCGAAGTGGGACTCGCGGGCTACGCCGGGGCCATCGTGGCCCCCGACACGCTGGGCAACCTCGCCGAGGCCTCGGCCATCGTCGCGGCACCACCCAGCACGCAGATGCTGATCTCCCTCGATGGCGCGGTGTTCGACACTCGGGATCTGTCGGACGGCGTCGGAACGGACCTTCGTGAGGCCGTCGCCGGGATGGCCGGCGTCCAGATCGACGCGCCGAAAGCGACCATGCTCGACTACGCGGAGAGCCAGGGCGCCGGCCTCACCCAGATCTTCACGATGATCGGGTCGTTCAGCGTCATGGCCGGAATCCTGCTGCTGATCAACCTGTTCGTCATGCTCGCCGAGGAGCGCAAGACCGAGCTGGGCATGCTCCGCGCCGTCGGGTTCACCCGGCGGCGACTGACCCGCGCCTTTGCGATCGAAGCCTCGCTGTACGCCGTCGTTGCGGCTGCAGCGGGGGCGGCCGCCGGGATCGGCATCGGCTGGTTGGTCGCGGTGATGGCAGGGCCGATCTTCGGCACGGCGGGTCAGGGCGGCGCCCCCCCGCTGGTGATCGAGCCGGTGAGCCTTGCGATCGGGGCCGGCACCGGGCTGCTCATCTCGCTACTGACGATCTGGGCCACGAGCCTTCGCATCGCCCGGCTCAACATCATCCGTGCCATCCGGGACCTTCCCGAGCCGAAGATCACCAAGGTGCGGAAGCGGACACTCGTGCTCGGAGCTGTCGGCATCCTCGCCGGCGCCGCTGTCGGGTTCGCCGGGTACCTCGGTGACAACGCGATCGCGCTGAGCTTGGGCGTGCCGGTCGCGGCGTTCTCTGCCTCGCCGCTGCTGCGCCGCCTGCTCCCCGAACGACCTGCGCGACTGGTGATCGCGGGCACGGTCCTGGGCTGGGGACTCGCCGTCTACCCGCTGTTCCCCGACGTCATGGCCGCCGGCGACATGATGGTCTTCGTCGTGCAGGGCGTCGTGCTGACCGCCGGCGCCGTGTCGCTCGCGTCGAGCATCGACCGCGTGTGGGCCTTCACCATCGACCGCCTCGCACGAGGCGGTCGGGGTCTGGCGCCGCGCCTGGGCATCGCGTACCCGCTGGCCAGACGCTTCCGCACGTCGATGCTGCTCGGCATGTTCTCGCTCGTCATCTTCACCGTGACGATCATGACCGTGATGTCGGCGTCGATCGCGGGCAACACCGACGCGACCGTCGAGCGGGTGGCTGCCGGCTTCGACGTGGTGCTCGACACGAATCCGGCCAATCCGGTTACCGTGGCGGCGCTGACGGAGCGCCCCGACGTGGCGGCCGTCGCGGGTCTCATTTCCGGTGTTGCGACCTTCGACGCCGCACACCTTGACGTCGGCCGCTCCTGGCCCGTCACCTCGTTCGACGCAGACCTGCTGGAGCAGGGCGCCCCCGGCCTGTTCCGACACGACCCCGTCTACGCCTCGGACGAGGCCGCCTACCGGGCCGTTCTCGACGACCCGTCGCTGGCCATCGTGCCGGAAGACTTCCTGGTGGCGGGCTTGGATGACGCGGTGCCGGCGATCGGCGACACCTTCAGCTTCGTCGATCCGGCCACCGGGCGGAGCAGCGAGCTCACGATCGCGGGCGTGGGGGAGGCGGACTGGCTGGGCAACGGCGCGCTGGTCAACGGTGAGGTGACAGAGGCCCTGTTCGGCGACCAGCAGGTCTCCGACCGCTTCTACATCGCGGCGGCAGACGGCGCCGACGCCGCTGCCCTGGCCGCAGCAGTCAACGCGGATCTCCTCGCGCACGGGGCTGACGCCCGCACCTTCACCACGATGGGAACCGCCGGGATGGGTGAGATGCTGGGCTTCATCGCCCTGCTGCGCGGCTTCCTCGGCCTCGGCCTGCTCGTGGGGATCGCCGGCCTGGGGGTCGTCATGGTCCGCGCGGTCCGCGAGCGCCGGCACGAGATCGGCATGCTGCGGGCGATGGGCTTCCGCACGGGCATCGTGCGGGCCGCCATGCTGTCCGAGTCCGGCCTCATCGCCGTCCAGGGCACGGTGATCGGCGCCGTCCTGGGGCTGCTCACGACCCGTCAGCTGCTGTCCGGCTCCGACTCGTTCGGCGACGTGCCGCCGCCGTTCGTCGTCCCGTGGGTGGGGCTGCTCGTGATCCTGGGCCTGCCCCTGGTTGCCTCTCTGGCAGCCACCGCATGGCCCGCGTCGCGGGCAGCGGCCATCAAGCCGGCGGTTGCGCTGCGCGCGGCCGACTGAGCGTGCCCGGCCGCAGGAACGACAGCGCACTCGAGAAGGAGACACCACCATGAGCTCATCCGCTGACCCCCATGCCGCACGACTGACGATCGACTACCCCGATCGCGACCTCAACCGCATCTCGACGGCACTGCGCCTGGTCTACGCCATCCCCGTCATGATCGTCCTGGGAGTGGTCGCCGGGGGCGTCGCCGGCGACACGGCGGGCTGGACCGGAGGCCGCATCAGCGCCTTCGGTGGCGGGATGCTGGTGCTGTCGGTCCTGCTGATGATCGTGTTCCGCAACGAGTACCCGCGCTGGTGGTTCGACTTCAACCTGCAGCTCGTGCGGTTCTCGACGCGGGTGCTGACCGACCGCTACCCGCCGTTCTCGCGGGCATGACACCCGTGCGCACGACCTGTCCCTACTGCGGCGTGATACCCGTGCGCACGACCTGTCCCTACTGCGGCGAGATCACCCACCTGGCCACCACGGAGATCTTCCTCGCGCTGCACGACGGTGATGGCACCACCGGCGACTACTCCTACACCTGTCCGCAGTGCATCCGTACCGGCGTGCACCCCGCTACCCGAACCGCCGTCGCGGAGCTGCTGTCCGCGGGGGTCGTCCCGATCGGAAGGAACTGACATGTCGAACACCGCCGTCACACGCCCCGCCCGCACGACGATGCACGCGATCGTCCAGAACCGCTACGGCACGTCCGAGGTGCTGCACCCGGAGCAGATCGAGCGGCCGGACATCGGCGCCGACGAGGTGCTGGTGCAGGTGCGGGCGGCAGGAC